>NZ_JBFAAP010000002.1:0-474785 GCF_040639815.1 Streptomyces sp. NPDC023723
GCTGGACCAGGCGAAGGCCATCCAGGAGCTCCTCAGCAAGCATGGCAGCCAGGAGAAGGTGGAGGCTGCTCGCGCTCGGCCTCGCGGCCGCGGCCGGCACGGCGCTGATCGCGGTCGCCGTGGTCTGGGCCTCCTATCTGGTCGTCGATCCGCGGCTGCGCTGGACCGCGCCCGCGGACCTGCCGACGGTGCACGGGCTGCGGGCGGCAGCCGCCCACCTGCTGCCGTTCCCGCACGAGTACCGCGACGGGATGCTGCTCCAGTTCAGCAAGGAGGAGATCGTACGGCCCGGCTTCCTGCACGGCCGGATCTACTACGGCGGGCTCTGGTACTACCTGCCGGCCGCCCTGCTGGTGAAGACCCCGCTCGGCCTGCTCGCCCTGGGGGCGGCCGGTGCCGTGGGCCTGTGCCTGATCCGGCGGCTGCGGCCGGCCGTCCCGTACGTGCTGCTGCCCACGGCCGTCCTGCTCGCCACGGCCATGACCGGCCACCGCGACCTGGGCGTGCGGTACGCGATCTTCATGCCGTTCTTCCTGGCCGTGGCGGCGGCGGCCGTGACCGCTGTCCGGCGGTGGTGGGCGCACGCCGCGACCGCGGCGCTCGTCGCGTTCGCCGGCGTCAGCTCGGTCAGCACGTACCCGTACTACCTGCCGTACGCGAATGAGGCGTTCGGCGGTCCGGCCAAGACCCATCTGTGGCTGCATGATTCGAACGTCGACTGGGGCCAGGACCTCGGACGGCTCGCCGACCGCCTCCGGGAGCGCTACCCGCACGACAAGGTCTGGCTGGTCTACAAGGGCAGCGGCGAGCCCTCGTACTACGGCATCCACGCCGCCGACCCGCTGACGGCCGCCCGCGACGAGGTGCGCGGACTGCTGGTCGTCTCGGACTCCGCGGCCGCCACGGCCGAGGCCCCGCTGGCCGCGCTGATCGGCCGCGGCAGGGCGGTGGACCAGGTCGGCCACTCGATCACGATCTACCGTCTGCCGTGATGTGCGGGGGCCGGGAGCCCCCGCACATCACGGCCGCGAAGGTGATGTCCTCGGCTCAGCCGGCCAGGATCGCCCGGATGTCGGCCGCGTTGGCCTCGGTGACCTGCCACAGCTCGGCCTGGCGGTCGTGGACGTCGGCGACCGTCTTGGCGTGGTTGTCCAGGATGCCGATGGCCCGCTCGGTGAGGATCGCGCCCAGGTCCTTGTCGTGCACCGAGACGCCCCACTCGGGACGCTCGATGTCGGCCAGGAAGTACGCCATCTTCGGGTGCGAGATCAGGCTGATGATCGGGGTGCCGACCCCGAACGGGATCATGCCGGCGTGCCCGCGCATGCCGATGACCAGGCGGGTCTTGGCGTACAGGTCCCGGATCTCGTCGTTGTCGAAGTCGTACATCGGGATCACCGGCAGCGAGATGCCGTGCTCGCGGCGCAGGTCGAAGGCGATCTTCTCGTCGTCCAGCGAGTGCGCCACGCACTTGACCTCGGTGTGCGCGCCGATGCCCCGCACCGCCTTGGCGATCTCGCCGAGGAAGTGCGCGTAGTCGTGGCCGAAGCGCAGGCCCGCACGGTCGTAGGCCGCGTTGAGCAGGACGGTGTCCTCGCGGTAGGACGGGTCGGTCCAGCCCGGCACCAGCTGGCGGCTGACCGTGGTGGGGCAGGGCTGGAAGCGGACCTTGCCGTGCAGGTGCTCGGGGAGCATGGCCCGCACCTTGGCGATGGAGCCGTGGTTGCGCAGGCCGAAGAAGGCCGACTTCTCCACCAGCAGGCGCAGGCTCTCGCGGAACCGGCCGGCCCGGTAGGACTGCCCGTCGAACGCGTTGAACCCGACCGCGTACACCATGATCGGCACGTCGACGGCGCGCAGGTGCTCGTCGGGGACGTTCCACTGCCAGGCGCTGTTGCCGTTCGGCATGGTGTCCGGGATGAACAGGCCGCCGCCGCCGATGACCAGGCCGCGCCGGGCGTTGACCCGCGCCAGGGCCTCCTGGTCGAAGTAGCGGTGGGCGTGCACGGAGTGCCAGCGCCGGGTGCTGGTGTCCGGGCCGAAGCCGAGCCGGACCGTCTCCGGGAGCAGCTTGTCGCCGGCGTTGCCCTGCCGGTCCATGTAGAACGCGACGTGCGCGAGCTGGTCCTCGGGGGCGCCCAGTTCCTGCGCGGGCACCGAGGCCGCGCGCTGCGCCCACAGCCGGCTGGGCCGGTGGGTGATGTCGACGGCGAGACCGGCGGTGGCGTACTTCAGGGCCGCCGCGTTGTCGCCGTGCACCCAGGACATCTGGGCGAGCCGGGAGTAGGCGGTGGCGGCCCGGTTGGGCGCGGCGGCGGCCAGCAGCAGCTGGGCCTTGGCCTCGGCGTAGCGGGAGACGCTCAGCAGGGCGTGGCCGAGCACCTCGTGCGGCCAGGCCTCGTCGAGCGGGACGCGGACGCCGGAGAGGAGGTCGACGGCGTCCTGGTAGTCGCCGGCCGCGATGTGCGCGGCGGCCACCTTGCGGGCGTACTCGACGTTGCCGGTGCGCTTGACGTGCGGGGTGCCGTAGTGCACCAGCAGGTCGTGGTGGAGGCCGCCGGAGGAGTCGAGGTAGGCCGCGTGGAAGTCGGCGTCGCTCAGGTCGAACTCGCGCCAGCGGTCCTCCGCCTGGGCGTACCCGGACTCGCCGCCCTGCCAGGGCTTGTGCCGCCCGGTGAAGTGCAGGATCGCGGTGTCCTCGGGGACCGGCAGGTCGCCGGACAGGCGCCGCTTGACGAAGTTGTAGCGGGCGTCGAGGCGGACGAAGTCGCCGTCCAGGACGGCGTTGAGGATGCCCTGGTCGTGCTTGTCCAGCTCGTAGTCGCCGCTGCGGCCGGTGGCGTCCAGCTTGGCGCAGAACGCGTCGGAGAGGTACTCGCGCTGGATGACCAGCAGGCCCGAGTTGAGCTTGTGCTGCCCGTAGAAGAACTGCGGGACGGCCGCCAGGCCCTCGCGCAGCTTGAGCAGCTCGCCGAGGTCGCCGAGGACCACCATGTCGGTGTCCAGGGTGATGACGGTGTCGTACTCGCGGATGCGGAAGACGTCCAGGATGAAGTACGCCTTGCGGACCAGGTAGTTGTCCTGGTCGCCCTTCTGGTACGAGTCGTAGTGCTCGGCGTTGACCCGGCGCAGCACGATGCGCGGGTGCAGGGCGCGGATCTTCGCGATCGAGCCGGGGCGCAGGTCGTCGTAGAGGACGACGAAGTCCTCGCAGACGCTCGGGTTGGACAGGGCAAGGCTGCGCAGCAGGACGAGGAAGCCGGGGAGGTAGTTCTCGTCGACGTAGGACGCGAAGGCGATGCGGCGCTTGCCGGTGATGTCGTGGGCCGCGGTCACCGGGGCCTGGGGTGCGGCGGCCGGTATCGGGGAGGTCGTCGTCATCGCAGGGATATCCTCATGTCGGTCACGCTCTGGGCCCGCTGCATGACCCATTCCTTCTCGCTGGTGTATTCGTGCACGGACGTGATGGCCAGCTTCATCGCCTCGGGCACCCGGTAGGCGCCGGACTCGTAGAAGTCGAAGCCGATCAGGTCGAGCTTCGGGCTGACGTCCAGGAAGTCCAGCAGGAACAGCGTGTTGAAGCCGGTGGTCGGGATGCCCGACCAGACGTCGGCGCCGAGCCGGCCGATGTTGCGCACCGGCCAGCGCAGCGACTCGTCGCCCAGGTAGGTCTGGGCGCCGGGGACCAGGCGGTTGCGCAGCGACCACTTCCAGTCGCCGGAGATCCCGCCGAAGACCAGCCGGGTGGTGACCTTCTGGTCCCAGTTGAAGCCGTGCTTGTGGATGGTGGCGTGGATGTCGGTGCGGCTGCCGGTGTGCTTCGGGTCGATCTTGTACGAGTTGAAGCGCACGACCAGGTCGTAGTCGTCGATCTGGGAGCCCATGGAACTGGCGCCGACCCGGCCGGAGTTGGCGATCAGGCAGACGGACTTGCCGGCCACCAGGTTGCGGAACTCGCCGAGGGTGACCCACTGCACGCCGCCGACGGTGGGGTCGGCGACCGGGCCGCGCATCCGGTTGCGGCGCTGCCCGGCGTAGAGCGCGAGCACCTCGGTGAGGGCCGGCAGGTCGGTGTCGACGGCGGTGCGCAGGTCCAGGTACTGGCTGAGCAGGTCCTGCCGGTCGGCGACCGGGGCCTCCTGCTCGGCCTGGATCAGGAGCGCTGCCACGAGCCGCGGTTCGGCGGCGGCCCAGTCACCGGCGGCGTGCGCGGCCAGTCCCTCTGCCCATACGTCGGTGGCCTCGCCGCGGGCGTGCTCCCGGGCCGCCGGGCACTGCCGGACCAGCAGGCCGAGCAGTTCGCGTTCCTGCTCCGCCGCGGCGCGCAGACCGGCGATCCGGGGGCGGACGCCGAAGCCGTCGGCGTCGGTGAGGGAGGTGTACTTCTCGTACGCCTCGATCGCGTCCGCCTCGTCGCCGAGCGCCTCAAGCAGCCGGGCGCGCAGCCGCCAGCCGGCCCGGGAGTTCTTCCGCTGGGCGAGCACGGTGTCGCTGATGACCAGCGCGAGGTTCAGCTCGTCGTCGTAGCCGCACTGGAGGGCCTTGTTGGCGACGGCCAGCAGCGCGTCGAGCAGTTCGGCCGGGATGGTGCCGGCGGCCGGGGCCGACGCGCCCTTGACGGCGCGCTTGAGCAGGGCGGTGGCACCGGACGCGGCCGGGGCCGGGGCGTCGACGCGGTGCGTGCCCCACACGACGAGCAGCTTGCGCAGCTCCTCGGCGAGTTCCACACGGCGTCGGTCGAGGCTGCCCACGAGCTTGCCGCTGTGCACCGCGCAGGCGCGCAGGCAGGCGTCCAGCTCACCCCCGCGCGCACGTCTGTTCTGGACCCTCGTCATGCCACTCCTGAGTTTTTCTTCTTGCCGCAGGGGATGTCGGGCGAATTTAGAAAGCCAAAACGACAGACGGGTGAACGGGCCACATCCACAGGGCGAATCGTTGCGTCCTCGAACGGCCATGCCTGTGATTCGGACTGGCGTGCTGGTTACGGTGCTCGGGAGTTCACAGCGGACACACCGCTGTCAGACATCCGGCGAGGAGCTTTCCGTGACCAGCGCGACCGTCCGACCGGTGGCCGAGGCGGCCCATGTGCCCGCCGCGCCGGAGACCGCTTCGGCGCCGCGTCGGGTCTCCCGGCTGCGCGCCCTGGACGGGCTGCGGCTGGTGGCCGCGCTGATGGTGGCCGCGTACCACTACGGCGGCCGCGGCGGCGACGTCACCACCGCCTGGGGCGGTTCGGCCGCCCACCAGTTCCCGACGCTGCACACGCTGTTCTCCTACGGCTGCCTGGGCGTCCAGGTGTTCTTCGTGATCAGCGGGTTCGTGATCTGCATGAGCGGCTGGGGGCGGACCCTGACCGCGTACTTCGCCTCCCGGGTGTCGCGGCTGATGCCCGCCTACTGGGTGGCGGTGCTCCTGGTGACGGCGGTGTTCGCGCTGCCGGTGGTCGCCTATGACGCGGTGTCACCCAGCGACGCGCTGGTCAACCTGACGCTGATGCAGCAGCCGCTGGGCGCCGACCGGGTGCTGGGCGTGTGCTGGACGCTGTGGGTGGAGATCCGCTTCTACGCGCTGTTCGCGCTGTGCGTCGTGCTGCCCGGCGCGAACCGCCGCCGGGTCCTGCTGTTCAGCGGCGGCTGGCTGCTGGCGGCGGTGCTGGCGCAGGCTTCCCAGGAGCCGCTGCTCGACCTGCTGCTGATGCCGGAGTACGCCCCGTACTTCATCGGCGGCATCGGCCTGTACCTGATCCACCGCGACCGACGGGACGCCCACGCCTGGGCGCTGACCGCCGTGTGCTTCCTGATCGGGCAGCACTACGCGGTGGACAACCTGTGGGACGCCACCGACCCGAACGCCTTCGCGCACCGCACCGCCTTCGGCATCATCGCGGTCGTCGCCTTCGGCTTCGTGGCGGTGGCGGCGATCGCGCTGGGCTGGCTGAGCCGGGCGAACTGGCGCTGGCTGACCGTGGCCGGGGCGCTGACGTACCCGTTCTACCTGGTCCACGAGCACCTGGGCTGGGTGGTGATCCACGTCCTGCACCGCACGCTGGGGGTGCCGTCGGCGGCGACCTTCGTGCTGACCATCGCCTCGATGCTGGTACTGGCCTGGCTGCTGAACCGATTCGTCGAGCAGCCGCTCACCCCGCGACTGCGGGCGGCGCTGTCCCGGACCCGCTGACCGGGCCCCGGTCCGGCCGGCCGACCCCGTACCGGGCCGCGACGCCGTCGACGATCAGCGCCAGTCCCTCCGCGAAGCGCCGGTCGTAGTCGGCGAAGATCTCCGGGCCGGCCGCCGCGGTCAGCGGGTAGCCGGCCATCGCGCTGGCCCGTTCGGCCAGGTCGTAGCCCTCGCGGCGCTCGCCGGGCCGCGGTTCGACGCCCTGTTCCTCGGTGACGAAGCCGAGGGTGAACAGGTAGGTCGTGTTGGTCGCCGCGACCGCCTGGGCGAGGGTGAATCCGGCGGCGGTGAGCAGTCCCAGGGTCTGCTCCATCTGCTCGGCGTGCACCGCGCCGGTGAAGCGGGAGCCGCTGAACACCCTGGCGCCGTCCCGGTAGCCGAGCAGCGCCGCGCGCAGCCCCCGGTTCATCCGCAGCAGCCGCTCCCGCCAGGTGTCGGCCGGGTCCAGGGCGGTCCCGGCGACCATGCGGCGGTACATCTCGGTGGCCATCTCGTCGAGCAGCGCCTGCTTGTCCTTGAAGTGCCAGTACAGCGCGGGCGCCTTGACGTCCAGCTCGCGGGCGATGGCGCGCAGCGTCAGGCCGTCCAGTCCCGTCTCGTTCAGCAGGCGCAGCGCGGTGTCCGCGACCCGGCCGCGGTCCAGAGGGGTGCGCTGCCGTCCCGTCGTTCCACTTTCCACTCCCACAGCTTGACACCTTAACGTCGTTAAGGGCATGCTCGTCACCGACGCTACTTAACGACGTTAAGGAGAGATGCGTGAAAACGGACGGTATGGACGTACTGATCGTCGGCGCGGGTCCCACCGGACTCGCCCTCGGCATCGACCTGGCCCGGCGCGGGGTGACCGCGCTGGTGGTGGAGAAGGCGGCCGGGCTGTTCCCCGGCTCGCGCGGCAAGGGCCTCCAGCCCCGCACCCGGGAGGTCTTCCACGACCTCGGCGTGATCGACGCGATCCAGGCGGCGGGCGGCGCCTACCCGGTCGGGATGATCTGGCGGGACGGCGAGCGGCTCGGCGAGTACCACATGGCCGACCCGATGGAGCCGGACGACTCCGCGCCGTACGCCTCGTCGTGGATGGTGCCGCAGTGGCGCACCCAGGAGATCCTGTACGCGCGGCTGACGGAGCTGGGCGGCCGGGTCGAGTTCGGCCGGGAGGTGGTGGACCTGGTCCAGGACGAGTCGGGGGTACGGGCCCGGTGCGCCGACGGTACGGAGCTCGGTGCCCGGTACGCGGTCGCCGCCGACGGCGGTCGCTCGGCGGTGCGCCGGGCGCTCGGCGTGGGGATGGCGGGCCGGATGGTCGACCCCCGGCCGATGCTGGTGGCGGACGTCCGGATCACCGGCCTGGACCGGGACAACTGGCACTTCTTCGCGGCGGGCGAGGGACCGGTCAGCAAGGACAGCGTCGTACTGGCCGCCTGCCCGCTGGCCGGCACCGAGGACTTCCAGGTCTACGCCGACTTCCCGGCGGGCACCGAGGTCGACCTCTCCCCCGACGGTGTCCGCAAGATCGTCGCCGACCGCTCCCACCTCGCCGCCGAGGACGTCACCGAGGTGCGCTGGGCCTCGGACTTCCGGCCCCGCGAGGCGCTGGCGGACCGGTTCCGGGCCGGCCGGGTGTTCCTGGCCGGGGACGCCGCCCACGTGCACTCGCCGGCCGGCGGACAGGGCCTGAACACCAGCGTGCAGGACGCCTACAACCTGGGCTGGAAGCTGGGCGCGGTGCTGCGCGGCGGCGCGGACCCGGCCCTCCTCGACACCTACGAGGAGGAGCGCCGCGCGGTCGCCGCCGAGATGCTCGGCCTGTCCAGCGGCGTGCACCGGGGCGAGGTGCGGCGCGGCGCGGCGACGTCCCAACTGGGCCTGCACTACCGGGAGTCGTCGCTCAGCCGGGAGACCCGTACCGACCCGGCCGGCCCGGTGCTGGCCGGTGACCGCGCGCCCGACGCGACGGTGGCGGGCGGCCGGCTCTTCGACGCGTTCCGGGGGCCGCACTGGACGCTGCTCGCGCTGGACGCCGAGGCACCCGCGTCGCTGCCGGAGGCGGTACGGGTGGTGCGCGGACCGGCCCACCCGGCGTACGGCGGCGGCCTGTTCCTGGTCCGGCCGGACGGTTACGTCGGCTGGAGCGGCGCTTCCGGGGCGGCTGGGCCGGCGGAGTACCTGCACCGGGTCGGACTGTAGGGGCCGTCAGGGGGCGCGGTGGCCCCGCGCCACCACCCGGCCCCGGCGGCCCGCCGCCCGCAGGTAGAGCACCGTGGGCACCGCGCAGACCAGGATGGCGAAGACGCTCGCCTCCGGTCCGAAGGCGCCCCCGGTGATCGCCTCGGGGCCGGTCAGGGCGCCGTGCAGCAGGCCGGCCGGGGCGCCGTCGTCGCCGGAGACGGTCACCCCGAAGATCCCGCTGAGGGCGTAGTTCCAGCCCAGGTGCAGACCGATCGGCACCCACAGGGAACGGGTGGCGGCGTAGGCGGCGCCCAGCATCAGCCCGCCCTCGACGGCGATGGCCAGCGCGCCCCACACCGTGGCCTCCGGGTTGACCAGGTGCAGCCCGCCGAACAGCACGGCGGAGACGGCCAGCGCGCCCTTGGTGCCGGTCAGCTCCTCCACCAGCCGGAAGACCACCCCGCGAAAGAGCAGTTCCTCGGTGACCGCGACCCCCGCCATCAGCCCGAACACGGTGATCGGGCCACCGACGGACACCCCGCCCTCGGTGTCGTACCCGCCGCACAGGACGATCAGGACGAAGGTCGCGGCGAACAGCCCCAGTCCGGTCAGAGTCGCGAACCGCAGGTCCGGCCAGGCGCGCGCCGGGTCCAGTTCGGTGACCGGACGCTGTTCCAGGGCCCGGACGACGGCCGCGTAGGCGGCGAGCGCGCCCACCACGACGAGTCCGCCGCCGAGCAGGGAGAGCACCGGGTTGTCGCCGGCCACGGCCCGTACCCCGGCGGCGACCGACGTCACCACCAGGAAGACCACCACCAGCAGTACCAGCCGGAGCCAGGCCGGGCGCACCCGGCGGGTGGCGCCGACCGGCGTCTGGGCGAACAGGGGCTTCAGCGGTGCCAGCGGCGCCGCCGCCTTCGAGAGATCCATGTCCGGCACGCTACGAGCGGCGGGCGGGCCCGCACGTCCCCCCGCGGTGGACAGCGCGGGTAGCTCTCCCGGGGGACACCGGGGGCAACCGGGGGGCGCCCGTGCCCTGTTCAGTCGTCGGCGGGCACCAGGCCCACCCGGTGCGCGAGCACCACCGCCTGCACCCGGTCGCGCAGGTCGAGCTTGGTCAGGATGCGGGAGACGTACGTCTTGACCGTCTCGCGGCTGAGCACCATCCGGTCGGCGATCTCGGCGTTCGACAGCCCCTCGGCGATCAGCCGCAGCACCTCCCGCTCGCGCGGCGCGAGCCCCGCCACCGCGTCCGGGACGGCCGCCGCGCGGCGGCCGCCGGCCGGGCGGACGCGGTCGGCGAACCGGCCCACCAGCCGCCGGGTGACGGCGGGCGCCAGCAGCGACTCGCCGGCCGCGACGGTCCGGATGCCGTCGACCAGTTCGCGCGGCGGCGCGTTCTTCAGCAGGAACCCGCTGGCGCCGGCCCGCAGCGCCTCGTACACGTACTCGTCGAGGTTGAAGGTGGTCACCACCAGTACCTTCACCGGGTCGGCGACCTCGGGTCCGGCCAGCAGCCGGGTCGCCTCGATGCCGTCCAGGACCGGCAGCCGGATGTCCATCACCACCACGTCGGGGCGCAGCCGCCGGGCCTGTGCCACGCCGGTGCGGCCGTCGGCGGCCTCGCCGACCACCTCCAGGTCCGGCTGGGCGGAGAAGATGACCGTGTAGCCGGCCCGCACCAGTTCCTGGTCCTCGCAGACCAGCACCCGCAGGGTCATGCCGCCTCCGTCAGGGGTATCCGGGCCCGGACGCCGAACCCGCCGTCCGGCCGTGTCCCGGCCAGCAGTTCGCCGCCGCACACGCTCACCCGCTCGCGCAGCCCGAGCAGTCCGAGCCCGCCGCCCCGGCCGAGCGGCCGGGGACCCGGCCCGGCGGTCACGGGGCCGGCGGCCGGCGCCGCCCCGGTGATCACCTCGACCTCCAGCAGCCGCGCCCCGTACTCCACCCGTACCCGTGTCGGCCGCCCCGGCGCGTGCTTGAGCGCGTTGGTCAGCGCCTCCTGCACCACCCGGTAGGCGGCCAGCTCCACCGCCGAGGCCACCGGCCGCCGCTCGCCCCGCTCGGTCAGCTCCACCGGCTGCCCCGCCGCCCGGGTCCGCGCCACCAGGTCCGCCACACTGCCCGGCCCGGCCACCGCCGTGCCGGGGTCCGCCCCGTCGGCGGCCTTGAGCACGCCCAGCAGGTACTGGAGGTCGGTCAGCGCGTGCCGGCCGGCGTCGCCGATCGCGCCGAGCCCGGTGGCGACCTGGTCCGGGGCGTCGGCGAGCAGGTACTGCGCGGCGTCGGCCTGCACCACCATCGCGGTGACGTGGTGGGTGACCACGTCGTGCAACTCGCGGGCGATCCCGGCCCGTTCCCGGGCCACGGCGGCCTCGGCGACGAGCCGCCGCCGGTCCGCCTCGGCGGCCCGCCGGGCCCGTACGGTGCGGCCCGCGCCCCAGAACGCGGCCAGCACCAGGTAGATCAGGACGTACGCGGCCGGGTCGTGCGGCGCGCCCCGGGCGTGCAGCCCGAGCGCGAACGCCAGGTACAGCGCGCTGCCCGCGAGCGGCAGCACCCGGTCCGCCGTCCGGCCGCCGTGGGCGCCCACGCCGTACAGCGCGGCGTACAGCCCCACACTGGCGAACACCGGCGGGTACGCCACCAGTTCGCGCGCCCCGAAGGCGAGCGCCACCACCACCAGACAGCCGCCGGGCCACCGGCGCCGCACCGCCAGCGGCAGCCACAGCAGCGCGCTGAGCAGCACCCCGGGCAGGTCGTACGGCCGCGGCGGCAGATCCCCGAACTGCGCGCCGATCGACGCCGTCACCGGCGCGAACACCACGGGCGCCAGCAGTACGGTGACCAGCGCGTCCCGGGTCAGCACGCCGAGCGCGCTCCAGCGGGCCGCGACGCCGCGCGGGTCCATCGGGGGCCACCTCTCCGGGGGCGTTGGATCAGGGGCGTTGGATCAGGAACTCGCCAGCGACAGCTTCACCGCGAAGCCGAGGAACAGCGCCCCGGCCGCCGAAGTCGCCGTCGCCGACAGCCGCCGGCGGCGGCGGAAGGCGGCGGCCAGCCGGGTGCCGCTGAAGATCAGCGCGCTCAGGTACAGGAAGCTGAACAGCTGGGCGAAGGCGCCGAGGACGACGAAGGAGAGCGCCGGGTAGGCGTATCCCGGGTCGACGAACTGCACGAAGAAGGCGACGAAGAAGAGGATGGCCTTCGGGTTGATCAGGCTGACCACCAGGGCCCGGCGGTAGGGCCGCTCCTCACCCGCGGGCGCGTCCGGCACCGGCGCGGCGGCCCGCTCGCGCCGGGTCCGCCACATCGTCCAGGCCGCCCGCAGCATGCCTATCGCGAGCCAGGTCAGATATCCGGCGCCGGCGTACTTCACGATCCCGAACAGCACCGCGTTGCCCTGGAGCAGCGAGGCGACCCCGGCCGCGGAGAGCGTCATCAGCACGACGTCCCCGCACCAGACCCCGGCGGCGGCCCGGTAGCCGGCACGGACACCGCGCCGGGCGGCGACGGAGAGGACGTAGAGCGAATTGGGCCCCGGGAGCAGCACGATGAGGACGAGGCCCGCGAGGTAGGTCGGGAGATCGATGACGCCGAACATGCAAGGAGTGTCGCACGGGGGTACGACAGCGGGCCGGGGTGTTCCAGCCGTCGAGAAAGTCGAGAGTGGTGTCCGCGCAGAGCCGGGCACGGACGCCTCTGTGGGACACGTAGCCGTGACGGGCGACTTCCCGCCCGCGGCCACCCGTTCGGGTATGGAGCCGCCCCGCGCGGGGAGACATCCCGGGTGACGATGACGTCGATGCGTGAGGCGCGTACGGGAACACGGTTCGCCGCGTTGCTGGCTCTGGCGGCCGCCGTCTGCGGCTGCACGGTGCAGCCGGTCGACGGCGACGGGAAGGGCCGCTCGCCGGTGCACATAGAACTGCCGGGCAGCGGCAGCCCGGCGACCACCGGGCCCCCGGAGCGGAGCTCCGCGCCGGTGACTCCGGCCGCCCCCGCCGCCGTGCTCTGGGCCCCCGGCGCCACCGGCCGGGACGTGCGCGAACTGCAGGCCCGGCTGCGGCAGATCGCCTGGCTGTACGACGGGCCGACCGGCACCTACGACGAGTTGACCGAGCAGGCGGTCGCCGGCTTCCAGCGCAAGCGCGGGCTGCCGGTGACGGGCCGGACGGACACGGTCACCTGGGACCGGCTGCGCGGCATGACGAGCGAGCCGGGCCACTGGGAGCTGTACCTCATGGGCGGCCAGCCCGCCGCTGCGCCCGACCCGCGCTGTCTGACCGGCCGGGTGCTGTGCGTCAGCAAGGAGAGCCGGACGCTGCGCTGGATGATCGACGGCCGGACCGTGTCGACGATGGCGGTCCGCTTCGGTTCGCGGGGCACCCCGACCCGGGAGGGCGTCTTCTCCGTCTACTGGAAGTCCCGGAACCACTGGTCGACGCTGTACGACTCGGCGATGCCGTACGCGATGTTCTTCAGCGGCGGCCAGGCCGTGCACTACTCGTCCGACTTCGCGGCCCGCGGCTACGCGGGCGCGTCGCACGGGTGCGTCAACGTGGGGGACGAGGCGGCGGTCAAGGAGCTGTACGCCCAGGTCCGCGACGGCGACAAGGTCGTCGTGTACCGGTGAGGCGATGAGAGGGGGCGCGGACGGGACCGGGGGAACGTGTCCCGCCCGCGCCGGTTGCACGAGCCACGGGTACGGGGGGAACCCCGGCTCGGTGCGAAGCCGATGACCAGTCGGCTCACTTCCTACTGCGTCGGGGCGCCCGAAAGTGTCACACCCGCACGGCGGACACCGCTCCGACCTGGGCGAGGTCCCGGCCGGAACCCGTCGCCGCCTCGTGCGTGGCACGGTCCGGCCGGGTCTGGGACCGGGGCTGGATCTGGGTCTGCGGCTGTGACTGGGTCTGGGGCTGTGACTGGGATCGCGACTCGGACCGGGACTCGGACCGCGATTCGGACCGGGACTCGGACCGGCGGGTGTCCGGCCGGCCGGACCGGCCGCCTGAGTCGTGCTGCCGACGACCGTCGTCCCCCTCCCCGTCCGCGCCGGTGTCCATCAGGACGCTGGCGTTCCGCGTCGGCCGGGCGCCGTCCCCGCCGGACGCGTGGTCGTCCTTGCCCTCGTCACCGCCGTCACCGCCGTCGTCACCGTCGTCGCCGTCGTCGCCCTTGACGGACCCGCCGCGGCCCTTGCCCGAGTCGTGGTCGTCGTCGCTGTCCTTCCCGGACTTCTTCCCGGAGCCGGCCAGGAGTTCGGCGCAGTAGCCGCTGACCCGGGCGGAGCCGCCGGCCGCCTCGGTCAGGGCCCGCCCGCGGGCGCGGTCCAGTTCCTTGCCCGAGCGCAGGTCGCGGCAGGCCCCGGCGAGGCCCTCGCGCGCGTCGGCGGCGCCGGCCGCCGGGTCGTCGGCGCCGGCCCCGAGGCCGGTGTCCGTACCGGGGTCCCGCGTCGTGGCACCGCCGCTCTGCCCGTTCTCCGCGGTGTCCTTCCCGGTCGGGGAGGTACTGGCGGAACCGTCCGTGCCCTCGCCCTGCGGGACGTCGCGCGGGGAGGGCGACATCAGCGGGCGGTCGGGCGACACCGCGCCGGAGACGGAGGAGGCGGGTTCCGGAGCGTCGCCGAAGGGCGTCAGCGCCCCGGTCCCGGCCGCGACGGCGACCCCGCCGACCATTCCGGCGGCCAGCACCGCGGCCAGCCCCAGCCGCAACGGGCGGGGCCGGCGAAGCCGCCGGGCATCGTTGTCACGCCCACCGGTCCGCCCGATCCGCACGAGGGGAGTTCGGGACGTGTCCGGGCCACCGGCCGGGGCCGCCTGCCCCGCCGTTTCGGGCGTTCCGGGGCCGGCCGCCCGCGCCGCCCGGAAGGCGGCCAGCGCGGCGGCCTCGCCGGGGAGTTCCGCGCCGGCCGGCGGGGCGGGCGCGGCCAGCGTCGCGAGGGAGGCGGCGAGCCGTTCGGCACGGGCCCGGGCCACCGGATCACCGGTCACCGGCGGCTCTCCGCGCAGCACCCGCTCCGCCGTCTCGCGGTCCAGCCGGCCGCCCTGCTTGTCCGCCATCACATGTCCTTCTGCGTCCGCGCGCCGCTTTGCGTCACAGTCGCGGACGTCACCGCGGGGCCGCGCGGTTCTCGCTGCGCGGGCACCGCGCGGATACGGACGGCCGGCTCCGGATCGCCGTCCGCTCCCGCGCCCGCTTCCACACCCACCGCGCTGCCCGCTTCACCGCCCGCTTCACCGCCGAGCAGTTCGGCCAGCCGCTTCAGACCGCGGTGCGCGGCGGTACGGACCGCCCCGGGGCGTTTGCCCAGCGTCTCGGCGGCCGTCTTGGCGTCCAGGCCGACCACCACCCGCAGGACGACCGCCTCGGCCTGGTCCTGCGGCAGGCCGGCGATGAGGGAGAGGGTGGTGCCGGTGCTGAGCGCCTCGATGGCCTCACCGGCGGTGTCGGAGGGCGCGGCCCGCCCGGTCAGCTCCGACTCGTCGCCGCCGATCACCGGCCGGCGCCCGCGCATCCGGATGTGGTCCAGCGCGCGGTTGCGGGCGATCCGGGCGGCCCAGCCGCGGAACCGGTCGGCGTCGCCGTCGAACCGGTGCAGATCCCGGGCGATCTGCAACCACGCCTCGGAGGCGACGTCCTCGGCGTCGGGATCGCCGACCAGGGTGCGTACGTAGCCGAGCAGCCGCGGCTGCACCGCGCGGTACACGGTCCGGAACGCGGTCTCGTCCCCGTCCTGTGCCGCACGTACGGCGGCAGTCAGCTCCGCGTCGTCCCCCAGCACCGCGCGCGCCTCTCTTTGCGCCTGATTGCGCCTGCTTCTCCGTGGGTGGTCGCGGCGGTCTACCGCAGCTCGGGACGGGGCACCGCCCTCCACACTCCGGCGCGAAAGGCACGTTACGTCGTGAAACCGGTCCCCGTCCATGCCCTGCGGATGGGCCGTACAAGACGCAACTAACCCGTGACGCGCGGGAGTGTGACAGAAACCGCGCGCTTGACGCAGAAGAAGATACGGGTCGCCGCGCGACCCGTACCGCGCGACGGCCGGGGCCTCTCCTGTGGGGGGTGGCGGCCCCGGCCGTTGCCTCGGTTCGCACGGATTACAGGGTCAGGTCGGCTCCCCCAGCGGGTGGGGCGGCTCGTCCGTCGCGCCGTCGGTGGCGAGTTCCCGGGCCAGCCGTCTCAGGCCCCGGTGGGCGGCGGTGCGCACCGCGCCGGGCCGTTTGCCCAGGACGCGCGCGGCGGCCGGGCCGTCCAGGCCGACGACGACCCGCAGCAGTACCGCCTCCGCCTGGTCCGGGGGCAGCCCGCGGAGCAGTTCCAGGGCGGCGGCGGTGGACAGCGACTCCAGGGCCCGGTCGGCGGTGGAGTCCGGGCCCGGCAGTTCCAGGACGTCCCGGTCCAGCGCCGCCGGCCGGGGCCGGGCCCGCAGTCGCCGCAGGTGGTCCAGGGACCGGTGCCGGGCGATGGCCGCCGTCCAGCCGCGGAACCCCGCGCCGTCGCCCCGGAACCGGCCGAGGTCCCGGGCTATCTCCAGCCAGGCGTCGGACGCCACGTCCTCGGCGTCGCGGTCGCCGACCAGCCCGCGCACATAGCCGAGCAGACCGGGCTGCACGATCCGGTACGCGACCGCGAAGGCGGCCTCGTCGCCCTGCTGGGCCCGCGCCACGGCCGCGCCCAGCGCCTCGTCGCGGGCGGGTACGCGGCGCCGTTCCGCTCCGTGGCCCAAGAACCGTCCTCGTCCGTGCGAGCTCTGCGCACGTTCCGTGCGAGCTCTGTGCGAGTCCCGTGCGGGTTGCCTGCTGGTGGTGGCGCGACCGGTCCCGGCCGTGCCTCGTCCCCACGGTCATCAGCGTCACGCCGCACCGAAGTGTCACAGGCGCGGACGTCAGGACCGGCGGGCCGTCGCCTCCCGGCACAGCAGCCGGAGCGAGCCGTCGCCGGTCCAGCAGCGGCGGGCCTCGTCGATCGGGTCCCACAGGCGGCCGTCCGGGGTGCGGACCCAGTGGTCGCCGCCGGACGTCCACCACTCGCCGCCCGTCGCCCGGACGATCACCTCACCGGCGTAGGCGCCGAACCCGCGCAGCACGGTCTCCACCGCCGCGTACGGCGCCTCCTCGCGGCGGATGCCCTCGATCGTCCGGTCGACGCGCCACAGGCTCTGCGCCGAGTAGTCCAGGTGCAGCCGCGCGCCCTCGCGCAGGGCGCTCACCGCGTCCGCCGCCCACCGCACCGGCCGGGCGGCGGCGGAGGGCCGGGTGCCGGGTGCCGCCGTCGCTGTCGCCGTCGCTGTCGTACTGATCCAAGTCGTCACATCGGCAGCAGCGTCGCCCGGCGATCTTTCGTCACCCGGATCGGGGCGGCTGCCCGCAACCGGCGCAGGACCGTCACATCCCGGCGCCGGACGGTCACGAGCGCAACACGCCCAGCCGGTCCAGCAGCCGGAAGAACAGCTCCTCCGCGCCCTCGGCCGACGGCTCGGCCGTCAGTACGCCGAGCAGGTCCCCGGCGTCCGCCGGGTGCCCCGCCTCCCCGGCCCAGGCGGCGGCCCGGTCGGCGGCGTCGGGCGGTTCCAGGAAGTAGTCCTCCAGGGTCAGTCCGTCGTCCGCCACCCCGAGGTACCCGGCCATCGCCTTGCGGCCCAGGCAGGTCGTCCACGCCCCGCTGCGCGGCGCCGCCGCCTCCACGACCACGCAGGCGCCGTCCATCACGTACCCGAACAGCGCGGGCGCGCCGGTCCGGGCCGCCAGGTCGTTCATGTTGCCGACGCCGGACTGGCCCGGGTACTCCCACACCTGCCAGCCGTCCGGACCCGACGCGCGCGCGGTCATGCCGTCGGCGGTGCCGGGCAGCGCGTCCAGCGCGGCGAGCGGCCGCTCGGCGCGGCCCACGACGAGATACCCCCAGTAGCCCATGTCCGGCCCCCCGTGTTCCGTTCACGTACGACTCGCCCAAACACCACCACAGTCGAGTGAAGTCCGCAGCAAGTCCCGGACAATTCCCGCGCCGCTCCGGTCCGGAACGGCGCGGGAACGTCCGGGTGCGCGCGGGCGTACGCCGGATCAGCCGAGTTGGCCGAGTCAGTCGAGCCGGCCGCGTCAGTCGAGCCGGCCATCCAGTGTCCGGAACTGCGTCCAGGTCAGCTCCGGGTCGCCCGGGTCCCAGAGTTTCTGCACGGTCGCCGCCAGCGGCAGCCGGATGCCGTCCGCGACCTGGTCCTCGGTCTGGGCGCTGGGGTAGTCGCCCCAGACCGCGAAGCTGCCGCCGAGGATCTGGTCGTCGTACTTCGCGTCGACCGCCGAGGTGCCGCGGATCACCCGCGGGGTCCACTGCTCGTAGATCCGCTCGCCGGTCGGGTAGACGAAGGTCTGCGGCTGTCCGAGCACGTAGTAGAGGAACTCGTCGTTGTAGTTGATGACGTCCCGGCCCTCGGCGAGGTACTCGGCCGGCTGCCGGGCGCCGATCTCCTTGCCGGTCCAGTAGGCCACCTTGATGTCGTCGGCCGCCTTCGGGTCACTGTCCTTGAAGAAACCGTCGTTCCAGGCGCGCGGGGTGCGGTCGTTCTTCTGCACGGTGGCCGCGCGGTCGTTGAGCCAGCCCGCGGTGAGGTCCTCCACCGTGGCGCCGGAGCCGTACTTCTCCCGCGCGGCGGCGGCCAGCTGCGGGTAGGAGGTCTCCGGGTCGGACACGGTCAGCGCCTGGTACTCGTCACCGCCCAGGTGCCACTGGCCGCCCGGGAAGACGTCCGAGTACTCGTCGATCAGGTCGTCCACGATGTCGGCGGCCCCGGGCTTGGAGATGTCGATCGCCCCGCTGGTCGCCGTGCCCTGCGCGTTGCGCAGCTGGAGGTCCGGATACGCGTCGATGACCGCGCCCAGGTGGCCGGGCGAGTCGATCTCGGGGACGACGGTGATGTGCCGCTGGTCCGCCAGCGCGACGATCTCCTTGACCTGGGCCTTGGTGAGGTGGTCGGCGGAGACTATCTCCGGGTGGGACGAGCTCTCGATCCGGAAGCCCTGGTCGTCGGAGAAGTGCAGCCCCAGCTCGTTGTACTTCAGGTCGCCGATCTCGCGTATCCGGTCCTTGATCCAGTCGGCCGAGTAGTGCTTGCGGGCGATGTCCAGCATGAACCCGCGCCGCTCCTTGGCGGGCTCGTCCCGCACCACTCCCTCGGGCGCCGCGCCGTCCGCCGCGACCGCCTGCTTCAGGGTCCGCGTCCCGTAGAAGACCCCGCTCTCGCCCGGCGCGCTGACGGTGACCCGCCCGTCCCGCACGGTCATGGTGTACGACTCGCCGCCGGCCCCGTCGGCCTTCTTGGTCTCCAGCCGCAGGTCCCCGGACTTCTGGTCGTCCTTCTCCCCCGCGTACGTCAGCCCCAGCTCGCTCGCCACGAGCTTGCCCTCGTCGGCGAGGGCGGCGTCGGAGACCACGACGCGATGGTCGTCGGCGGGCTTCCAGCCCGGGCCGCGCTCCGGGGTGTGGTCGCGTACCGCGGGTATGGTGCGGGGCTCGCTGGACAGCGGGTAGGACCGGCTCGGCGACGGGCTGTCCGAGGGCGAGGCCGCGGCGACCCCCTCGGCGGAGCGGCCCGACGGCTCGGCCGGCCCTCCGTCGCAGGCCCACAGCCCCGCCCCGAGCGCCACGACCGCCGTACCGGCGGCCACCGCGCGCCGCCGCACCTGCCGCCGCACCTTCTGCCGCGCCGGATTCCGGCGCCCGTGCTGACTCACGACGCCAACCTACGGCCGGTGGCGGAACGGTGTCCGGTAACGACGGGAGACGTCCACCACTCGTTCTGAAACTCTCCCGTTCGGGTGAAATTCAGGCATCGCTCGGACATGTCATGCCCTCACTCGCTAACGTGACGCCACACAACTCGCACAAGCCCCTGCCGACACACACGTGACGCACAAGGACCCACGCTGCCTGCGCACCGTCTTCCAGATCTCCCCGGCCGGGTGGCCATACCCGTGCCGGCCCAAACCCGAGCCACCGCGGCCCCGCTGCATTTCTTCAACACCGCGAGCCCCGAGGACGCCGTCCACACCCTCCTCACCTGCCTGCACAGCGCCCGCTGGGCCCACCGCCTCGCCGCCCACCGCCCGTACCCCGACGTCCCCGCCCTGCTGGCGGCCGCCGACGAGGCGTCGTACGACCTGATCCCGCAGGACCTGACCGAGGCCCTGGCGGCGGAATCCCTGCCCGCGCTCCCCACGGGCACGTACGCGGCGGCCGGCACCGCCCTGCGCGCGGCCCATGCCGCCTACGAGTCCCGCTTCGGACACGTGTTCGTCATCTGTCTCGACGGAATCCCCGAGGGCGAATGCCTGGACCACGTCCTGACCGCCATCCGGTCACGATTGGCGAACGATCCCGAGGACGAACGGGTGACCACGGCGGAGGAACTCCGGCGGCTGGCGAGGCAACGGTTGCGGCACGCCCTGGGGGCGCGCGGGGCGGCGTGACCGGCCACCGGCGACCCGCATCCGGCAAACCGGGCAAGCCCCCCGCCCCGGAACCGTCGGTAACCGCCCGCGGTACTCCGTTGCGTGCAACTTTGATCACACCGGTAGGCCCGCTGTAAGCACCGCGCGGACGGCTGGCTACGATGCTGGGGGCCGGTGGACCGTACCCGGCCGGGCCCGACCGACAGAGAAGCCGGCGCGGCCCCAATCCCCGCTCCCGGAGGAAACTTCCGTGCCGGCTGGAACGCTGTACCGCGGCCGGGAAGGAATGTGGTCCTGGGTGGCTCACCGAGTCACCGGCGTCCTCATTTTCTTCTTCCTGTTCGTACACGTACTGGACACCGCTCTCGTGCGTGTCTCCCCCGAGGCCTACGACAAGGTCGTGGCCACGTACAAGTCACCTATCGTCGCGCTGCTGGAGTACGGCCTCGTGGCCGCCATCCTCTTCCACGCGCTCAACGGTCTGCGCGTCATCGCCGTCGACTTCTGGGTCAAGGGCGCTCGCTACCAGAAGCAGATGCTCTGGTCCGTCGTCGTCGTGTGGCTGGTGCTGATGATCGGGGCCCTGTACCCCGTCCTCGGCCACGCCACCCGTGAACTGTTCGGGAGCTGACGCGCATGTCTGTTACTGACTCCACCGCCTCCGGAGTGGGCCCCGTCGAGGGCTCGTCCGTCTACACGGTCGACAACCCGGCGCCGCTCATCGAGCCCCCGCGCAAGCGCACCAAGAAGTCCCCGAAGTCCACCCGGGGCAACTTCGAGATGTACGGCTGGCTCTTCATGCGGCTGTCCGGCGTGGTGCTGGTCGTCCTGGTCCTCGGCCACCTGCTGATCCAGCTGGTGCTCGACGGCGGCGTCTCCAAGATCGGCTTCGCCTTCGTGGCGGGCCGCTGGGCGTCCCCGTTCTGGCAGGTCTGGGACCTGCTGATGCTGTGGCTGGCGATGCTGCACGGCGCCAACGGCCTGCGCACGGTCATCAACGACTACGCGGAGCGGCCGAACACCCGCCTGTGGCTCAAGGGCCTGCTCTACACCGCCACGGTGTTCACCATTCTGCTGGGCACGCTGGTGATCTTCACCTTCGACCCGAACATCCGCTAGGCACGGGGCTGCGAATCATGAAGGTACACAAGTACGACACCGTCATCGTCGGCGCCGGTGGCGCCGGCATGCGCGCGGCCATCGAGTCGACCAAGCGCAGCCGCACCGCCGTGCTGACGAAGCTCTACCCCACCCGGTCCCACACCGGCGCCGCGCAGGGCGGCATGGCCGCCGCGCTGGCCAACGTGGAGGAGGACAACTGGGAGTGGCACACCTTCGACACGGTCAAGGGCGGTGACTACCTGGTCGACCAGGACGCCGCCGAGATCCTGGCGAAGGAGGCCATCGACTCCGTCCTCGACCTGGAGAAGATGGGCCTGCCGTTCAACCGGACGCCGAACGGGACGATCGACCAGCGCCGGTTCGGCGGGCACTCCCGCAACCACGGCGAGGCCCCGGTCCGCCGGTCCTGCTACGCGGCCGACCGCACCGGCCACATGATCCTCCAGACGCTGTACCAGAACTGCGTCAAGGAGGGCGTGGAGTTCTTCAACGAGTTCTACGTCCTGGACCAGCTCATGGTCGAGGCCGACGGGGTCAAGAAGTCCGCCGGTGTGGTCGCCTACGAGCTGGCCACCGGCGAGATCCACGTCTTCCACGCCAAGTCCGTGATCTACGCGTCCGGCGGCACCGGCAAGTTCTTCAAGGTGACGTCCAACGCGCACACCCTCACCGGCGACGGCCAGGCGGCCTGCTACCGGCGCGGGCTGCCGCTGGAGGACATGGAGTTCTTCCAGTTCCACCCGACCGGCATCTGGCGGATGGGCATCCTGCTCACCGAGGGTGCCCGCGGCGAGGGCGGCATCCTGCGCAACAAGGACGGCGAGCGCTTCATGGAGAAGTACGCGCCCGTCATGAAGGACCTGGCGTCCCGGGACGTCGTCTCCCGCTCCATCTACACGGAGATCCGGGAGGGCCGCGGCTGCGGTCCCGAGGGCGACCACGTCTACCTGGACCTCACCCACCTCCCGCCGGAGCAGCTGGACGCCAAGCTGCCCGACATCACCGAGTTCGCCCGCACCTACCTCGGTATCGAGCCGTACACGGACCCGATCCCGATCCAGCCCACCGCGCACTACGCGATGGGCGGCATCCCGACCAACGTCGCGGGTGAGGTGCTGGCCGACAACACCACCGTGGTGCCGGGCCTGTACGCGGCCGGCGAGGTGGCCTGCGTCTCCGTGCACGGCGCCAACCGCCTGGGCACCAACTCGCTCCTGGACATCAACGTCTTCGGCAAGCGGGCCGGCATCGCGGCGGCCGAGTACGCGCACTCGGCGGACTACGTCGAGCTGCCGGAGAGCCCCGAGTCCCTGGTCGTCGAGCAGATCGAGCGGCTGCGCACCTCCACCGGCAACGAGCGGGTGGCGGTGCTGCGCAACGAGCTGCAGGAGACGATGGACGCCAACGTGATGGTGTTCCGCACCGAGCAGACCATCAAGACGGCGGTGGAGAAGATCGCCGAGCTGCGCGCCCGCTACAAGAACGTCTCGATCCAGGACAAGGGCAAGCGGTTCAACACCGACCTCCTGGAGGCCGTCGAGCTGGGCAACCTGCTCGACCTGGCCGAGGTGATGGCCGTCTCCGCGCTGGCCCGCAAGGAGTCGCGCGGCGGTCACTACCGCGAGGACTATCCGAACCGCGACGACGTGAACTTCATGCGCCACACCATGGCGTACCGCGAGGTCGGCGGCGACGGCACCGAGTCCATCCGTCTCGACTACAAGCCGGTCGTCCAGACCCGCTACCAGCCGATGGAGCGTAAGTACTGATGGCTACCCCTGTTCTGGACAAGGCGGACGCGGCCGGCTCGCCCGAGCCCGGTTTCGCCGACTCCCCCTACATCACCGTCACGGTCCGCATCCGCCGGTTCAACCCGGAGGTCTCGGCCGAGGCGGTCTGGGAAGACTTCCAGCTGGAGATGGACCCCAAGGAGCGCGTCCTGGACGCCCTCCACAAGATCAAGTGGGAACAGGACGGCACGCTCACCTTCCGCCGCTCCTGCGCGCACGGCATCTGCGGGTCCGACGCGATGCGGATCAACGGCAAGAACCGCCTCGCCTGCAAGACGCTGATCAAGGACATCAATCCGGAGAAGCCGATCACGGTCGAGGCCATCAAGGGCCTCACCGTGCTGAAGGACCTGGTCGTCGACATGGACCCGTTCTTCCAGGCGTACCGGGACGTGATGCCCTTCCTGATCACGAAGGACACCAACGAGCCGACCCGCGAGCGGCTCCAGTCCGCCGAGGACCGCGAGCGCTTCGACGACACGACCAAGTGCATCCTGTGCGCCGCCTGCACGTCCTCGTGCCCGGTGTTCTGGAACGACGGCCAGTACTTCGGCCCGGCCGCGATCGTCAACGCCCACCGCTTCATCTTCGACTCGCGCGACGAGGCCGGCGAGCAGCGGCTGGAGATCCTCAACGACCGCGACGGCGTCTGGCGCTGCCGCACGACCTTCAACTGCACGGACGCCTGCCCGCGCGGCATCGAGGTCACCAAGGCGATCGCGGAGGTGAAGCGGGCGCTCATCACGCGCCGCTTCTGAGGTACGCACACGTCTGACCGAGGGGCCCCGTTTCCGTGGAGGAGACGGGGCCCCTCGGCATATGCCGCACGTTTGGGTGAACGCCGCTCGTACTGCCGCGGGGCGCCTCCCGGCCTACGATGATGCTCTCGACACCAGCCCACGGGAGGCATGTGATGACCGCAGCACCCATCTGGCGGTCCTACGACGAGCGTCCGCTGACCACGGAAGCGAACCGTCTCATGGAGCGCAATCCGGGCTACCGCGTCGAGATCATCGGAGGCCAGCTCCTCGTGTCCCCGCCGCCGGACGGCCCGCACGCGCGCGCCCTCACCAAACTCATGCGTCCTTTCATCGCGGTCGGGCTGGACGACGGGCCCACGGAAGTGCTGCAAGGCGTCGGCGTCTGGCTCCCCACCGGTACCGAGGACTACGTGATCCCGGACCTCGCCGTGGTCGACGCCGATCTCGACGAGCACTACATCGAGGACAACTGCTACGACCCGGTCTGCTTCCGGCTGGTCGTGGAGGTGACCTCCAGCAACTTCCGCGCCGACTTGCGGACCAAGGTCGCCGCCTACGCCAAGGCCAAGGTCCCGGTCTACGTCATCGTCGACCGCGAGTACCAGCGCCTCCATGTCCTCACCGACCCGGCAGCGGACGACTACGGCACGCACCGCGTCCACGCCCCCGGCGAGGTCGTCGCCCTCCCCCACTCCATCGGCGCCGAGGTCACCCTCGACGTCGCCGAGGTCCTTGCCGCCGGACGGCCGAAGAGCGCGCCCGAGCAGGGATGACAATCAGCTCTCCCGGGTGATGATCGCCCTACCCTGACGCCATGTCAGATGACCAGTCGTACGAGCTGCTCGGGTTCGACAATGTGCTGCTGCCGGTCGGGGATCTCGGCGAGGCGGTGGAGTTCTACCAGCGGGCCGGGTTCGAGGTCGGGTTCCGGTTCGACGAGGGCGGGATCGCGCTGCTGAAGGCCGGGAAGGAGACGCCCGGGATCGCGCTGCGGCACGAGGAGGGGTTCGGGCACCGGCCGCCGCCCTGGCCCTCGGCCCGGGTCTGGCTGGAGGTGCCGGACGCGAAGGCCGCCGCGCGGGTGCTCACGGACGCCGGGATCGAGGCGTACGACGGGCCGTTCTCCAGTGCGACCGGGTGGACGGTGGAGTTCGCCGACCCCTGGGGGAATGTCGTGGGGCTCACCGACTACCGCAAGCGGCCACAGCTCGCCCGGCGCGGGTGACGCGGACCACTCCACCCTTCAGTTGAACACGTTCAAAAGCGGGGCTAGAGTCATACCCGTCAGAGTTTTGAACGCGTTCAAGAAGGGGTGGGGCATGGACCGCACCGTCATCGCCTACGTCATCTACCTGGCCGTCAGCGTCGGGCTGACCGTCTGGGTGGCCCGCACGCTCAGCCACAACGGACGGATCTTCCTCGCCGACGTACTGCACGGCGACGAGAAGCTCGCCGACGCCGTCAACCACCTCCTGGTGGTCGGCTTCTACCTCGTCAACCTGGGCTTCGTCGCCCTCTACCTCAGCGGTGACGAGACCATCACCGACACCCGCCAGATCTTCGAGGCGCTGTCGACCAAGCTGGGCGTGGTGCTGCTGGTGCTCGGCGTGATGCACCTGGGGAACGTGTACGTGCTCAACCGCATCCGGCGGCGCGGGGTGATGGAGCGCGAGCAGGTGCCGCCGGTGCCGCCGCAGGGCTGGATCGCGCCGACCGTGGGGCGCTGAGCCGGTGCCGGCCGAGCAGGCCGCCGTACCCGTGACCCCGGTACGGCGGCTGACCGTCCTCTACGACGCCGAGTGCGGGCTGTGCGTCCACGTCCGGGACTGGCTGCTGCGCCGGCCCCGGCTGGTGGCGCTGGAGCCGGTGCCCGCCGGGTCGGCCGAGGCCCGGCGGCGGTTCCCGGACCTCGACCACGCCGCCGCCCTCGACGAGATCACCGTCGTCGGGGACGCCGGGCAGGTCTACCGGGGCGCCGCCGCCTGGATCGTCGTGCTGTGGGCGCTGCGCGAGCACCGGCCGCTCGCGCACCGGCTCAGTACGCCCGCGGGGGCCCGGGCGGCCAAGGGCGCGGTGCTGGCCGCCGCCAAGTGGCGGGGCTCGCGGTGGGGCGGCCAGGGGTACCGCCGGGCGGACGGCTGGACGTACGACCCGGGGGCCGGCTGGACCTACCGCGCGCCGGGCTGTGCCGGCGGCGCCTGCGCCACTGGCTAGGCTGCGCTCGTGCCCGCGAAGAACGACGGCCCCGACGACGGGGCCCACCTCAGCAAGTCCGAGCAGACCCGCGCCCTGATCCTGGAGACGGCGATGCGGCTGTTCCAGGAGCGCGGGTACGACAAGACCACCATGCGGGCCATCGCCCAGGAGGCCGGGGTCTCCGTCGGGAACGCCTACTACTACTTCGCGGGCAAGGAATACCTCATCCAGGGCTTCTACGACCGGATCGCCGCCGAGCACCAGGTGGCGGTCCGGGAGGTGCTGGCCCGGGAGACCGAGCTGGAGGCGCGGCTGGCGGGCGTCCTGCGGGTGTGGCTGGACATCGCGACGCCGTACCACGAGTTCGCGGTGCAGTTCTTCAAGAACGCCGCCGACCCGGACAGCCCGCTCAGCCCGTTCTCCCCGGAGTCGGAGCACGCGCGCGTGGAGGCGATCAGCGTGCACCGCGCGGTGCTGGCCGGGGCCCGGACCAAAGTGCCGGAGGAGCTCCGGGACGTCCTGCCCGAGCTGATGTGGCTCTCCCAGATGGGGCTGGTGCTGTACTGGATCTTCGACCGGACCGAGGGGCGGGAGCGGAGTTACCGGCTGGCCGAGCGGGGGGCGCGGCTCACCGCGCGGGGCGTGTCGCTGGCCCGGTTCCGGGTGCTGCGGCCGCTGGTGCGCGAGGTGCACGAGCTGTTCACGGACTTCCTGCCGGGGATGACGACGGCGCTGCCCGATCCGCTGCGGAAGAGGCAGCGCCGCCCGTCGGACGAGGTCAGTTGACCGCGTCCACCTCGTGTTCGGCCAGCTCCACGTCGTACGCCAGCGGGCCGTCGGCCACCTCGACGTGCGCGGCCCGGGAGCCGTACGCGGGTGCGGTGGTGGCCAGCAGATACGTGCCCGGCGCCGGGACGGAGACGATGTACGAGCCGTCGGCCAGGGCCGTGACGCGGTCGAGCTGACGGCCGCCGGACGACGACAGCAGGGTGACGGACGCGCCCTCGACCGGGTCGCCCTCGGCGGTGCGGACGAAGCCGTGGACGGCCGAGGCCGGGCCGTCCTGGGCCGCCGGCGGCTCCTCGGCCGGTTCCACCGCCAGGTGCGGCAGCCGCTTGTCCAGCCCGGCCGGCAGCCACCAGTTGGACCGGCCCAGCAGATGCATCGCGGCCGGCACCAGCGCGGTGCGCAGGATGAACGCGTCCAGCGCGACCGCCGCCGCCAGGCCGATGCCCGCCATCGCGCCCTCCGTGTCGCCGCTGAGCACGAACGCCGCGAACACGCTGATCATGATGAGCGCGGCGCAGTTGATGACCCGGCTGGTCTCGGCCAGGCCGACCCGCACCGCGCGGGCGTTGTCCCTGGTGTGCACCCATTCCTCGTGCATCCGGCTCACCAGGAAGACCTGGTAGTCCATCGACAGCCCGAACAGCAGCGACAACATGATGACCGGCAGGAACGAGGTGATCGGCCCCTCCTTGCCGAAGCCGAGCGCCTCCGCGCCCCAGCCCCACTGGAAGACCGCCACCAGCACGCCGAACGACGCGGCGGCGGCCACCAGGTTCATCAGCGCGGCCGTCAGCGGTACCACCAGCGAGCGGAAGGCGACCAGGAGCAGCAGGAAGCCCAGCGCGATGATGGTCGCGACGAAGTACGGCAGCCGCTCCCCGGTGACGGAGGCGAAGTCCTTGAAGACGGCCGTCACCCCGCCCACGTACGCGTCCGTGCCCGACTCCGGGATCACGTCGTCGCGCAGCCGGTCGATCAGCCGGTCGGTCGCCGCGGACTGCGGTGCGGTGGTCGGCACCACATGGATGACGGAAACGCCGTTCGCGGGCGGTACGGCGGCCACCTGGGCGACGCCCTCGGTGGCCTCGATCGCCCGGATCAGACCGGTGGCGTCACCGCCGTCCACGACCACCTGGAGCGGGCCGTTGAAGCCGGGGCCGAAGCCCTCGGCGAGCAGGTCGTACGCCTGCCGGGTGGTGGTGGACGCGGGCTGGTTGCCCTGGTCGCTGGCGCCGAGCCGGAGCGAGAAGACGGGGATCGCGAGGATCGCCATCACCACGACGGCCACCGCGGCGGTCGAGCGGGGGCGCCGCTGGACGTACGCCGACCAGCGCGCCGCGAGCCCGGCCGACTCCTTCGGCTCCGGTCCGGTCGCGGCCAGCCGGCGCCGCTGGCGGCGGCTGAGCACCCGGGTGCCGAGGAAGCCGAGCAGCGCGGGCAGCAGGGTGACGGCGGCCAGCACGCTCAGCACCACGGTCAGCGAGGTGGCGATGACCACGCCGTCCAGGAACCGCATGTTCATCACCAGCATCCCGGCCAGCGCGATGCACACCGTGCCGCCCGCGAACAGCACCGCGCGCCCGGAGGTGTTGAGGGCGGTCACGGCCGCCTCCTCGGGTGCCAGGCCGCGCAGGATGCCGCGCCGGTGCCGGGTGACGATGAACAGGGCGTAGTCGATGCCGACGCCGAGGCCGATCAGCGTGCCGAGCAGCGGGGCCACTTCGGGCACGTCGGTGACGTGGCTGAGCAGCGTCGTGGACATCATGCCGCCGCCGACCCCGGCGACCGCGGTGACCAGTGGCAGCAGCATCGCGAACACCGACCCGAAGGCCAGGAACAGGATGACGGCCGCCGCCGCGATGCCGACGAGTTCGGCGGTGCCCATCGGCGGCTCCTGGGTGCGGGCGATGGCCTGCCCGCCCAGCTCCACCGTCAGCCCGGCGCGCTCGGCGCCCCGCGCGGTGTCCACCACGTCCTCGATCACCGCCAGGTCCACCGAGTTGGCCTGCTCGGTGAAGGTGACCTGGGCGTAGGCGATCCGCCCGTCCCGGCTCACCTGCGCCGCGCCGGCGTCCGCGTAGGGGCTGCTGACCGCGCCGACCCCGGCCAGCCGCCCGATCTCCGCCAGCGCCGGTTCGATCCGGGACCGTACGCCGGCGTCCCGCACCGAGCCCTCGTCGACCTTCCACACCACCGTGTCGGTGTCGCCGGAACTCTCCGGGAACGCCTTCTCCATCAGGTCGAAGGCCCGCTTGGAGTCCGTGTCCGGGAGCGAGAAGACGTTCGCGTAGTCGGAGCCCGCGGCCGTCCCTCCCGCCCCGAGTCCGAACAGTGCCCCCAACCACAACAACAGGACCACCAGCCGATGCCGGTAGCACCACCGCGCCAATGCCGCCACGCGCAAACTCCTCGATCGCAGGAAACGTCGGTCGGTCCCCCAGGTCCTGCGCCTCAGCATCGGCGGGGGCGGGCCCGCGCGGACACCGGCTCCGCATGACTCTCAAGGAACTCCAAAGCGGCGGCCCTCCCCCGATGTCAGTGCCCGCGCCGATACTGGGGGCATGACGACCGGACCCGGCACCGTGCTGGTGGTGGAGGACGAACCGAGCATCGCGGACGTGCTCGCCATCGCCCTGCGCTTCCACGGCTTCGGGGTGATGTGCGCGGGCACGGTCCGCGAGGCCCGCACGCTCACCGACACCACCGCGCCGGACGCGGCGCTGCTCGACGTGATGCTCCCGGACGGCGACGGCCGGGCGCTGGGCAGGGAACTGCGCGCGCGGCGACCGGAGTTGGGCGTGGTCTTCCTGACCGCGCGGGACGCGCCCGCCGAGATAGTCGGCGCGCTCGGGTTCGGCGACGACTACATCACCAAGCCGTTCAACATCGACGAGGTGGTCGCCCGCGTCCAGGCGGTACTGCGCCGGGTGCGCCCCGCCGACGTGCTGCCGCAGCGGCCGCCGCTCACCTACCGCGACCTGGAGCTGGACGAGACGACGTACACGGTCCGGCGCGGCACCCGCTCGGTCGAGCTGACCCCGACCGAGTACGCGCTGTTGCGGTTCCTGGTGCGCAACGGCGGCCGGATCGTGCCCAAGGAGCAACTGCTGCGGCACGTCTGGCAGTACGAGCACGCGCCGTCCGAGTCGACGGTGGTGGAGACGTACGTCAGCTATCTGCGGCGCAAGCTGGACGCGCTGGGGCCGCCGCTGATCACCACCCGGCGGGGCGTCGGGTACGGGCTCGCGTGAGGGCGCTGCGGTCCCTGCCGCTCGGCCGCCGGACCCGGGGCATCCCGTCGCTGCGGGCGAAACTGACGGTGGCCAACGTGGCGCTGCTGGCCATCGGCGTGGTGGTGGCCACCGCCGTCAGCCTGGTCGGCATGCGGCACTACCTGACCGACCAGATCGACGCCGAACTGGCCCGCACCCGGCAGTCGCTGGACGGCTCGCCGCTCACCATGGAGCAGCTCGACGCGCTGGGCGCGGTGGCGCTGGTCCGGGACCGGTTCCTGAACGGCGACGCCCGGGACCGGGCGCCGGACAACGTCATCGCCGCGGCCGACCGCCGGGGCCGGCCGCTGCCGCTCGCCGGGTACGGGCCGAGCGGCAGCCAGCGGGCGCTGGCCGCCGCGGTGCGCGGTCCGGCGGAGCTGGCCGCCGACCCCGAGCCGCGCGACATCACCGTGCACGGCACCGCCTACCGGGTCACCGCGGCCCGGCTCTCCGACGGCACGTTCATCCTGATCGCCACCTCCACCGACGCGCTGCACACCGGCGTCGCCAAGGGCCTCAAACTCGACCTGGGCGTCGGCACGCTGCTGCTGGCGCTGCTGGCCTGGCTGACGATGATGAGCGTGCGGCGCCGGATGCGGCCGCTGGAGGACATGGTGGAGACCTCGTCGGCGATCGCCGAGGGGGACCTGACCCGGCGGGTGCCCTCCAGCCGGGAGGCCACCGCGGAGGTGGAGCAACTGCGGCTCGCGCTGAACTCGATGCTGCACCAGGTGGAGTCGGCGTACCGCACCCGCGAGCGGAGCACCGCCCAGCTGCGCCGCTTCGTCGCCGACGCCTCGCACGAACTGCGCACCCCGCTGGCCGCGATACGCGGCTACCTCCAGCTCTACGACAAGGGCATGCTGCGCGAGCCGGCCGAGCGGAAGCGGGCCTGGGAACGGGTGCTGGCGGAGGCCGACCGGATGGGCCGGCTGGTCGACGAACTGCTCACCCTGGCCCGTCTCGACCAGCGCCCCGAGCTGCGGCTGCGCCGGGTCGACGTCGGCCGGCTGCTGCGCGACGCGGCCGAGGACCTGCGCGCCCAGCAGCCGGACCGGCCGGTCACGGTGGCCGCCGAGGGGGAACCGGTGGTGCGGGCCGACGAGTCCGGCCTGCGGCAGGTGGTGGGCAACCTGGTGGCGAACGTACGGGTGCACACGCCGGCGGACGTGCCGGTGCGGCTCGCCGCGGTGGCGCTGGACGGGAGCGTGCTGCTGTCGGTCGAGGACCAGGGGCCGGGACTCGCGGCCCAGGACGCGGCGCGGGTCTTCGACCGGTTCTTCCGGGCGGGCGGCGGCGCGGGCAGCGGCCTGGGGCTGGCGATCGTGCAGGGCGCGGTGCGGGCGCACGGCGGCGAGGTGAGCGTACGGACCGCGCCGGGCGAGGGCCTGACGGTGACGGTCGTGCTGCCCGCCCGGACGTCGCCGCCGCCGGACCGCCCGGCGTGACGCCGGTCCGGTCCCGGGGCGGGGCCGGGACGTCGGCTGCGTCACGCCTGGCGGGACGCCAGCTCGATCACCGTGACGTCCGACGGGGCGCCCACCCGGGTGGGCGGGCCCCAGGCGCCGGCGCCCCGGCTGACGTAGAGCTGGGTGTCGCCGTAGCGCTCCAGGCCCGCGACGGTCGGGTTGGCGGCCGCGGCGAGCAGGGGGCCGGGCCAGAGCTGGCCGCCGTGGGTGTGGCCGGAGAGCTGGAGGTCGACGCCGTGGTCGACGGCGTCGTGGATCATCACCGGCTGGTGGGCGAGCAGCACACAGGCGCGGGCCCGGTCGCGGTCGCCGAGCGCGCGGTCGTAGTCGGGGCCCTGGCCCTCGCTCTCGCCGCTGATGTCGTTGACGCCGGCCAGGTCGAAGTGGGGCAGTTCGGTACGGGCGTTCTCCAGGGGCAGCAGGCCCAGCCGGCGCACCTCGGCCACCCACTGTTCGGCGCCGGAGAAGTACTCGTGGTTGCCGGTAACGAAGTACGTGCCGTGCCGGGCGCTGAGCCGGGCCAGCGGCGCGGCGGCCGGGCCGAGGTCCTTGACGCTGCCGTCGACCAGGTCGCCGACCACGGCGATCAGGTCGGGCTGGGTGCCGTTGACCGTGTCGACCACCTTCTGCGCGAAGCCCCGGCCCAGCACCGGGCCGAGGTGGATGTCGCTGACCACGGCGATCCGGAAGCCGTGCGCGGCGCGCGGCAGCTTGGCCAGCGGCACGGTGACCCGCTGCACCCTCGGGCCGCGCAGCACCCCGTACGTCCCGTACCCCACCGTCCCGACGGCCACCGCGGCGGCGGCCCCGCCGACCACCCGGGAGACGAAGAGCCGCCGCGAGGGGGCCGCGAGGGGCGGGGCCTCGGGAGCGGGCTCAGTGGAATCCGGGGCAGCAGCGGACTCCGGGGCGGGTGCGGCGGACTGCGGGGTGGTTTCAGCGGGCTGCGCGACGGCCGGCCCGGCAGGGCTTCCGGCCGCGTTCCCGGCCCGTTCCGAGCCGACCGGCACGGCAGTCGCCGGCTCCGCCGCGGCCGGGGCGGCCGCCCGCCGCTCCAGGTACCGCCGCAGCAGCGGCCGTACCGCCTCCCCGGCCAGGACCCCCAGCAGCAGGTAGATCGAGAGCGCCATCCACAGGAAGCCCGGCCAGCCCAGGGTGCGCTGGAGCCAGAAGGGCGCGCCGGTGCGCTCGGCGACCAGCGCGCCGACGGCCAGCAGCCAGCCGCCCGCGATCAGTACCGCGCCGGCCCGGCGCACGCCGCCCGGGTGCCGGGTCGTGTCGCGGAACAGCCGCCGCCACACGTACCAGTTGGCCGCCACCAGGACGCCCGCCACCACCAGCGCGACCAGCGCGAAGACGATCACCATGCCGTACGTACCCCCACCCCTGAAGCGGACCGCGACTATGACGTGCGGCGCAGTGCGCGCAGACCGCGCAACCCGATGAGCCCGACGACCGTCCCCAGTACGAAGGAGACCACCGCCAGCAGCAGGTGGACCCAGAAGTACGCCGTGGGGTCGCCGTCCTCGAACGCGAGTCCGCTGCTGTCCTTGGCCAGATTCTTGACGAAAGTGATCCAGATGATCCAGGACCACACCCCGAACGCGAGCAGGAACCAGGAGACGGGACGGCTGAGCTTCATGCCCCCAGTATCGCCGCCGCGGGTCCGGTCCCGTGTCCGGGGTGGGGAGGCGGGTGAGACAGCCCGCGGGGCGGGCGGTACGTTCTCGACCGTGCCCGCACCCAAGAAGACCGTCCGGCGATCGCTGCTGGTCACTCCCGCCGTCCTGACCACCGTCTCGGCCCTCGCGCTGGCCGCGCCGGCCGCGTACGCGGCCCCGAGCCCGGACGCCTCGGAAAGCCCCTCCGCCACGCCCCCGGCGCAGATGTCGAGCGTGGGCGGCAGCCGGCTCGGACAGTCGGGCACGCAGGCCAATCTCGCGAGCGGCGTACCGGTGCTGCCCAAGGACATCACGGCCCGCTCCTGGATCGTCTCGGACGCGGAGAGCGGCGAGGTACTGGCCGCGCACAACGCGCACTGGGAGCTGGCCCCGGCGAGCACCCTGAAGATGCTGTTCGCCGACACGGTGCTGCCGCAGTTCCCGAAGACCACCAAGCACAAGGTGGTCCCCTCCGACCTGGCGGGCATCGGCTCGGGCTCCAGCCTGGTCGGCATCAAGGAGAACGAGACGTACACCGTGCACGACCTGTGGCTGGGGGTCTTCCTGCGCTCGGGCAACGACGCGGTGCACGTGCTGTCCGCGATGAACGGCGGGGTGGACAAGACGGTCGCGGACATGAACGAGCACGCCGAGGAGCTCCAGGCGCTCGACACGCACGTGGTCAGCCCGGACGGCTACGACGCTCCCGGCCAGGTCTCCTCCGCCTACGACCTGTCGCTGTTCGCCCGCTCCGGGCTGCAGAAGGCGGACTTCCGCGAGTACTGCTCGACGGTCAGCGCGGACTTCCCGGGCGAGACGACCAAGAACAAGAAGGGCAAGACGGTCCGCAAGCCCTTCGAGATCCAGAACACCAACCGGCTGCTGACCGGCGACTACGACATAGACCAGTACCCGGGCATCGCGGGCGTGAAGAACGGCAACACCACCAACGCGGGCGCCACCTTCACCGGCGTCGCCGAGCGCGACGGCAAGGTGCTCCTGGTCACCGTGATGAACCCGGAGAAGAGCGAGCACAACGAGGTCTACAAGGAGACCGCCAAGCTCTTCGACTGGGGGTTCGAGGCGGCCGGCAAGGTCGAACCGGTGGGCGAGCTGGTGGCCCCGCAGGGCGCCGCGTCCAGTGCCTCCCCCGAGACGGGTTCGGGCGAGGCCGGCGGCAGCGGCGACGGGGACGGCGCGACCGGCTCCAAGCCGGTCGGCGCCGCCGCCGCCACGGACGGCTCCGGCGGCGTCGGGACGGCGCTGGGCATCACCGGCGGCGCGCTGGTGCTGCTCGCGGGCGCCGCGTTCCTGGTCAACCGCCGGTGGCCGCTGCCGGATCTGGTACGCCGCCGGACCCGCCCGTAGCTCCGCCGAGTTCGGTCTCCTTGCTGCCGGTCGCCGTCCAGGAGGCGCAGAACAGCACCAGCTTCGAGGTGAAGTTGATCCACAGCAGCAGCGCGACCGGCACCCCGAACGCGCCGTACATGCTCTTCGCGGCCACGCCCTGCATATAGCCGCTGAGCAGCAGCTTGAGCAGTTCGAAGCCGACCGCGCCGAGCAGCGCCGCCACCAGCAGCCGGCGGCGCTCGGGCTCGGCGCCGGGCAGCAGGGTCAGGACGTAGAGCAGGACCAGGAAGTCGGCGAGTACGGCGACGGCGAACGCGGCGATGTACAGCAGCACCCCGCCGACGCCGCCGCCGTCCATGCCGAGCCGCCGGATGAGCCAGCCGACCAGCGCGGAGGCGACGGTGGAGATGGCGAGGGTGACCAGCAGCGCGCCGCCGAAGCCGATCAGGATGCCGCCGTCCCTGACCTTGTGCAGGACCGGGTTCTCGTCCTCGTCGGGCAGTTCCCACACCGCCCGCAGACAGCCCCGGGTCGAGTCGATCCAGTTCATGCCGGTGAACAGCAGCAGGGCGGCGGCGATCACCCCGACGGTGCCGGCGTTGGCCACCAGGCTCTCGATGTTCAACTGGTCGGCGATGCCCGGGATCTGATCGGCGATCTTGTCCTGCACCTCCTTCTGCTGCTGCTCGCTGAGCGTGGCGGCGATGATCGCGGCGCCCAGCGAGAGCAGCGGGAACAGCGCGATGAAACTGGTGAAGGTCATGGCGGCAGCCAGCCGCGCCCACTTCACCCGGTCCAGCCGCTCGTACGACCGCCAGGCGTGCGTGGCCATCAGCCGCGTCACCCACGGGCCCACTACGGGAAGCTTTTTCAGCCAGTCCATGATCCGACCCTGCCCCCAGTTGGGAAAACAAGTGTCCGTGTGCCCCAGAAACGCAGGATCGTGGCCAGCGCCATGCCGATTCCCGCGCCGGCGACCGTGTCGGCGCGCTGCGAGGTGAGGCCGAGGCCGTAGTGGCTGACGGTGAGGCAGAGCAGTTGTACGGCAGCGCCGGCCAGGTTCACCGCGAAGAAGACGGCGTACGGGCGGGCGCCGCGGGGCCGGGTGTGCCGGTAGGTGCCGAGCGCGTTGCCGGCGTAGGCGACCGTGCAGCCGGCCACGAAGGACAGCGCCTTGGCGGTGAGCGGGCCGAGTCCGGCCGGTCCGCGCAGCAGGGTGAACAGGCCGAGGTCGACGGCGTAGGCGAGGAGGCCGGCCAGGGCGAAGCCGAGCAGTTCCCGGCGGTCGCCCAGGCTCACCAAGGGGATACCGCCGCCGCGTACAGCGCCGCCCACACCACCCCGATCAGGGTGAGCGCGCGGTCCCGCAGGACGACGTCCTCGGGTTCGCCGGCCGTGCCCCGGTCGGCGAAGACGGCGTAGCGCAGCACGGCGAGGATGAAGGCGACCACCGAGAGCTGGCGCCAGGGCAGCAGGCCGGGGTGCGGGGCGCCGCCCTCCTCCAGGGCCCACAGGCAGTAGCCGAGGACGGCGACGCCGGCCGCGAGCTGCCAGACGAAGCGCAGGTAGCCGGTGGTGTACTCGGTGAGCAGCGCGCGGGTGGCGCCCGCCCGGCCGGCCATCTGCACGGCCTCGGAGTAGCGCTTGGCGGCGACCATGAACAGCGCGCCGAAGCCGGTGGTGATCAGGAACCAGCGGGACAGCGGGATGCCGAGCGCGAGCCCGCCGACGGTCGCCCGCATCAGGAACCCGGTGCTGACCACGACGAGGTCGACGACCAGGACGTGCTTGAGGCTGACGCAGTACGCCAGTTGCATGCCCAGGTAGGCGGTCAGCAGGGCGGCGACGGCGGGCGGGCAGAGCCAGAGCGCGGCGGCGGGCGCGAGCAGGGCGAGGGCGCCGCCGACCGCGTAGGCGACGGGGACCGGGACCTGGCCGGCGGCGACCGGGCGGTGCCGTTTGACCGGGTGGGCGCGGTCGGCGTCGGCGTCGCGGGCGTCGTTGACCAGGTAGACGGCGGCGGCGCAGGCGGTGAACAGGACGAAGACCAGGGCGATCCGGGTCAGGGCGGCCCGGGAGAGGAGTTCGCCGGCGGCGGCCGGGGCGGCGACGACCAGGACGTTCTTGACCCACTGCTTGGGGCGGGCGGTGCGCACCAGGCCGGTCAGCAGACCGCCCGGGCGGGGCGGCCGGGCCGGCGGCCGCTCACGGGCGCGCTGGCGCAGGACGGCGGTGTCAGCCATGGACCACGCCTCCGCGCATCCAGTCGGCGCCGAGCCGGGCGGTGAGGGCGCCCAGGGCGGCGCCGGCCGCCACGTCCGAGGGATAGTGCACGCCGGTGACCAGCCGGGAGACGCAGACCGCGGCGGCCACCGGCCAGGCGGCGCGGCTGCCGAGCGTGCCGAGGGCGACGGCGGCGGCCACCGCGGAGGTGGCGTGCGAGCTGGGGAAGGAGTGCCGGCCCGCGGTGGGCACCAGCGGCCGGACATGCGCCGGGCGCGGGCGGCGCACGACCCGTTTCACGCCCATGCTGGCCAGGTGCGCGCCCGCGGTGAGGGCGGTGCCGCGCAGCCAGGCCGCCCGACGGGGGCGGTCCAGGGCGGCTCCGGTGAGTCCGGCCGCGAGCCACAGTGCCGCGTGCTCCCCCGCGAAGGACAGCGCGCGGGCGGCGCCCGCCACCCGCGGGTCACCGCCGCACGCCCTGAGCGCCGAGACGATCCGGTGGTCCATGTCGTCGAGGTGGTCGTCCATGCGGACCCACTGTTCATGCCGACGACGGTGGAACTCCGGCAAAACTCCGGGATTATTGAGCGACATCCCATTAATCACCCATTTCGGGGATAAGCAGAAACAATCGGAGATTCCAGAATCAATACTGCGTAAACGGGCGATACGGTCGCGGCCATGTCTGCCGACACTGACTGGGGCCCCGTCACCGGATGGGGCCGCACCGCCCCCACCGCCGCCCGGCTGGTCCGCCCCCGGACGTACGAGGAGGCGGCGGTCGCGGTCCGCGCCTGCGGGGCGCGCGGCACCGTCGCCCGGGGCCTGGGCCGGGCCTACGGCGACGCGGCGCAGAACGCGGGCGGCGCCGTACTGGACATGACCGGCCTGGACCGGATCCACGCCATCGACGTCGAGGGCGGCACCGTGCTGTGCGACGCGGGCGTCTCGCTGCACCGGCTGATGGAGGTGCTGCTGCCGCTCGGCTGGTTCGTGCCGGTGACGCCCGGCACCCGCTACGTCACCGTCGGCGGGGCGATCGGCGCCGACATCCACGGCAAGAACCACCACGTCTGCGGGTCCTTCTCCCGGCATGTGCTGTCCCTGGAGCTGCTCACCGCCGACGGCCAAGTCAGGACCGTCACGCCGGGCACCCCGCTGTTCGACGCGACCGCCGGCGGCATGGGCCTGACCGGCGTGATCCTCACCGCGACGGTCCGCCTGCACCCCGTCGAGTCCTCGTACATGTCCGTGGACACCGAACGCGCCGCCGACCTCGACGACCTGATGGCCCGGCTGACCGCCGACGACCACCGCTACCGGTACTCCGTCGCCTGGATCGACCTGCTGGCGCGCGGCGCGGCGACCGGCCGCGCGGTCCTCACCCGCGGCGACCACGCCCCGCTGGACGCGCTGCCGCGCCGGGCCCGCCGGACCCCCCTCGCCTTCCGCACCGCCCGCCTCCCGGCCGCCCCCGGACATGTCCCGGACGGGCTGCTCACCCGCACGACGGTCGGCCTCTTCAACGAACTGTGGTTCCGCAAGGCCCCCCGCACCCGCACCACCCGCCTCCAGCGCATCCCGTCCTTCTTCCACCCCCTGGACGGCGTCCCGCACTGGAACCGGATCTACGGCCGGGCCGGCTTCGTGCAGTACCAGTTCGCCGTCGGACACGGCCGGGAGGAGACCCTGCGCCGCGTGGTGCGCCGCATCTCCGAGCAGCGCTGCCCGTCCTTCCTGGCCGTCCTCAAGCGGTTCGGGGCGGCCGACCCGGGCTGGCTGTCCTTCCCGGTGCCCGGCTGGACGCTGGCCCTGGACATCCCGGCCGGGCTGCCCGGCCTCGGCGCCTTCCTCGACGAACTCGACGAGGAGGTGGCGGCGGCCGGCGGCCGGGTCTACCTGGCCAAGGACTCCCGGCTGCGGCCGGAACTGCTCGCCCCGATGTACCCGCGCCTCGCCGACTTCCGCGCGCTGCGCGCGGAGCTGGACCCGCGCGGCGTGTTCGTCTCCGACCTCTCCCGCCGCCTCGACCTCTAGGACACCGCCATGAAGGACGCCTTCGGCCTGCCCCAGTCCCTGCTCGTACTCGGCGGTACGTCCGAGATCGCGCTGGCCACCGCCCGCCGGCTGGTGGCCCGCCGCACCCGCACGGTCTGGCTGGCCGGCCGCCCCGGCGCCGCGCTCGACGCGGCCGCCGAGGAGCTGCGCGGGCTCGGCGCGGAGGTCCGCACGGTCGCCTTCGACGCCCTCGAACCCGAGTCGCACGAGGAGGTCCTCGACAAGGTCTTCGCGGAGGGCGACATCGACCTGGTGCTGCTCGCCTTCGGCATCCTGGGCGACCAGGCGCACGACGAGCGGGAGCCGGTGAGCGCCGTGCGGGTCGCGGGGACCAACTACACGGGCGCCGTCTCGGCCGGCCTGGTCAGCGCCGCCGCGCTCCAGACGCAGGGCCACGGCTCGCTGGTCGTGCTCTCCTCGGTGGCCGGCGAGCGGGCCCGCCGCGCCAACTTCATCTACGGCTCCAGCAAGGCCGGCCTGGACGCCTTCGCGCAGGGCCTGGGCGACGCGCTGCACGGCACCGGCGTGCACGTCATGGTGGTACGCCCCGGGTTCGTACGGTCCCGGATGACCGCCGGTCTGGCGGAGGCGCCGCTGGCGACCACCCCGGAGGCGGTGGCGACCGCGATCGAGCTGGGCCTCAGGCGCCGCTCGGAGACGGTCTGGGTGCCGGGCGCGCTGCGGGTCGTGATGTCGGCCGTGCGCCATCTGCCCCGCGCGGTGTTCCGCCGGCTGCCCGTCTAGTACTGCGTCGTCCTAAACAGCTGGTACTGCGTCGTCCTGGGCAGCTGGTACTACGTCCTGGGCAGCGTGCTGCGCTCCGCGTGGCCGGCCTGGGGCGGGACCACCGTGCTGCCGAAGGGGTACTCGCGCAGCTTGCGCCACACCCCGTCGGCGCCCTGCTCGTAGAGGGCGAAGCCGGTGCAGGGCCACTGGGCCGCGTAGCCGGCCAGCTCCGCGAAGGCGCGGTCCATCGCCGCCTCCTCGATGCCGTGCGCCACGGTGACGTGCGGGTGGTACGGGAACTGGAGCTCGCGGGCGACCGGTCCGGACGCGTCGCGGACCTGCTTCTGGAGCCAGGCGCAGGCTTCGGCGCCCTCGACCACCTGGACGTAGACCACCGGGGAGAGCGGCCGGAAGGTGCCGGTGCCGGACAGCCGCATCGGGAACGGCCGGCCGGCCGCGGCGACCTCCGCCAGGTGCGTCTCGATCGCGGGCAGCAGCCCGGCGTCGACCTCCGTGGGCGGGAGCAGGGTGACGTGGGTGGGGATACCGTGAGCCGCGGCGTCGCCGAAGCCCGCGCGCAGCTGTTGCAGCCGGCTGCCGTGAGGCTCCGGGACCGCGATCGACACGCCGATCGTTACGGTCCCCACGTCGTCTCCTGTTCTGTCCTGTCGGTGCTTCGGCGGAAGTGGCCGCTGGTGCGGCCACCTGTTAATCGACTGTACGGCCACGACCGGGTCCCGGGCAGGCGCAACGGGAGTGATGTGCGGCGCTCGCGGGTCGCGGCTCAGTGCTTGGCGGGCAGGAATCCCACCCGGTCGTACGTCTGCGCGAGGGTCTCGGCGGCGACCGCCCGCGCCTTCTCCGCGCCCTTGGCCAGCACCGAGTCCAGCGTCTCCGGGTCGTCCAGGTAGCTCTGGGTGCGCTCGCGGAACGGCGTCACGAAGTCGGTCACGACCTCGGCCAGGTCGGTCTTCAGCGCGCCGTAGCCCTGGCCGGCGTACTTCTCCTCCAGTTCGCCGATGCCCGCGCCGGTGAGGGTGGCGTAGATGGTGAGGAGGTTGCTGACGCCCGGCTTGTTCTCGGCGTCGTAGACGACGACCGTGTCGGTGTCGGTGACCGCGCTCCTGACCTTCTTGGCGGTGGTCTTCGGCTCGTCCAGCAGGTTGACCAGGCCCTTCGGCGTGGACGCGGACTTGCTCATCTTGACCGTCGGGTCCTGGAGATCGTAGATCTTCGCCGTCTCCTTGAGGATGTACGGCCTGGGGACGGTGAAGGTCTCGCCGAAGCGGCCGTTGAAGCGCTCGGCGAGGTCGCGGGTCAGCTCGATGTGCTGGCGCTGGTCCTCGCCGACCGGTACCTCGTTGGCCTGGTAGAGCAGGATGTCCGCGACCTGGAGGACCGGGTAGGTGAACAGGCCGACCGAGGCGCGGTCGGCGCCCTGCTTGGCGGACTTGTCCTTGAACTGGGTCATCCGGGACGCCTCGCCGAAGCCGGTGAGGCAGTTCATCACCCAGGCGAGCTGGGCGTGCTCGGGGACGTGGCTCTGCACGAACAGCGTGCAGCGGTCCGGGTCGAGGCCGGCCGCGAGCAGCTGGGCGGCGGCGAGCCGGGTGTTGTCCCGCAGTTCCTTCGGGTCCTGCGGGACCGTGATCGCGTGCAGGTCGACGACCATGTAGAACGCGTCGTGGGTCTCCTGGAGCGCCACCCATTGGCGGACCGCGCCGAGGTAGTTGCCGAGGTGGAACGAGCCCGCGGTGGGCTGGATTCCGGAGAGCACGCGAGGACGATCAGAGGCCATGTTCATCATTCTCTCAGGTCGCGGGGGGCGCCCGGGAACGGGCTGTGGACGGCGGGCTCCCGGTGCCGCGCGGACGCGCGCGAGCCGGGTGCCGCGTCCGGTCGAACGGACGCGGCACCCGGCTGGTGGTGGGCGCTGGTGGAGCCGGCCGGCCGGTGCGGCCGGCGGCGGGGATCAGCCGAGGTCGATCTCCGGGTAGAGCGGGAAACCGGCGACCAGGTCGGTGGCCCGGCGGGAGATCTCGTCGGCGATCTTGTCGTCCAGGACGTGGGACGCCTTGGAGGGGGCGCCGGACTTGGTGGTGCCGGGCTCGGCGGCGGTGAGCACCCGGTCGATGAGACCGGCGACCTCGTCCATCTCCGCCGTGCCCAGGCCCCGGGTGGTCAGCGCCGGGGTGCCGATGCGGATGCCGGAGGTGTACCAGGCGCCGTTCGGGTCGGCGGGGATGGCGTTGCGGTTGGTGACGATGCCGGAGTCCAGCAGGGCCTGCTCGGCCTGGCGGCCGGTGAGGCCGTAGGAGCCGGCCACGTCGATCAGGTTGAGGTGGTTGTCGGTGCCGCCGGTGACCAGGGTGGCGCCGCGCTTCAGCAGGCCCTCGGCGAGCGCGCGGGCGTTGTCGACGATGCGCTGGGCGTAGTCCTGGAAGGACGGCTGCCGGGCCTCGGCGAGGGCGACGGCCTTGGCGGCCATGACGTGCGGCAGCGGGCCGCCGAGGACCATCGGGCAGCCCCGGTCGACCTGGTCCTTGAGCGAGTCGTCGCACAGCACCATGCCGCCGCGCGGGCCGCGCAGCGACTTGTGCGTGGTGGTCGTCACGATCTGGGCGTGCGGGACCGGGTCGAAGTCGCCGGTGAGCACCTTGCCCGCGACCAGACCGGCGAAGTGCGCCATGTCGACCATGAGCGTGGCGCCGACCTCGTCGGCGATCTCCCGCATGATCCGGAAGTTCACCAGACGCGGGTAGGCGGAGTAGCCGGCGACGATGATCAGCGGCTTGAACTCGCGGGCGGAGGCGCGCAGCGCCTCGTAGTCGATGAGCCCGGTGGCCGGGTCGGTCCCGTAGGAGCGCTGGTCGAACATCTTGCCGGAGATGTTCGGGCGGAAGCCGTGGGTGAGGTGGCCGCCGGCGTCCAGGGACATGCCGAGCATCCGCTGGTTGCCGAAGGCGCGGCGCAGTTCGGCCCAGTCCTCGTCGGTCAGGTCGTTGATCTGGCGGACGCCGGTCTTCTCCAGGAACGGCACCTCGACGCGGGCGCCGAGGACGGCCCAGAAGGCGACCAGGTTGGCGTCGATGCCGGAGTGCGGCTGGACGTAGGCGTGCCGGGCGCCGAACAGCTCGCGGGCGTGCTCGGCGGCGAGCGACTCGACGGTGTCGACGTTGCGGCAGCCGGCGTAGAAGCGGCGGCCGATGGTGCCCTCGGCGTACTTGTCGCTGAACCAGTTGCCCATCGCTAGCAGGGTGGCCGGGGAGGCGTAGTTCTCGGAGGCGATCAGCTTGAGCATCTCGCGCTGGTCGGCCACCTCCTGGCCGATGGCGTCGGCGACGCGCGGCTCCACGGCGCGGATCACGTCGAGGGCGGCGCGGTAGGCGGTGGACTCGGTGGAGAGCGGCTGCTCGGCTGACATGGGGACCTCCGGGACGTCGGCTTTCAGCGTTCACGGTACGGGGGCCCAGGCGCACGGCACTGTTCCGGGGCCCTTGCGTAGGGGCCCGGGGGCCGCTCCCCGATGGTCGGTCCCATCCCAGCGCGCCAGTCACGGCCCGGGGGCCAGATTACCCGGCGGCCGGATGTGCGGTCGTAAAGCGTCCATCATGCGGGCGGTACGGCCAGGGGCTGGATCTCCGCGGAAGAAGGAGCAGAAGGAGAAGAAGGCGCCTAGAGGATCACGTGCGGCAGGAAGCGGGCGTACTCGTCCGTCACCAGGCCCGCCGACTCGCGGATGCCGAGCCCGGCCGACTCGTCCTCGACCACCCAGGCGCCCAGCACGACGTGGTTGCCGTCGAAGGCGGGGAGCGGGGCGAGGGCCTGGTAGCAGCAGGGCTCGTCGCGGGGGGCGGGGGCGGTACCGGGCTGGTGGATGGTGACGCCCGCGCCTTCGCGGCCGAGGAGGGGCTTGGCGACCCAGCCGGTGCTGCCGGTCAGCTCGCGGGGGCCGTCGAGGTAGGCCGGGAGGAGGTTGGGGTGGTCCGGGTACAGCTCCCACAGGATCGCCAGCAGCGCCTTGTTGCTGAGCAGCATCTTCCAGGCGGGCTCGATCCACAGGGTGCTGCCGGTGCCGCCGCCGTTGTCGAGGGTGGCCAGCACGTGCCCGGCGAAGCGGTCGGTGGTGAGCCACTCCCAGGGGTAGAGCTTGAAGCAGCTGCGGATGAAGCGGAGCCGGGTGTCGACGAACCGGCCGGAGAGGCGGTCCCAGCCGATGTCCTCCACCGAGATCGACTCGGTCTCCAGGCCGGCCTGCTCGGCGGTCTCCTTGAGGTAGGCGACCGTCATGAGGTCCTCGCCGAGTTCGTCGGCGGTGGAGTGCGCGAAGTACAGCGGGCTGCCGGGCGGGAGCAGGGCGGCCTGTTTCCGCCAGGCGTCGATCAGGCGCTCGTGGAGGGAGTTCCACTGGTCGGCGCCGGGGAAGCGCTCCTCCATCCAGAACCACTGCGGGGACGCCGCCTCGACCAGGGAGGTCGGGGTGTCCGCGTTGTACTCCAGGAGTTTCGCCGGTCCGGTGCCGTCGTAGCGCAGGTCGAAGCGGGCGTAGACGGAGGGGAGTTCGGCGCGGCGGTGCCACGCCTCGGTGACCGCCTCGGCCACGCGCGGGTCGGTGATGCCGAGGTCGGCGAAGCGGCCGGCGGTGACGATGTGCCCGGCGGCGGCCAGGCACATGCGGTGCAGTTCCTCGACGGTCTCCTCCAGCGCCTCGACCTCGGCCAGGGAGAAGACGTAGTAGGCGCTCTCGTCCCAGTAGGGGCGCAGGGAGTCGTCGGGGTAGCGGGTGAGGGGGTACACGAGCCCCTGCTCCTCGACGGTCTGCTGCCAGCCGGGGCGGGGTTCGATGGTGCGGCGCCGCATGGTGACTCAGCCGCCGCTGCTGCCGGAGCTGGAGCAGCCGAGGCCGCCGCGGTCGACGGCCTCGTCGCGGTCGAAGGTGCCGTAGTCGGCCCGGCCGCGGGCGACGTCGGAGTCGTAGTACCAGTCGGCAGCCGACCGGCTGGTGGCGGACTTGCAGTTCTTGTCGGCGACGACCTTGTAGCCGTCGGCGAAGGTGTAGTCGTCGCGGTCCACGCAGCGCCGGTCGGGCTCCGAGCCGCACGACGTCAGGGCAGCCGCGAGGACCCCCATACCGCCGAGCACGACGGTGCTCGACCGCAGCCGTCGCCGGGTCTCTGCCATGCCTGTTCCCCCTGTTTGTCCGTCTGTCGCACGGCAGTTGGCTCGCTCAGGTGTCCGACCGCCGTCGCAGGTGGATGGTACGGCAGAGGCGGGCGGGGGCGGTGGGGTGGTCGGCCGGTGAGGAGGTGGTCAGTAGGCGAATCGCCTGTGCTCTGTGCCCTGTGCCGGGCATTACCACCGCCCACGGCCGGGACCAGCCCGGCGTGCCAGAAGCCCGTCAGAGCCTTTACCGCGCGGCATCGGGCCTGTGCCACCACTACGACCTGGGCGATGGGCACCCGCGGCGCTCTTCGACTGATCCGTCACTCGGTGCGGGTCACACCGCGGATGATGATCGCGACTTCCGAGTCGAACATCTCGGCGGGGTCGGCCTCGGCGCCTCCGGCGAGGATGCGCCGGGTGGTGGGGTAGCGCCCGGTCGCCAGCCGCCGTCCGAGGTAGACGCCGACCGACGCCCGCCACTGGGTCTCGTCGGTGCCGGTATCCCGGCTCTGGCGCCGCTCGGTGACCTCGTTGCGGACGGCGCCGACCAGGTAGGCGTTGAAGACGCCGAGGGCCGGCACGAGGCGGTCGCCGCCGTCCGCCCCCAGGGCGCTCGCCAGGGCCGCGGCGGTGGCCTCCATCACGTCCAGGGCGTTGGGGCCCAGATGCGGTCGCCCGCCGATCAGTTCGACGAACCACTCGTGCCGCAGGGCGCTGTCGCGGGTGGTGACGGCGATGGTGCGCAGCGCCGACTCCCATCCGGACGCGTCGCCGAGCGCGGCCGCGATCTCGCCGTACACATTGTCGGCCATCAGGTCGAGCAGTTCTTCCTTGGTGGCGACGTAGCCGTACAGACGCATCGGGCTCACGTGCAGTTCGGCGGCGACCTTGCGCATCGAAAGGCCGGGCAGCCCCTCGGCGTCGGCCAGCGCGACCGCGGCCGCCACGATCCGCTCCCGGTCGATCGGCACGACCGTCCGGCCACGCGGTTCGGGGCGCTCCCAGATCAGATCCACCGTTTCACCGTACGTCGATCCGTTTCCGTACGGTGTACTGTTCTGTACGGCGTACGGTAATCGAGGAGTGGAGAGTGAGTTGAGCGCGATCAACAGGAAGACCGGGCAGACCGGGCAGACCGGGCAGACCGGGCCGCGGATCGTCATCGTCGGCGGCGGAATCGGCGGGCTGGTGCTGGCGGGGATGCTCCACCGGCACGGCGTCGCGGCCACGCTGTACGAGCGGGACGCCGGGCTGGACGCCCACGCGCCCGGAGGCAGCCTCGACCTGCATCCCGAGTCGGGACAGCGCGCCCTGGACGAACTGGAGCTGACCGCGGGCTTCCAGGCCGAGGCCCGGCCCGAGGGCGAGGACCTGCGGATACTCGACCGGGCCGGCAAGCTCCTCGGCCGCCGTGCCCCCGAGCCCGGCGACGGCACCCGGCCGGAGATCGACCGCGGAAGCCTGCGCGGGCTGCTGCTGTCGAAGGTGCCGGACTGCACCATCCGCTGGGGCCGCCACGTGACCGGCGTCGAGCCGCTCCCGGCCGGCGGTCACCGGCTGACCTTCGCCGACGGGGCGCAGAGCGACTGGGACGTCCTGGTCGGCGCGGACGGCGGACGGTCCCGCGTCCGCCCGCTGCTCACCGGTGCGCGCCCGGTGCACCTGTCCGCCTGCCTCCAGCTGACGATCACCGAAGCCGACCTGCGCCGGCCCCGGATCTCGCGGTTCGTCGGACCCGGCAGCCTGATGGCCCTGGGCGACAACCTCAACCTCGGAGCACAGCGGTCCGGGGACGGCACGATCCGCGTCTCGGTGACCGTGCGGACCGACGACGGCTGGATCGGCCGGCAGCGGTTCGACAACGGGGACTGGACCGGCACCGTGGCCCGGCTCCACGACATGTTCGCCGGCTGGGACCCGGAACTGACCGCGCTGATCGACGCCTGCGACCCGGGCTCGCTGATCGCACGGAACATCGAGGCGCTGCCGGTCGGCACCCGCTGGTCCTCGCACCCGGATGTCACCCTGCTCGGCGACGCCGCCCACCTGATGCCACCGGTGGGCGAGGGCGCCAACCAGGCGATGCTGGACGGCGTGCTGCTCGCCCGGGCGATCGCCGAGCACGCCGGTGACCCCGGCGCGGCGATCGCCGCCTACGAGACCGAGATGTTCGAACGCACGGCGGAGATCGGCGCGGGCTCGGCACAGATGGAGCAGCTGGGTCTCGCGCCCGACGCGGCCGAGCGGATGGCCGCCATATTCGGCTGACCGCGCGCCCCGAGCGCCTCGGCTCCTGCGCTCGGTGACGCCTCCCGCCGCCTGACGGACCCCTCGCCCTCGGCCCCTCCCCTACGGCAGCACCCGGCACAGCGCGTCCAGCGCCCCCGCCCAGGCATGGTCCGGCGGAGTGCCGTAGCCGACGACCACCGCGTCCAGGGGAGGTGCCGTCGCCTCGGGGTGGCGGAACAGGGAGAGGCCATAGAGGGCCAGGTTCTGCCAGGTGGCGGCCTGGACGACGGACTGTTCGGTGCCGGGTGGGAGGAGGAGTACGGCGTGCAGGCCGGCGGCGATGCCGGTGGCCCGGACGTCGGGGGCGCGCGCGGCCAGCGCCGTGACCAGGGCGTCGCGGCGGCGGCGGTAGCGCAGGCGGGCGGCGCGCACATGGCGGTCGTAGGCGCCGCGGGTGAGGAACTCGGCGAAGGTGAGCTGGTCAAGGGCGGAGCAGGTGGGGAGGTGGTTCTTGGCGGCCAGCACCTCGTCGAGGAGCGGTGCGGGCAGGACGGCCCAGGCCAGCCGGAGGCCGGGGGCGAGCGCCTTGCTGGCGGTGCCGAGGTGGACGACGCGGTCGGGGTCGAGGCCCTGGAGGGCGCCGACCGGCTGGCGGTCGTAGCGGAACTCGCCGTCGTAGTCGTCCTCCAGGACCAGCGCGCCGGTGCGCCGGGCCCAGTCCACGACGGCCGCGCGGCGGTCCGGGCGCAGTGCCATGCCCATCGGGAACTGGTGCGCGGGGGTGAGGAGGACCGCCCCGGCCGCCTCGGGCGGCGCGCTCGGGTCGGTGCCCTGGGCGTCGAAGGGCAGCGGGACGGTGCGCAGACCGGCGGCGGTGAGCAGGTCGCGGTGGATGTGCAGGCCGTAGGACTCGACGGCGACCGTGTGGACGCCGCGGGCCCGCAGCACCGCGCCCAGCAGGGACAGGGCGTACGCGGCCCCGTTGCAGACCAGGATCCGGGCCGGGTCGGCGTGCACGCCCCGGGCCCGGGAGAGGTAGCCGGCCAGGGCCTGCCGCAGTTCGGGACGGCCCCGGGGGTCGCCGTAGCCGAACGCCTCGTGCGGGGCCGTGAGCAGGGCCCGGCGGGCGGCCCTGAGCCACTCGGCGCGCGGGAAGGAGGCGAGGTCGGGGGTGCCGGGCCGCAGGTCGTGGACGGGGCGGGCGGGGATACGGCCCCGGGGCGCGGGGCCGGCCGGAGGCGCGGCGACGGGGCGGTCGGCGACCCGGGTGCCCGAGCCCTGCCGGGCGGTCAGCCAGCCCTCGGCGACCAGATCGGCGTAGGCGTCGGCGACCGTGTTGCGGGCGATGCCGAGGTCGGCGGCGAGGGTGCGGGAGGACGGCAGCCGGGTGCCGGGGGTGAGGCGGCCGGTGCGGACGGCCTCGCGGAGGGCGTCGGTCAGTCCTCGGCGCAGGCCCGGACCGGTCGGTTCCACATGCAGGTCGATACCGAGATTGGCCCAGGATTCCGTCACGGAAGTGGACCATACCCGTGGGCTGCTTCGTTCCTAGGGTGGACGCATGACGACACAGACCGGCACGACGACACAGACCGACACCTCGTACGCCGCCGAGCAGCCGCCCCGGCTCCAGTGGGCCAAGCACGCCCCCGAGGTCTACAAGGCGATGGTCCGGCTCGACGCCGCCGCCCGGAAGGGACTGGACCCCAAGCTCCTGGAGCTGGTCAAGATCCGTGCCTCGCAGCTCAACCACTGCGCCCTCTGCCTCGACATGCACACCAAGGACGCGCTGGCGCAGGGCGAGAGCGTGGAGCGGGTCATCCAGCTCAGCGCCTGGGAGGAGTCCCGGCACTTCTACACGGAGCAGGAGCTGGCGGCGATCGAGCTGACCGAGGCGGTCACCGTGCTGACCGACGGTTTCGTGCCGGACGAGGTGTACGAGAAGGCCGCGAAGCACTTCCCCGACGAGGCCGAACTGGCCCAGCTGATCGCCGCGATCACGGTGATCAACGCCTGGAACCGGTTCGGCGTGACCTGCCGGATGACGCCGGGGCACTACCAGCCGGGGCAGCACGCCTGAGACTCGCGGTCTCGCGGTCTCGCAGGCGACGTCTCGCGGTCTCGCAGGCGACACGGCGTACGCGGATCAGGGCAGCCACGCCCGCCATACGGCCGGGTGGCTGTCCACCCACCTCTTCGCCGCCTCCTGGGGCGACAGCTTCTGTTCGGCGATCATCAGGGAGACCTGGTTCTGGTCCTCGGTGGTCCACTCGAAGTTCTTCAGCAGCTCGGCCGCCTTGCCGCCGGCCCGCGCGAAGTCGGCGTTGAGGTACTTCTGCAGCGGGGTGACCGGGTAGGCGCAGTCGACCTTCGCGGGGTCGGCGTCGCAGCCCTCCTCGTAGGCCGGCAGCGTCACCTCCGTCATCGGGACCCTCTCGAACAGCCACTGCGGGGTGTACCAGTACGTCAGGAAGGGCTTCTTCGCCTTCGCGAACTGCTGGATCTGGGTGATCTGCGCGGCCTCGGAGCCGGCGAAGACGACCTGGTAGTCGAGGCCGAGGGTGGTCACCAGGGCCTTGTCGTTGGTGACGTAGGACGGGGAGCCGTCGAGGAGCTGGCCCTTGCCGCCGCTCTCCGGGGTGCGGAGCTGATCGGCGTACTTGTTCAGGTTCTTCCAGTCGGTGACGTCCGGGTGCGCCTTCGCGAAGTACGTCGGCACGAACCAGCCGATGTGGCCGGTGACGCCGAGGCCGCCGCCGTTCACGATGGTCCGCTTGTCCTGGACGTAGCGCTGTTCCTGCTCGGGGTGGCCCCAGTCCTCCAGGATGGCGTCGACCCGGCCCTGGCTGAGCGCGTCCCAGGCGGGCACCTCGTCGACCTGGACGGTGTCGACGCGGTAGCCGAGTTCGTGCTCCAGCAGGTACCGGGCGACGGCCACGTTGGCCTGCGCGCCGACCCAGGACTGCACGGACAGCGTCACCGTCTTCGCGCTCTGCGCGTTCGCGAACGGTGACGCCTGCTTGGTCATGTCGGCGGCGCCGCAGCCGGTCAGCAGGACCAGCGTGCCCGCCAGGGCAAGGGCGGTGGACTCGGGCCTCCGCAGCCGCATGTCAGGCTCCCTTCCGGGCACGGCGTTCGGTCGGTTGGGTGACCCGGTCGAGCATCAGGCCGAGGCAGACGATGGCCGCGCCGGCCACCAGGCCGGTCGCCAGGTCGCCCTGGGCCAGGCCGAAGACGACGCTGTAGCCGAGGGCGCCGCCGCCGACCAGGCCGCCGATGATGACGACGGCCAGGACCAGGACCACGCCCTGGTTGACGGCGAGCAGCAGGGCCGGGCGGGCCAGCGGAAGCTGCACCTGCCGCAGTTGCTGTCCGCCGGTCGCGCCGAGCGAGCGGGCCGACTCCAGGGCCGCCGGGTCGACCCCGCGCAGGCCCTGCGCGGTGATCCGGACGACGGCGGGCAGCGCGTAGACGACGGCGGCGGCCACGGCGGGGGCGCGGCCGACGCCGAACAGGGCGACGACCGGGATGAGGTACACGAACTGCGGCATCGTCTGGAAGACGTCAAGGACCGGGCGGAGCAGCCGTTCGAACCGGTCGCTCCGGGCCGCCGCGATGCCGGTGGCGAAGCCGATGACCAGGGTGACGGCGACGGCCGCCAGTACCTGGGAGAGGGTGTCCAGGGACGGTTCCCACACGTCGAGGACGCCGATCGCGGCCATTGCCAGTACGGCGGTGAGCGCGGTGCGCCAGGTGCCGATCAGCCAGGCCGGCGCGGCGACCACCAGGAGGACGGACCACCAGGGCAGCCACAGCAGGCCGTCCCGCAGCGGGTCCAGGACCCAGGTGGTGAAGTGGCCCGCCCAGTCGGCGGTGCCGCCGACGACCGGGACGCCGGAGTAGAGGTGGCCGGTCATCCAGTCGACGGCGCGGTTGACCGGTTCGGCGATGTCCAGCGCCCAGGACTCCGGCCACTCCAGGCGGCCGGCCAGCCGGCCGGCGAGGGCGACGGCCACGGCGCCGGCGAGCGCGGACAGCCGGCCCGCCCAGGACCCCGGTGCCTTCTCCGTCCGCTCCCCCGCCGCGCCGGTCACCCGGTCGAGGACGACCGCGAGCAGCACGATCGGGATGCCGGCCGCGAGGGCCGCGCCGACGTCGACCGCGGCGAGCGCCTGGTAGACCCGGTCGCCGAGGCCGCCGGCGCCGATGACGGAGGCGATGACGGCCATCGACAGCGCCATCATGATCGTCTGGTTGAGGCCGAGCAGGAGTTCCTTGCGGGCCAGCGGGAGGCGGGCGGTCAGCAGCCGCTGCCGGGCGGTGGTGCCGAGGGACTCGACGGCCTCCAGGACCTCCTGGTCGGCGCCGCGCAGGCCGAGCGCGGTGAGCCGGGCCATCGGCGGGGCGGCGTAGACGACGGTGGCCAGCACGGCGGCGGGGACGCCGATGCCGAAGACCAGGACGACGGGGAGCAGGTAGGCGAAGGCGGGCAGCACCTGCATGGTGTCCAGCACCGGGCGCAGTACCCGGTCGGCCCGGTCGGACAGCCCGGCGGCCAGTCCGAGGAGTACACCCACCAGCACCGAGACCAGCACCGCTACGGCCATCAGGGCGAGGGTCTGCATGGTCGGCACCCACATGCCGAGCAGGCCGCAGGCCAGGAACGCCACCGCCGTGCCGAGCGCGAGCCGGAGACCGGCCACCCGCCAGGCGACCAGCGCGCCGACCGCGGTGACACCCGCCCAGCCGACGGCGAGGAGGGCCAGGTAGCCGGCGCGTACGGCGAGCACGATCACGTTGCTGACGTGGCCGAAGAAGTAGAGGAACAGCGGGTGGCTGTCCCGGTTGTCGATGATCCAGTCGCTGACCTCGCCCAGCGGGCCGGAGACATCGACGGTGAGCGCGGCCGGCCAGCTCCCGCTGGACCAGCGGGCGTGGGCGAGGGGGGCGAGGACCGCGGCGGCGAGGGCGAGGAGGAGGAGTTTGCGGGCGGCGCGGTTGCCGAGGCTGCCGGTCGGGACGGCGGACGCCGTGACGGTCGTCATCGGACCGCCTCCCGCGCCTGATCCGTTCGGGCGACCACGCCCAGATCCCTGACAGTCGTCATCGGACCGCCTCCCCCGCCTGGTCCGTTCCGGCGACCACGCCGAGCAGTGCCGCCGCGTCCACCACCCCCACGCACCGGCCGTCCTCCATCACCCGGGCCGCGCTGCCGGTGCGGGCGACCGCCTCGATGGCCTCGGCGACGGTGGCGTCGGGGCGGACGGCGGGGCCCTGGCCCGCCTCCGCGGCGCCGGCGGCCGGCCGCATCGCCGTACGGACCGTCAGGACCTGCTCGCGCGGCACGTCCCGGACGAAGTCCCGTACGTAGTCGTCGGCGGGCGCACCGACGATCTCCTGAGGCGTGCCGAGCTGGACGACCCGCCCGTCCCGCATCAGGGCGATGCGGTCGCCGAGCCGCAGCGCCTCCTGGAGGTCGTGGGTGATGAAGACCATCGTGCGGCCCTCCTCGCGGTGCAGCCGCGCCACCTCCTCCTGCATGTCCCGCCGGATCAGCGGGTCCAGCGCGCTGAACGGCTCGTCGAACAGCAGCACCTCGGGATCGACGGCGAGCGCGCGGGCGAGGCCGACGCGCTGGCGCTGGCCGCCGGAGAGCTGGGCCGGGCGGCGCCGCTCCATGCCCGCCAGGCCGACCTTGGCGACGACGGCGGCGGCCCGTTCGCGCCGCTCGGCCCGGCCCATGCCCTGGATCTGGAGGCCGTAGGCGACGTTGTCGAGGACGGTGCGGTGCGGGAGCAGGCCGAAGTGCTGGAAGACCATCGCGGTACGGTGCCGGCGCAGCGCGCGCAGCCGGGTGCGGTCCATCGCCCGTACGTCGTCGCCGTCGATGGCGATGGCCCCGGCCGTCGGTTCGATCAGCCGGGTCAGACAGCGGACGAGGGTGGACTTGCCCGAGCCGGACAGGCCCATGACAACGAAGACCTCGCCCCTGCGCACCTCGAAGCCGACGTCCCGGACGGCGGCCGTGCAGCCGGTGCGGTCGCGCAGTTCGGCCGGGGTGAGGGCGGTCAGCTCCGGATCGCCGGGGACGCGGTCGGCCTTCGGGCCGAAGACCTTCCACAGGCCGTGCACCGAGAAGACGGGGGGCCGTTCGGCCGGGGTGGCGGGAAGGGCGCTCATCGGGCGTCACCCCCGGCCGGGGCGGCGGCCGCCGCGCCGATCAGCTCGGCGGCCTTCTCGCCGACCATCAGCACGCCGATCATCGGGTTGACGGCGGGCAGCGTCGGGAAGACCGAGGCGTCGGCGATCCGCAGGCCGTCCAGGCCGCGGACGCGCAGTTCCGGGTCGACCACCGCGAGGGGGTCGTCCGGCGCGCCCAGGCGGCAGGTGCCCGCCGGGTGGTAGACGGTGTGCGCGACCTTGCGGGCGTACTCGCTCAGCTCCGCGTCGCCCAGCACGTTCGGCCCCGGGCACACCTCGCGCTTGAGCCAGCCGGCCAGCGGCTCGGTCTTCGCGATCTCCCGGGCGATCCGGATGCCGTCGACGAGGGTGCGGCCGTCGTGGTCGTCGGGGTCGGTGAAGTAGCGGAAGTCCAGGGCGGGCTTGACGGACGGGTCGGCGCTGGTGAGGTGCAGACGGCCGCGGCTGCGCGGCTTGGGGATGTTCGGGGTCATCGAGACGCCGAACTCCGGGCGCCGGTAGCCCAGTCGCTCCGGATGGTCCGTGAACGGGATCTGGTAGAAGTGGAACATCAGATCGGGGCCCGGGTGTTCGGGGTCGCGGCGCACGAACAGGCCGGCGTCGGAGTCCATCGCGGAGTTGTCCGGGACGGGGCCGTCCGTCTCCCAGACGATCACCGACTCGGGGTGGTCGAGGAGGTTCTCGCCGACGCCGGGCAGGTCGTGCGCCACGGGTATGCCGAGCGCTTCGAGGTCGGCCCGCGGGCCGATGCCGGAGTGCAGCAGCAGCCGGGGCGAGTCGACCGCGCCGGCGCACACCACGACCTCGCGCCGGGCCCGGACGAGGAGTTCCGCGCCGTCCTTGGTGCGGACGTGGACGCCCTCGGCCCGGGGGCCGGCCAGCTCCAGGCGGTACGCCCAGGTCTCCAGCATGAGGGTGAGGTTGGGGCGCTCGTCCATGACCGGGTGCAGATACGCCACCGACGCCGAGGAGCGCTTGTTGTCCTCGGGGTGGTAGGCGAGGTCGAAGAAGCCGACGCCCTCGGTGAACGGCTTCTTGTTGAAGCCCTCGATCCGGGGGACGTCGAGTGCCTTCTGGGCGGCGTCGACGAAGTCGCGGGCGATGGCGTTCCGGTCCTTCTCGTCGACCGGCACGATGTGGTTGCGCAGCCGGGCCCAGTACGCCTCCATCGGCACCGCGCCCCAGCCCTCGGCGCCGGCCGCCTCCCACTCGTCCCAGTCGGACGGCAGCGGCTTGAAGGCGATGAGGGTGTTGTGCGAGGAGCAGCCGCCGAGCACCCGGGCCCGGCTGTGCCGGATGTGCGAGTTGCCGCGCGGCTGCTCGGTGGTGGGGTAGTCGTAGTCGAGTTCGCCGCCGACCAGTCCCATCCAGCGGCGCAGGGTCAGCACGTCGTCGCGGCCGACGTCGCTGGGGCCGCCCTCGATGACGGCGACGGTGGTGTCCGGGTTCTCGGTCAGCCGGGAGGCGATGACCGAGCCGGCGGTGCCGCCGCCGATGACGACGTAGTCGTAGACAGGGGGGTTCTGGGGCATGGGCGTACTCCAGGGGCCGGGGCGGAAGGAGACGGGGACGGGGGTCGGGGCGCGGGGACCGGGGGCGGGAGGACGGGGACAGGAGACGGGGACAGGGAGAGGAACCGGGAGGAGAGGGACCGGGAAGGGTCAGCCGGCGAACCAGCGGACGGGCGCGGGCGCCAGGTTCTGATAGACGTGCTTGGCCTCGCGGTACTCGGCCAGGCCCGCGGGGCCCAGTTCGCGGCCGGTACCGCTCTTGCCGAAACCGCCCCACTCCGCCTGCGGGAGGTAGGGGTGGAAGTCGTTGATCCAGACCGTGCCGTGCCGCAGCCGGCCAGCGACCCGGCGCGCACGGCCCGCGTCGGTGGTCCAGACGGCGCCCGCGAGCCCGTACTCGGTGTCGTTGGCGAGGGCGACCGCCTCGTCCTCGGTGCGGAAGGTCTCGACGGTGAGGACCGGGCCGAAGACCTCCTCGCGGACCACGCGCATCTCGCGGTGGCAGTGGTCCAGGACGGTCGGCCGGTAGAAGTACCCGGCCTCGGGGCGTACCGCCGAGGGGTCCGGGCGCCGGCCGCCGCAGCGCAGCACCGCGCCCTCGGCGAGCGCGGCGGCGACGTACTCCTCGGTGCGGGCGCGCTGCCGCTCGGAGACCAGCGGGCCGCACTCGACGCCGGGCTCGGTGCCGCGGCCGAGGCGGATCCGGTCGGCGCGGCGGGCGAGTTCGGCGACGAAGCGGTCCCGGACCGACTCCTCGACGATCAGCCGGGAGCCCGCCGAGCAGACCTGGCCGCTGTGCATGAAGGCGGCGTTGAGAGCGCCTGGTCGACGGCGGTGTCGAAACCGTCGGCGGTGGCGCAGGCGTCGGCGAAGACCACGTTGGGGTTCTTGCCGCCGAGTTCGAGGGCGACCTTCTTGACGGTGACGGCGGCGGCCTGGGCCACCTTGACGCCGCTGACCAGGCCGCCGGTGAAGGAGACCAGGTCGACGTCGGGGTGCTCGGCCAGCCGGGCGCCGACGGTGTGACCGGGACCGGTGACGAGGTTCGCGACCCCGGCCGGCAGCCCCGCCTCCACCAGCAGTTCGATCAGCGCGACGGTGGTCAGCGGGGTGATCTCGCTGGGCTTGAGCACGAAGGCGTTGCCGGCGGCGAGTGCCGGGGCGACCTTCCAACTGGCCTGGAGCAGCGGGTAGTTCCAGGGTGTGATCAGCGCGCAGACGCCGACCGGCTCGTGCACGACGACGCTGTGCACGTCGGGGGTGCCCGCGTCGACCACCCGGCCCGGGGCCTCGGCGGCGACCAGGTCCGCGAAGTAGCGGAAGGCGTCGGCGACACAGTCGACGTCGACCCGGCCCTCCTCGACGGTCTTGCCGGCGTCCCGGCTCTCCAGCAGGCCGATCCGCTCCCGGTCCCGGACCAGCAGACCGGCGACGCGGCGCAGCAGCGCGGCGCGGTCGGCGACCGGGGTGCGCGGCCACGGGCCCGCGTCGAAGGCGCGGCGCGCGGCGGCCACCGCGAGGTCGGCGTCCTTCGCGTCGCCCTCCGCGACGACGGCGAACGGCCGCCCGTCCGCCGGGTCGAGGACCTCCCGGGTGGCCCCGGAGGACGCCGCCAGCCACTCGCCTCCCACGTGAATGCCGGTGCGCTCCGCGTCGAGCTCTCGGGGTGCCGTTTCGTCCGCCATGCCCGGTGTCCGCCTTCCGTTCCTGATCAGCGCCCGTGTGTCAGATGGATGGATGCCACGCCGGGGACCGGGAGCCCTGCCCCGGTCGCCCGTTCGCATGCCGAATCGATGGCTGAAAGTGCGGTAGGTCACTGGGAGTGTGACCGTATGGCGGCGCTTTGACCACCGTCGCGGACCTGACCCGGCGGTCCGGCGGGGCACGGCTGCCGGCCGGTCAGCGGCGACTGGTCATCAGCTCCCGCACCGCTCCCCGCAGCCAGGCGTGCGCGGGGTCGGCGTCGTGCCGGGGGTGCCAGGCCAGGCCCAGGCGCAGCGGGGGAAGTTCGAGCGGGACGTCGAACACGGCCAGGCCCAGGGCGTCGGCGAGCGGCAGCGCCCAGGTGCTGACCAGGCCCACCAGATCGCTCTCCCGGAGCACGAAGAGCGAGGCCAGGACCGTACCGACGGTACCCACCACCCGGCGTTCCAGGCCGAGTCCGGCGAGTGCCGCGTCGACGGGGCCGTGCAGTCTGCCGCGCCGGGAGACGATGAGATGGTCGGCCTCCGTCGCGAAGCGCTCCGGGGTCAGCTCGCCCGTCAGCAGCGGGTGCCCGGCCCGGGCGACGCCGACCATCCGGTCGTCGCACAGGGACTCGCGGTGCACCTCCGGTGCGGTCGTGTCCACCACCCCGACCTCCAGGTCCGCCGTGCCCTCCCGCAGGAAGGGGGCGTCCACATGGCTCTCGCCCAGGAACCGCAGGCGGATGCCGGGCGCCTCGGCGGCGGCGCGGGCCAGCAGCGGCGGGCCGTAGGCGGCGGCGATCACGTCGTGCCCGAGGACGGTGAAGCTGCGGGTCACCGTCCGCAGATCGCCGTCGGACGGGGCGAACAGCGCCCGCGCCCGCTCCACCACGGCGTTCACCTCGGCCCGGATGGCCAGCGCGCGTGGCGTCGGCACCATGCGCCGCCCGGCCCGCACCAGCACCGGGTCCCCGAGGGCCCGGCGGACCCGGCCGAGGGTGCGGCTCATCGCGGGCTCGGACAGATGCAGCCGGCGGGCCGCGCCCTGCACGCTCTGCTCCTCCAGCAGCACGTCCAGCGCGAGGAGCAGGTTGAGATCGAGCCCGGCGGCAGCCCCGGCTGCGGATTGCGTCATGTGCAGGTGTTCCTTGCGAAGGTTGCACTGGAAAGCAGGACGCCGTCGAGCCTACGGTGGCAGGGCATCCCGCCACCAGCCATCCAGCTCCGAGGAGGAGCCGTGCCCCCGCACGCCCTGAAACGGTCGACGCTGCTGATCCTGTGCGCCTGCGTGCTGGTCGCGCAGAGCATGGTCGCCGCCATCAACCTGCTGATTCCGCAGCTCACCGCGTCGTCCCTGCGTCCCACGCACAGCGAGATCCTGTGGACCGTCGACGCCTACGTCATCGCCTTCGCCGCCCTGCTGATCCCGTCCGGCGCGCTGGGCGACCGGTACGGCCGCAAGGGCGCCCTGCTTTCCGGCCTCGCCCTGTTCGCCGTGGGAGCCGCCACCAGCGCGCTCGCCGCCGGCCCGGCGCTGCTCATCGCCGGGCGGGCCGTCTCCGGCGCGGGCGCGGCCCTGATCATGCCCGCCACCACGTCGATCCTCGTCCACCTCGCCGGACCCGAGCGCCGCGCGCAGGCCATGGCGTCCTGGACCCTGGCGATGGGCCTGGGCGGCCTCGTGGGCAACCTCGGCGGCGGCCTGGCCGGGGAGTTCTTCACCTGGCGGACGCTGTTCGCCGTCATGGTCCCGCTGGGCGCGCTGCTCGCGCTCGCCGTCGCCGTCGCCGTCCCGCGCACCGCGGGCTCCCGGCACGGCACCCCCGACCCGCTGGGCACCCTGCTGCTGACCGGGGGCCTGGTCGCCGTCCTCTACGGCATCATCGAGGGCCCGGACCTCGGCTGGACCTCCCCCACCACCCTCGTCGCCTTCGCGGTGGGCGCGCTGCTGCTCGCCCTGTTCACCGCCCGCGGGCTGCGCTCCCCCGCCGCCGCCCTGTTCGACCCGCGCGTCTTCGCCGCCCCCCGGCTGCGCGCCACCACCCTGGGGCTGGCCACCGGCTTCTTCGGCCTGTTCGCCCTGTTCTACGTCAACTCGCAGTACCTCCAGGACGTCAAGGGCTACGGCCCCGCCCTGACCGGCGTCGCGATCATGCCGTTGATCGCCGGCATGGCCCTGGTGCCGAAGCTGGCCGCGCGCTGGGCGGCGTACCCCCGCGCGGTGACCGGCGGCGGACTCGCGCTGATCGGCCTCGGACTGCTCGCGGCGTCCACCGCGGACGCGGGCACACCGTATCCGCTGTACGCCTGCTGGCTGCTGGTCATCTCGGCCGGTACCGGGCTGGCCAACCCGGCGCTCACCCTCGGCGTGGTCACCTCGATGCCGCCCCACCAGGCCGGTCTCGGCTCGGGTCTGGGCACCGCCGCCCGGGAGACCGGCGCGGCCCTCGGCGTCGCGGTGACCGGCACGATCCTGGCCGCGCACGCGGATCTGGGCGGCGGCATGGGGCCGGCGCTGCGCGCGGTGGGCGGGCTGGTGCTGGTGGCCACCGTCGCGGTCGTCCTCGGTCACGGTTCCGGAGCGCGGCCCGCACGTCCCGCGGCCGAACCCGCTCCCGCCCGGGAGCCGGTGGCGTGACGGTTCGTGTGTTCGTATGACTGCACACGGCGGTTCGTATGACGGTTCGTATGACGGTTCGTATGACGGTTCGTATCGCGATTCGCATGACGACGGGCCTGCTACCGGTATGAACCGGTAGCAGGCCCGTCGGGTGTCGCGTGCTGGGCGGGGCGGGGGCGGCTCAGATGAGGCCGAGACCGCGGACCGCGTCGCGCTCCTCCGCCAGTTCCTTGACGGAGGCGTCGATGCGGGCGCGCGAGAAGTCGTTGATCTCCAGGCCCTGGACGATCTCGTACGAGCCGTCCTTGGTGGTGACCGGGAAGGAGGAGATGAGGCCCTCGGGGACGCCGTAGGAGCCGTCCGACGGGATGCCCATGGAGACCCAGTCGCCGTCGGCGGTGCCGTTGACCCAGGTGTGGACGTGGTCGATGGCGGCGTTGGCGGCGGAGGCGGCCGAGGACGCGCCCCGGGCCTCGATGATCGCGGCGCCGCGCTTGGCGACGGTCGGGATGAAGTCGTCCGCGAGCCACTGCTCGTCGTTCACGACCTCGGCGGCGTTCTTGCCGGCGATGGTGGCGTGGAAGATGTCCGGGTACTGGGTGGCGGAGTGGTTGCCCCAGATGGTCAGCCGCTTGATGTCGGCGACCGTCGAGCCGGTCTTCTTCGCGAGCTGGGTCAGCGCGCGGTTGTGGTCGAGGCGGGTCATCGCGGTGAACCGCTCGGCCGGTACGTCGGGCGCGGCGGCCTGCGCGATCAGCGCGTTGGTGTTCGCCGGGTTGCCGACGACCAGGATCTTGACGTCGTCCGCGGCGTGGTCGTTGATGGCCTTGCCCTGCGGCTTGAAGATGCCGCCGTTGGCCTCCAGCAGGTCACCGCGCTCCATGCCCTTGGTGCGCGGGCGGGCGCCGACCAGCAGACCGACGTTGGTGCCGTCGAAGGCGACGTTCGGGTCGTCGGTGATGTCGATGCCCTGGAGCAGCGGGAACGCGCAGTCGTCCAGCTCCATCGCCGTGCCCTCGGCGGCCTTCAGCGCCGGGGTGATCTCCAGCAGGCGCAGCTTGACCGGCACGTCCGCGCCGAGCAGCTGGCCGGAGGCGATGCGGAAGAGGAGGGCGTAACCGATCTGGCCGGCCGCGCCGGTGACGGTGACGTTCACGGGAGTGCGGGTCATGGCGTTCTCCGTATGACAGCTGGCGGTGGGGGCTCGCTGCCCCGCTACGTTTGATCGATCTCTTGGTATCAAGAGATCGACCCAGCGGTCAGGCTATCGCGCATCCGGCATCCCGGACCTCCGGGTCCGTGTGGCCCGTCCCACAAGGCGCCTGCCTGGCCATATGCCCGACCGTACAGACCAGGGAGACGGTCACGCGGTAGGGAACGGGGTACGGACCCGCGGTACGCGCCCGGGCGCACGAAGAGGCGGCCGCCGGTCCGGGAGAGGGGGGACGCTGGCGACCGCCGTATGGGGATACCCGTTGCCGGACTCCCGTGGGGGTACTCTTCGCGTGCCCGTGATCGGGCCGGGCATGCCTGCGGGGCGGAAACTTTTCCCGCCGCCCGGCATTTCGCCGCTCGGGCCCGCTACTCGGTGCAGCCCTGCTCCCCCGACGCCAGCGTGACGCACGCCTTCGCGTCGGTCGCGGCCTCGACGGCCACCATCGGCGTGTACGCGATGGTGTCACCGGTCACCGTGATCGACCCGGTCTGCTCGGCCCCGCCGGCGCTCACCCGGACCTCGTCGCCCTGGGCGGCCTGGGTGACCCGGCCCCACGCGGTACCGCAGGTCTTGCTGTACCGGACCTCGACGACGGTCGTGCCGACGGTCGCCGTCCGCTCGGTGGTCACCAGGTCGCCGCCGCAGCCCATGGTCTCGGCGTCCTTGCCGGTGCACTGGTCGCCGCTGCACTTCACCCCGGCCGGCAGGTCCGGCTCGGTGGTCACGGTCGGCGACGGGGACGGCCGGGCGTCCGGCTTCTCCTCGCCGCCGTCGTTCAGCAGGAAGAAGGCGCCGGCGACGACGACCAGGACGCCGACGACGCCCGCGACGAAGGTCGCCAGCCGCTTGCCGCCGTTCCCGTTCCCGGCGCCCGGTCCCGGCTTCCGGTCGCCGGGCGGCGGTCCGCCCTGCGGCCGGGTCACCGGGGGCCGCGGGCTCCCTACGGCGCCCAGCGCCACGGTGTCGTTCGGCACGGGCGTGCCGGGGCCGCCGGGCGCCCCGGTCCTGCGGTTGCCGGACGGCGCCGGCCCGCGATAACCCGCCATGCCCCAGGAGTTGGCCGCGGCGGAGGCGGCGGCGACCTCGGCGGCCGGACCGCTGTCCCGGGCCCCGGCCCAGTCCGGGCTGTCGGCGGCGGTCGGCTGCGCCGGGACCGGGGGCACGGTGGGCGACACTCCGGCCGGACCGGCGATCCCGGGCGTGAGCACGGTGCCGCCGGCCGCCGCCCTGCCGCCCTTCGCCCACCCGGCTTCCTTGGCGCGCCTCGCCTCCTTGGCCCCCTTGGCCCCCTGGGCGCTCGCGGCGTTGGCCGCGTTGACCGCGTCGGGGGCGTGCGTCGCGTTCGAGGCGTTCACCCGAGGCGCGTTCGCCTGAGCCGCTTCCGGCTGAGACGCGGTCGACCGAGGCGTGCTTGACCGGGACGTGGCTGACTGAGGCGCGTCCGACCGGGACGTGGCGGACTGAGACGTGGCCGACTGAGACGTGGCCGACTGAGACGTGGCGGACTGAGACGTGGCCGACTGGGCCGCGTTCGACCGGGCCGCGTTCGACTCGGGCGTGGTCAACTCGCCCAGTGCCGCGCGCGCCTGGGAGATCCGGATGGCCTCCATGGTCATGTCGTGCCGCATCTCCGAGCGGCTCCACGCCCGCTCGGCCAGCTCCCACATGGTGGTCAGATGGACCGGATTGGTCCGCGTGACCTCGGCCAGGGCCACGATCGCTCCCTTGGGCGCGAGCAGCCGGCCGTTGAGATACCGCTCCCAGGACGTCTTGCTGTAGCCCGTGGCGTCGGCCAGCGCCGCGATGCTCAGTTCACTGCGGTCGACGAGCCTGCGCAACTGGCCGGCGAACTCCTTGATCTGCGGATCGAGATCATCGGGCAAGGCCTTCCAACGAGGCATTGCTTCCCCCTCTTCCCCCCGGATGTCGTGCTGGTCGTTCCCCCGTGCGCATGCGCTCCGCCGAGTCCCGTTCTGGCTACCCACAGGGATGCGCCCGGCGAGGATCTCGGTTTCCCGGGGTGGGGGCGCACAGGAGCACAGCAGCCGCGGGCGAGCACCGTCGCACGCCCACCGACTCGCGGTCCAGTCTGCCATCCGGGCCTCCGTGGTCCCCATTACGGAGGCCCGGCTTCCGTCGGGACGCCCCGGACCGTCCCGATTGACCAAGTGAACCGGATCTCAGCCGAGTTGACCACAGATCCGCGAACTTGTCGTCACATCATCACACTGACCGCACACGCCCGCGCACGCCCTGTCACGCCCGGCGCACGGTTCTCTCCGGTCACGGGCCCGGTGGACGCGCGGTGGATGAACCGTCACCTCCGTGCCACAGCACGCCGCTGGGCATTGATGCGGGCGCCGGGCGTGCGGGAGCCTGGGCAGCGGACGGCGGCCCGGTCCTCACGCCGGGGGGACGAGAGGAACGGGCCGCCGTGCGCGGCGTCGCCCGCTATTCGTTGCTCACCGTGAAGTGCAGCGTGTCCTTCAGGAACGGGATCTCCAGCAGCGGACTCGGCTGGGCCATCAACGCCAGCAGCGCGATGGCGAAGCCCAGCACGCCGTAAGTGGCGATGTCCGTGAAGCGGGAGCGTACGGCGAGCATGCCGACGTCCGGCAGGAACCAGCGCAGCGCGGCGCCGCCCAGCAGCGCGAGGCCGATGAGCAGCGTCCCGTACCGGAACACGTCCAGCGCGGTCAGCAGCAGACCGAGCCCGACCAGGCCGACGACGGTGAGCACCGGCCACTGCCGGGCGGGCGCCGGGGCGTCACCGGCGGCGGCCCGGCCACCGCCCTCGGGACGCGCGGTGTCCCGGGTGAACAGGGGGAACCGCCGGGTGACCCGGCGCGGCCGGCCCCGCGCGTCGGGCGCGCTGACGGGGTCGCGGACGGTGAGGCCATCGTCATCGGCCCCGGCACGCGCATCGGCATCCGCGCCGACCCCGGCACGGGCATCCGCAGCCGCATCCGCATCCGCATCCACGTCGGGACGAGCACCGTCCGCCTTGACGCCCTCGGCTTCCTCGGCCAGGTCCGCGGGCTTCTTATCGGCCGGCACTGCGCTCCGCCGCCTCGACCACGTTGACCAGCAGCTGGGCCCGGGTCATCGGCCCGACGCCGCCGGGGTTCGGGGAGATCCACGCGGCGACCTCGGCGACGTCCGGGTGCACATCGCCGACGATCTTGCCCTCGGCGTTGCGCGAGACACCGACGTCGAGGACGGCCGCGCCGGGCTTGACGTCCTCGCCGCGCACCAGGTGCGGGGAACCGGCGGCGGCGACGATGATGTCCGCGCGCTTGAGGTGGGCGGCCAGGTCCCGGGTACCGGTGTGGCACTGGGTCACGGTGGCGTTCTCGCTGCGCCGGGTGAGCAGCAGCGGCATCGGCCGGCCGATGGTGACCCCGCGGCCGACGACCACCACCTCGGCGCCCTTGATCTCCACGCCGTGGCGGCGCAGCAGGGTGAGGATGCCGTGCGGGGTGCAGGGCAGCGGCGCCGGCTCGTTCAGGACCAGCCGGCCGAGGTTCATCGGGTGCAGGCCGTCCGCGTCCTTGTCCGGGTCCATCAGCTCCAGGATCCGGTTCTCGTCGATGCCCTTGGGCAGCGGCAGCTGGACGATGTAGCCGGTGCAGGCCGGGTCCTCGTTCAGTTCGCGGACGACCGCCTCGATCTCCGCCTGCGTCGCGGTCGCGGGCAGCTCGCGCTGAATGGAGGCGATACCGACCTGCGCGCAGTCCCGGTGCTTGCCGGCGACGTACTTCTGGCTGCCGGGGTCCTCCCCGACGAGGATCGTGCCGAGGCCGGGCGTGACCCCCTTCTCCTTCAGGGCCGCCACGCGGGCGGTCAGTTCGGACTTGATCGCGGCTGCGGTGGCCTTGCCATCGAGAATCTGGGCGGTCATGCCCCCCATCCTCGCGGATGACCGGCCTCCTGTTCCAATCCGGCCACCGCCCGGCCACCATCCGGGCAGCCCCGGGCAGCAGGGGGCAGCCCCGGGCAGCACGGACGGGTCCCGCCGTATCCGTCCTTGATCAGGGATGTTGCACTTGCACAACAGTGGGGTGATCGGCTGGACAAGGGATCGGCCCGCCGAGGACGATGAGCGGCGCAGTATCGCGGTCAAGCTCGGGGGGCGAACCGCTCACGTCCTGACGTTCCTCCGTGGCGTCCGCATCGTCCCCGCTTGCGCTACGAAGGAAGTCCGCCATGAGTTACGGCTCGCCCGACAACCCGTACGGTCAGCCGCAGAACCCGCCGCCGCCCGGCCCCGGAGCCCCGCAGGACCAGCCGCCGTACGGCGCCCCGCAGGGGCAGCCCGGTCAGCCGGGTCAGCCCGGTTACGGCTACCCGCAGTACCCCCAGCAGGGCCAGGCCGGCTACGGCTACCCGCAGGCGCCGGGCGTCCCGCCGCAGCAGGGGTACGGCTACCCGCAGCAGGGCGGCTACCCGGGCGGCCCGCGCGTCGCCTCGATGGCCCGCCGCTTCTCCGCCCGGCTGATCGACGGCGCGGCCTTCCTCATCATCTACCTCGTCCTCATCTTCGCCGGGGTGGCCGGTTCGATAGGCTCGATGCAGGACTGCGACCCGAACTCCGTCAACTACGACAGCTGCATGAACGACGCCGGCTCGGACTTCGCGGGCTCGTTCGGCGTCGTCTTCATCGTGTTCATGCTCATCGCCGTGCTCTACGAGTGGCTGATGATCGGCCTGGTGGGCGCCACCCTCGGCAAGCTCTGCGTCGGCATCCGCGTGGTGAAGGCCGACACCGGCCAGAAGCCGGGTCTGGGCTCGGCGTTCATCCGCTACATCATCGCGGTGGTCGGCAGCTTCGCCTGCGGCATCGGCCAGCTGCTCGTCTACCTGTCCCCGTTCTGGGACAAGTCCGGCCGCCAGCAGGGCTGGCACGACAAGGCCGCCAGCACGATGGTCATCCAGAACTGACCGGTCTCGATCCGGCCGTCCGATTCGGCCGTCTCGATCCGGCCTTCCCGATCCGGCCCGTCCCGATCGCGGCCGGGGTCGCGTTCTCGCCATTCAACTCCGAGGGCCGTGTTCCACCCTTTCGAGGGTGCCACGGCCCTCAGGTGTCCCCATAGGCTGGCCGAGGCAGCCGTCAGGCACGGGGAGACGCACCTTGTACAGCATCATCGTGGTACCTCCGCCGACCACGGAGGACGGACGGGACCCGGCGCAGCGCAGGCTCGCGCCCGGTGAACGGCTCGCGTTCGGGCGGGCGGTGGGCGCGGACGGCCTGCTGATCGAGCACGACGGGGTGTCCCGCCGGGCAGGTGAGATCACCGCCCAGGGCGCCTTCTGGACGCTGAGCAACCTCTCCGGGCACCAGACGTACGTGGTGGAGAACCCGGAGGGCGCGGGCGAGCACATCAAGGTGGCGCCGGGCCGGCTGGACGCGCCGGTGCCGTTCGAGTTCTCCCGGATCGTGCTGCCCGCGGCGGGCGACCTGCTTCCCGTGGAGGTGTGGGCACCGCGCCACGACTATCTGCGCGCCGCGGACGAAGCCGAGGACGGAGCCGGCTTCAGCGACGGCGGCGTCGGCGGTGGCGGTGGCGGTGGCGGTGAGCCGACCGCGCCCGCCTTCTCGGTGGACCGCACCAAGCGCTACTTCGCCGTCCTGGCCGCCCTGTGCGAGCCGCGGCTGCGGGGCGCGCCGCACGCCGCGCTGCCCACGGTCGACCAGGTCGTGGAGCGGCTGCGCCCCACCTGGCCGGCGGCGTCCCGGACGTCGGTGCAGTGGAACATCGACTACCTGGCGGTCAAGCTGCGGCTCAAGCCCGGCCCGGAGACGGCCGAGCCGGGTCCGCGGCTGAACGGCAAGAAGGAGTCGCTGGTGTCGCTGGCACTCCGCTTCGACCTGGTCCGCGAGGACGACCTGCTGGTCCTGGCGGTACCGCCCCGGCGGGCACTGCGGTGACCGAGCCCTACGCCGTGCCGGTGCCCCGGGGGTACCGGGTGGGCGGCTGGGAGGTGCGCGAGCCGATCGCGACCGGCGCCTTCGGCAGCGTCTACGCGGCCCGCCGGGTGACCGGGGACGACCGGGCCGGCGGCGACCGGGCCGGCGACGACCGAGTCGGCACGGACGCGCCCGATCAGCCCGATCAGCCCGATCAGCCCGATCAGCCCGACCATGTCGCCCTGAAGTTCCTGCCGACCGGCACCGGGACCCCGCGCCAGCTCGCCCACCTGCGCGAACTGATCGACCGCGAGGTGCGGTTGCTCCGCCGGCTGCGGCGGCCCCGGCTGGTGCGGATGTACGAGACCCTCACCGTGGACGACCCCGGCACGCCCCGCCTCGACGGCGCCACCGTCCTCGTACTGGAGCGGGCCGAGGGCTCGCTGTCCGGGCTGCTCGCCGCCACCCCGCGACCGCCGTCCGGGCCCGTCCTGCTGGCCCAGGTGTGCGAGGGCCTGGTCCAGCTGCACCGGGCGGGCTGGGTGCACGGCGACCTGAAGCCGGGCAACGTGCTGCTGATGGCGGACGGTTCGGTCCGCCTCGCCGACTTCAACATGGCCGCCGAACTGGAGGGCACCCACGCCTACACACCCGCTTTCTCCACCCCCGACTACACCCCGCCCGAGCTGCTCTGGTCCGAGGTCGGCGAGCGCGGCCGGCAGACCCGCCCGGCCGCCGACATCTGGGCCTTCGGCGTCCTCGCCCACCTGGTGCTCACCGGTTCCTTCCCGCTGCCCGGCGGCACCCCGACGGCCCGCCGGGACGCGGCCGTCGGCTATGCCCGGGGCGCCGACGAGCTGCGTCTGTCGCCCGAACTGCCGGACGCCTGGCGGGAGATCGTCCGCCGCTGTCTGACCCGTACGCACGCCGACCGGATCGGCACCGAGGAGTTGCTGCGCCGGGTGTCGGACGCCACCGCCACGGCGCCGCGGGGGCGGGGACGGCGGTGGTTCCGGTGGCCGCCCGGCCCGTTCGCCCGCCGGGACCGGCGCGGCGGGCGCCGCCGGCGGGTGCTGGCCGCCGCGGCCGCCACGGTGGCCGTCGCGGCACTGGCGTACGGCGTGGCCGACCGGACCGGTGCCGGACCGGACCGGCGGGGCGGCGGCGGTACCGGAGCGGCCGGCACCCCGGCCGTCGCCGCCGCCTCCTACGGCGCCGCCGAACTGCGCACCGACCGGGGCGTCCCGGCCGCCTACCGGCTGCTGATCGTGGAGACGGCGCACGACTGCGCGGACGCGAACGTCACGCCCGCCCTGATCGCCGCCATGCTCAAGGTGGAGAGCGACTTCGACCCCGACCTGGCCGATCCCTCCCTGGACGAGTACGGCATCGCCCGCTGGACCCCGCGCGTGCTGCGCTGGTGGATGAACGAGGACGGCACCCCCGGCGAGACGGTGCCGCAGCCCCCGTTCCCCCCGGCCGAGTCCATCCCGGCGATGGGCCGCTACCTGTGCTGGATCGCCCCCCGCCTGGACGACCGACTGCCGGGCGACCACCGCGTCCTGATCGCCGCCGCCTACCGGACGTCGTACCGCACGGTGAACGACGCGGCCGGTGTTCCCCCGAAGTGCCGCGACTACGCCGACCGCGTCGCCCACTACCTAAAGGAGTACACCCCCACGGGCCGGACGTGACCCTGTGACTTCTCAGGGCAGCGCACACACCGTCTTTCATACCGCTCGATACAGAAGTGGTAGCGTCTATTTCAGTACCGAGCGGTACTGAATCCTGACCTGACCACATGGAGCACAGTCATGGGACAAACGGGACAGCTCGCAGGCCGGACGGCCGTCGTCACCGGCGGCGGCACCGGGATCGGTCTGGCCGCCGCCGTACGGCTGGCGGACGAGGGCGCGCACGTGTTCGTCACCGGCCGGCGCAGGACGGAACTGGACGCGGCCGTGGCGGCCATCGGCCCGGCGCGGGCCACCGCGGTGCCGGGTGACATAACCGACCTCGCCGACCTGGACCGCCTCTACGCCGCGGTCCGTGCCCGGGGCCGGGGCCTGGACGTCCTCTTCGCGAACGCCGGGGTCGGCTCGTTCGCGACGCTGGAGCAGACCACCGAGGAGCACCTCGACCGGATCTTCGGCATCAATGTGCGGGGCACGCTGTTCACCGTGCAGAAGGCGCTGCCGCTGCTCAACGACGGCGCGTCGGTGATCCTGAACTCCTCGGTGCGGGCCGGCGACGGGGTCGCGGCGTTCGGCGCCTACGCGGCCTCCAAGGCGGCGATCCGGTCCTTCACCCGGACCTGGGCCAACGAGCTGAAGGACCGCGGCATCCGGGTCAACGCCGTCTCCCCCGGCTCCATCGACACCCCCGGGCTGGACGGCGTGGCCGGCGAGGAGGACCCGGCGGTCGTCAAGGAACGGTTCAGCGCCGGCATCCCGCTCGGCCGGATCGGCCGCCCCGAGGAGGTCGCGAACGCGGTGGCCTTCCTCGCCTCCGGACAGAGCGCCTTCATCACCGGGGCCAACCTGTACGTCGACGGCGGCGAGACCCAGGTCTGAACGGCACCGACCCCGGCGGTACGGGGACGACGAGAGCGTCGCCCCCGCCGTACCGCCGGGGTCAGGGTCGAATCAGGGCCGCGGGTCAGGCCCAGATCAGGGTCGGATCAGGCCCAGTTCAGGGCCAGGTCAGTGGAAGAAGTGCCGCGTGCCGGTGAAGTACATCGTCACGCCGGCCTTCTTCGCGGCCTCGACGACCAGTTCGTCACGGACCGAGCCGCCCGGCTGGACGACCGCCTTGACGCCGGCCTCGGTGAGGATCTCCAGGCCGTCCGGGAAGGGGAAGAACGCGTCGGAGGCGGCGTACGCCCCCCGCGCCCGCTCGGCGCCCGCCCGCTCCACGGCGAGCTTCGCGGAGTCGACCCGGTTGACCTGGCCCATGCCGACGCCGACCGAGGCACCGTCCTTGGCGAGCAGGATCGCATTGGACTTGACCGCCCGGCACGCCGTCCAGGCGAACGCCAGCTCGGCCAGCTCGGCCGCCGACAGGGCCTCACCGGTGGCGAGGGTCCAGGTGGCCGGGTCGTCACCCTCGGCCTGGAGCCGGTCGGTGACCTGGAGCAGCGCGCCGCCGTCGATCGGCTTGACCTCGACGGGGTGGCCGGGGGTCCCGGGGGCGCGCAGCACCCGGATGTTCTTCTTCTTGGTGAGGGCCGCCAGGGCCCCCTCCTCGTAGTCCGGCGCCACGATGACCTCGGTGAAGATCTCCGCGACCTGCTCGGCCAGCTCCTTGGAGACCGGGCGGTTCACCGCGATCACACCGCCGTACGCGGAGACCGGGTCGCAGGCGTGCGCCTTGCGGTGCGCCTCGGCGACGTCCGCGCCGACGGCGATGCCGCACGGGTTGGCGTGCTTGATGATCGCCACACACGGCTCGGCGTGGTCGTACGCGGCACGGCGGGCGGCGTCCGTGTCCGTGTAGTTGTTGTACGACATCTCCTTGCCGTGCAGCTGCTCGGCCTCGGCGAGACCGCCGGTGCCCGCGGTGTAGAGGGCGGCGGGCTGGTGCGGGTTCTCGCCGTAGCGCAGGGTGCGCGAGCGCTCCAGGCTGGTGGCGAGGAACTCGGGGAACCGCGAGTCGTCGGCCGGGGCGTAGGAGGAGGCGAACCAGGCGGAGACCGCGATGTCGTACTCGGCGGTGTGCCGGAACGCCTCGGCGGCCAGCCGCTTGCGGGTGGCCAGATCGAACCCGCCGTCCTTGACGGCGCCCAGCACGTCGGCGTACCGCTCGGGACTGGTGACCACGGCGACCGAGGGGTGGTTCTTGGCGGCGGCGCGGACCATCGAGGGGCCGCCGATGTCGATCTGCTCGACGCACTCGTCGGGGGACGCGCCGGAGGCGACGGTCTCGCGGAACGGGTAGAGGTTGACCACGACCAGGTCGAACGGGGCCACGCCCAGTTCGTCGAGCTGCCGGCGGTGGCTCTCCAGGCGCAGGTCGGCGAGGATGCCGGCGTGCACCTTGGGGTGCAGGGTCTTGACCCGGCCGTCCAGGCACTCGGGGAAGCCGGTGAGGTCCTCGACCTTGGTGACCGGCACGCCGGCGGCGGCGATCCGGCCGGCCGTGGACCCGGTGGAGACGAGTTCGACGCCCGCCTCGTGGAGCCCGCGGGCGAGGTCCTCGAGACCCGTCTTGTCGTAGACGCTGACGAGCGCCCGACGGATGGCCCGCTTGCCGCTCTCGGCGGTCACTGTCTCGGCGGTCACTGGATAACTACCTTTCGTCCCTCGATGCGATAGCCGTGGCGGGCGAGCCGGCCCACGACATCGACGAGCAGCCTTCGCTCGACTTCCTTGATGCGCTCGTGCAGCGCGCTCTCGTCGTCCTCGTCCCGGATCTCCACCACGCCCTGCGCGATGATCGGCCCGGTGTCGACGCCGTCGTCGACGAAGTGGACGGTGCAGCCGGTGACCCTGGCGCCGTACGCGAGCGCGTCCCGCACGCCGTGCGCCCCCGGGAAACTGGGCAGGAGGGCCGGGTGCGTGTTGACGAACCGCCCTCCGAAGCGGGCCAGGAACTCCTTGCCCACGATCTTCATGAACCCGGCCGAGACCACCAGGTCCGGCTCGTACCCGGCGACCGCCGCCGCCAGCGCCGCGTCCCACTCCTCGCGGGTGGCGAAGTCCCTGACCTTCGTGACGAAGGTGGGCAGCCCCGCGCGCTCGGCCCGGGCGAGCCCTTCGATGTTCTCCCGGTCGGCACCCACGGCCACGATCTCGGCGCCGTAGGCCGCGCTGCCGGTGGCGGCGATCTCGTCGAGGAGCGCCTGGAGATTGGTGCCGGATCCGGAGACCAGCACGACGAGGCGCGCGACGCGTCCGGCAACGGGCTCGGCCACGGTCTCGGCGGCCACGTTGGGGGCCACATTGGGGGCCACGGTGGGGGCCTTTCTCGTGGTTGGTGCGTGGTGGTGCGTGGGGGGTGGTACAGGGGTGGTGCGGGTGGCTGCGGACGGCTCGTACCACCGCGTTTGTGCGGTCGTACGAATGCTTCACGGCCCCCGGATACGGGGAAGCCTACGAAGCAGCCGACCGGCAGCAACGATACCGGCACTCCGGGCGGCCCCCACGGGACGGGGGCGTGGCCGGAAGGTAGCGTCTGGATGGGGGCGCGCCGGGAACGCTGTCCGCGCACCGCGCGTTCACCACTCGTAACCGCCCGATCGCCACAGCCAAGGGGAAGACGCTCACTTGATGCCGGACCGCAGCCCGCGACTGCTCACGCTCCCCCAGCAGTCGGCGCAGGGAAGGGAGCACAGCGGCGCCGTGCTGCTGCGAGAGCGCCCGTCCTCGCCGCCCGACGCCCCGGGCGGCCGCGGCCACGGCGACTCTCCGAAGTCCTCGAAGCCCTCAACGCCCTCGACGGACGACAACCCCTTCGCCCCGCCGCCCGAGGGCTCCCCGGACCAGCCCTGGCAGCCGCGCCGCCCGTCCGGTGACAGCGGCGGCGGGGAGGGTTCCTCCGACGGCGGCCACCGGCCGTGGGGCCAGTGGAGCGACCGGCAGCCCGGCCGTTCCCCCGGCGGCTTCGGCGAGCGTCCCGGCCCCGGCGGTCCGGGCAACGGCCCGCAGCAGCCGTCCGGCGCCCCCGGCCCGCGCTGGGACCCCACCGACCCCGCCCAGCGCCGCGCCCGGTACGCGCTGCTGAGTGGCATGTGGGCGCTGTTCTTCGCCCTGTTCAGCTGGGGGTACGTGGCGCTGCTGCTCGGTGCCCTCGCGCTGTACTGGGGCATCAGCGCCCTGCGCGCCAAGCCCCGCGCCGCCGCCGACCCGGACACCCCGGCTCCCCCGCCCGAGCAGACCGGCCGGCCGCAGACCACGGCGGCGGTCAGCGGCCTGGTCACGGCGTCGCTGGGCATCCTGCTGGTCGCCGCGTCCTTCGCCGCGCAACTGGTCTACAGCGACTACTACACGTGCCAGAGCGACGCCCTCACCAACGAGGCCAAGCAGTCGTGCAGCCGGCATCTGCCGGAGGAGCTGCGGGGGGTGCTGGGGACGGAGAGCTGAATCGACCTGGACTGGACTGATCCCGCCTGATCTGGACTGAGCTGGACTGGACTGAGCTGGACTGAGCTGGACTGAGCTGGACTGGACTGGGCCGCCTGGCCTGGCCTGGCCTCAGGGGATCGGGCGGGGCGGGTCGGTCGGCAGGAGGTCGTAGGGCGCGTTGTCCGGGTGACCGCCGTCGCCATCACCGTTACCGCCACCGCCGCCGCCGTCCTCGTCGTCGTACAGCCCGAACGGCACCGCGGCCTCGTCCGCCTCTCGTGCGGTCTTCGCGCGCCGCGTCCAGGGCACCCGGGGCGGCGCCGGGAGTGACGGGAGTGACGGGAGCCACCCCGACCCCCACCGACGCCGGCCGGCCGGGCCGCGCGTCGCGGCCCGGCGGCACCGCCAGGCCCGGCCGAGCACCGCCGTCGGCACGGCCACCGTCCAGACCCATCCCAGCGTGGCCGCCCCGGCCTGCCACCACACCGGTCCGAACCGGGCCAGGGCGGCGTTGCCGAGCGGCCCGCCGGCCAGTGCGGCGAGCAGGGCGACCAGGACCGCGCACAGCAGCGCCGCGAGGGACGCGGCGGCGGCCGTCCGGCCGGTCGACCAGGGGGCGGCGGCGGTCCCACCCCTCGGCCAAGGACCGGTACGGCCCGCCCCGCCCGCCGTCCCGGCGCCACCGCGCCCGATGCCGGTCGGTGGACCCCCCGGAACCGCCGAGGTCATCGTCGGGACCGGCGCCCGGGCGGGCGCGGTGGCCGAGCGGGCGGTGAACCACCCCACCGTCGCCCCGGCCGCCAGCGGCACCGCGCCGACCGCCCAGTGCCACGGCGTGCCCGGACCCGGGTCCGGTACCGCCGCCAGCAGCGGCAACGGCGGCAGCAGCGGAGCGGGGGCGGAGGCCAGCGGGCCGACCAGATGCCCGGTGCCGAGCACGAACCCCGGACCGAGGGAGTACGCCGCCGCCCAGACGGCCGCGTTCGGCACCAGCGCGAGACACAGCAGCAGGACGGAGAGCTGCCCCACCCAGCCGTCCGCCAGCCGGAGGAACGACCCCCGGGCCGCCCCGCCGTGCCCCACCAGCGACACCAGGAGCAGCAGGGCCCCGCCGCCGCCGAGCACCGCCGTCCCGGCACCCGCCGCCCGGGCCGAGGCGCCCATCCGCGCGTCCGGTTCCACCATCAGCTCGCGCAGCGCCCGGGGCAGTACCCGCAGCGCCCGGCCCACCGGACCGCCCGGGCGGCCGAACGCCGTCCACACCCCCGCGCCGGCCGCCGCCATGACAACCAGCGGCAGGCACCCCAGTGCCCCCGCCCAGGCGGGCCGCAGCGCCCCGCCCCGCGCGTACAGCGTCACCGGCAGGGCGACGGCGAGGTAGCCGAGGACCACGCCCGCCCAGGCGTTGCGCGCGGAGACCGGTGGCGGGCCGTCCGGCAGGTCCCGGACCCGGACACCCGCGCCCGGCCCCACGGTCACGCCCGTGCCGTCGCCGGGGTCGGTGGCGTCCCGGGCGGCCCGGTGCAGCAGCCAGACGGGCACCAGGGTGAGGAGCAGCGGAGTGATCCCGACCGGCGCGGGGGTGCCGGAGAGGGTGCCGGTGCGGACCAGTTCGACGCCGTGCGCCAGCACCCACAGGGCCGTCGCGGCGTGCAGGGCGCCGCCGGGCCCGCTGTCGGGGTACGGCGAGCTGATCCACAGCAGTGTCACCAGGACGGCGAGCGCGGCGAGTCCGAGCCCGGCGGCGACCGCGCCGCCGAGCAGCCCGGCGGCGAGCCCCGGCGAACGGTCCCGCCAGCGCACGTGCCAGCGGGCGAACAGGGTGGCGAGCAGAGTGGTGAGGAGGGTGGCGGGTGAAGGGGGCGGCGACGGTCGGCGAGCGGTCGTGGGGATCACGCCGGTCATGCTCCCAACGACACGCGCTTTCCCGTCGTAACAGGCGAAGCCCCGCTGTGTCGCTCAATATATGTTTATGTACTTTTTCGCACGGAGGGGCGCCCGGTGACGGAGAGTCCTGCCATTCCGCTTCCGCCTCCCAAGGCCTGCCGACGCCTGCGGGAGGCCGCCTCGCTGACCCAGGCTCAGCTCGCGGCACAGGTGGGCGTCTCCCGCGAGACGGTGCGTGCGTGGGAGACGGGCCGCACGACTCCGCGCGGCCGGAAACGGGAGGCGTACGCGAAGCTGCTGGCCGCGCTGGCCCGGGAGACGGGCGAGGGAAGGGCGACGGCCAGGTCCGAGCCACTCACGGAAACTGACACCCCGGCAGAATCTCTCTCGTCTCTCTCATCCCTCTCGCCTCTCTCATCACCCTCAGCGCCGCCGGGGCCGGTTCCGGGGCCGGGGACGACTCCGGACCCGGGGACGACTCCGGACCCGGGGCGGGACCCCGCGTCGGGCCCGGAAGCTGCGCCGGAGTCGGCCCCGCAGTCGGGGTCGGACCCGCAGTCGGAGTCGGAAACGGAAACGGAAACGGAGTCGGGTCCCGCGGCCCTGACGCCCGCTCAGGCGTTCGACACGTTGTACGCGTTCTGCGCCCCCGCTCTCGTCCGGCAGACCTACCTGCTCACCGGCCGGCGGGAACTGGCGCGCGAGTCGGTCGAGCGGGCCTTCCAGCTCGCCTGGGACCGTTGGCCCGAGGTGGCCCGCGACCGGGACCCGGCGGGCTGGGTGCGGGCGGCGGCGTACGAGTACGCCCTCTCCCCCTGGCACCGCTTCCGGCTGCGCCACCGGCACCCCGAACCGCCCGCCGCCGGCGCCGACGACCGGGTCCTGCTGGACGCCCTGCTGAAACTCCCGCCCGCCCACCGCCGCACCCTCGTGCTCTACGACGGGGTCGGCCTCAATCTGCCGGAGACGGCGGCGGAGACGGAGGCGACCACCCCGGCGGCGGCGAACCGTCTGCTGAGCGCCCGCGAGGCCGTCGCCGCCCGGCTGCCGGCCCTGGCCGACCCCGGCGAACTGCACCGGCGGCTCGCCGAGCTGGCGTCCACCGCGCGGCTGCGGGCGGCCGAGTCGCCGACGGTGCGGACCGGCAGCGAACGCCGGGCCCGGTTGCTGACCCGGGCCGCCATCGCGTTCACCGCCGCCCTGATCGGGACCACGGCGCTGACCCTGCGGACGGCTCCGACGAAGTACGAACCTCCGGTGCCCGCCGGGCAGGCGGTGCGCGGCGTGCCCGCCCGGGTGGCGCCGGGGGCGCTGTCGGACGAGGAACTGTCACTGCGGAGCAAGCTGCGCGAAGAGCTCCAGGATGGTCCGGAGCGGCTGGTTCCGCTGGGGCGCTGAGGCCCGGCCGGACGCGCGAGGGCCCGCCGTCCCCGGAGGGAGGCGGGCCCTTGTGGCACGTGCCGCGACTCAGCCGCCCAGAACCTCGCGGGCGAGCTTGGCCGTCTCGGTCGGGGTCTTGCCGACCTTGACGCCCGCGGCCTCCAGGGCCTCCTTCTTCGCCTGGGCGGTGCCGGACGAACCGGAGACGATGGCGCCGGCGTGGCCCATGGTCTTGCCCTCGGGCGCGGTGAAGCCCGCGACGTAGCCGACGACCGGCTTGGTCACGTTCTTCGAGATGTACTCGGCCGCGCGCTCCTCGGCGTCGCCGCCGATCTCGCCGATCATGACGATCAGGTCGGTCTCGGGGTCGGCCTCGAACGCGGCGAGCGCGTCGATGTGCGTGGTGCCGATGATCGGGTCGCCACCGATGCCGACGGCGGTCGAGAAGCCGATGTCGCGCAGCTCGTACATCATCTGGTACGTCAGCGTGCCGGACTTCGAGACCAGGCCGATGCGGCCCGGCTTGGTGATGTCGCCCGGGATGATGCCGACGTTGGACTGGCCCGGGGTGATGATGCCGGGGCAGTTCGGACCGATGATCCGGGTCTTGTTGCCCTTCTTGCCGGCGTACGCCCAGAAGTTCGCCGAGTCGTGCACCGCGATGCCCTCGGTGATGACGACGGCGAGCGGGATCTCGGCGTCGATGGCCTCGACGACGGCGTCCTTGGTGAACTTCTCCGGCACGAAGATGACCGATACGTTCGCGCCGGTCTTCTCGATGGCCTCCTTGACGGTGCCGAAGACCGGTACCTCGGTGCCGTCGAAGTCCACGGACTGACCCGCCTTGCGCGGGTTGACGCCGCCCACGACCTCGGTGCCGTCACCCAGCATGAGCTTGGTGTGCTTCATGCCGGTGGCGCCGGTCATGCCCTGGACGATGACCTTGCTGTCCTTGTTGAGCCAGATAGCCATGGTGTGTTGGTGTCCTCGTCCTGAGTGCTTACTTGGCGGCGGCGTGAGCCAGCTCGGCGGCCTTGTCGGCGGCGCCGTCCATGGTGTCGACGCGCTGCACCAGCGGGTGGTTGGCGTCGGTGAGGATCTTGCGGCCCAGCTCGGCGTTGTTGCCGTCGAGACGGACGACCAGCGGCTTCTCGACCTTCTCGCCGCGGTCCTCGAGGAGCTTCAGCGCCTGGACGATGCCGTTGGCGACCTCGTCGCAGGCGGTGATGCCGCCGAAGACGTTGACGAAGACGGAACGGACGTCCGGGTCGCCGAGGATGATCTCCAGGCCGTTCGCCATGACCTGGGCGGAGGCGCCGCCACCGATGTCCAGGAAGTTGGCGGGCTTCACGTTGCCGTGCTTCTCACCGGCGTACGCCACGACGTCCAGGGTGCTCATCACGAGACCCGCGCCGTTGCCGATGATGCCGACCTCGCCGTCGAGCTTGACGTAGTTGAGGTTCTTCTCCTTGGCGGCGGCCTCGAGCGGGTTGGCCGCGGCCTTGTCGTGCAGCTCGGCCCAGTCGTGCCGGAACTCGGCGTTGTCGTCGAGCGACACCTTGCCGTCCAGCGCGATGACGTCACCGGAGGCGACCTTCGCGAGCGGGTTGACCTCGACCAGGAGGGCGTCCGACTTGATGAAGGTGTCCCAGAGGGTGACGAGGACGTTGGCGACCTTGTCGGCGACCTCGGCCGGGAACTTCGCGGCCTCGACGATCTCGCGCGCCTTCTCCGGCGTCACACCGTCGATCGCGTCGATCGGCGTCTTGGCGACGGCCTCGGGGCGGGTCTCGGCGACCTCCTCGATCTCCATGCCGCCCTCGACGGACGCGATGGAGAGGAAGGTGCGGTTGGCACGGTCGAGGAGGAAGGAGACGTAGTACTCCTCCAGGATCTCCGGGGCCGTCTCGGCGATCATCACCTTGTGGACCGTGTGGCCCTTGATGTCCATGCCGAGGATGTCCGTCGCGCGGGCGACGGCCTCGTCCGGGGTCGCGGCGAGCTTGACGCCGCCGGCCTTGCCACGGCCGCCAACCTTCACCTGGGCCTTGACGACGGACTTGCCACCGAGGCGCTCAGTGGCTGCGCGGGCCGCCTCAGGCGTGTCGATGACTTCACCGGCCAGCACCGGTACATCGTGCTTGGCGAAGAGGTCCCTCGCCTGGTACTCGAACAGGTCCACGCGCTTCCGTCCCTATCAGTGATCTCGCGGTTCGTTGTCTGCGTGGGCGTGCCGCGAGGGCAACGTGACGACCGCCGTGTCAGTCACAAGGGAGGCGCACACGGTGTCCGAGCGCGCGGCATGTCCGTCTCGCAGGTTATCGCCGCATGCGGGAGGTCTCTAAATCACATCTCACACCTGAGCGGTGATACCTGTCACATGATGCCGCCCTCTCTGGCACCGGGTGCCGCAGGTGAGGCGGGGTGAGGCGGGTGGGCGGTGGGGCCTCACCGGGCTGGGGTCGGCCCGGTGAGGCCGGTGCACACCCCTGGGTTCCGGCGATGCCGGTTCTCCTGGGGCGTGGGGTGTCCGGTCCCCACCCCTGGGGACCGGACACCCTGTCCGCGGACTTCCGTACCGGACGGAACCGACGGATTTCGGCCGTCCGGTACGGGGGGCTCCGCGGCGTCGATACCCGTCTGCGGACGTCGGCGCGATGCGTGGACACGGTGCGTGCACGCGGTGCGTGGACACGGTGCGTGCACGCGGTGCGGGACGTGCGTGGACGCGTGGGTCTGAACGCGTACGCATCGCGCGGAACGCAGAACGGGACGCTGAGCGGCAGCGGCGCGGGAGCGGTGCGGCCATGCGGGCGTGGCGGTAGTCCGGGGGCTGTCGTGCGTGGCACGCCGCCAGGACCGGCGGGACCGCCAGGACCGAGTCGGGACCAGGGCACCACCTGCGGGCACGACATGGGCCGACGGGCGACGGGACCCGGATGCCGGGCCGGTCGCGTCACAGACCCCGGGCTATCGAGCCACTGGGGCACTTGATCGAGCCCCTGGGCACCGGCTACCGGCTACCGGCTACTGGGCTAGGCAGGAGAAACGGGAATGTCCCGGTACCGGTCGCGGGCATCACCCGCGTCGGCGTACGCGACGGCGCCGGGCGCGAGTCGCAGGGGGATACGGGTACTCAGAGCGACGGCCGACGCGTCACCGTGCCGCGGCGTCCCGTGATCGGCCGCGGACGCGTTCCCCAACGTCCCGTCCGGATCACCGGCGGGCGCCTGATGGACGGGACCGGGCACGTACCCCGCACCAGGGGCCGGACCACTCCCGCCGAGGTCCGTCACCGACCCACCGGACGGCAACGGTCCGTACAGGCCGACCACCTTGGCCTCAGCCAGGCCCTGGTCCCGGCCCCTTGGACCGCCGGCACCCTGGCCGCCGGCCGTGGACGGGGTCACGGGCCCCGGCGGCACGAGGGCTTGCGCCGGGACGGGCTCGGCCCCCACCGATCCGACCGGGCCGGACCCGGCCGGGGCAGGCAGCAACTGCGCCGGCAGCACGGGGAACGCCGGAAGCACGGGCTCGGCCGGAACCACCGGGTCCGCGGGAAGCGCGGGCCACGCGGGCAACACCGCCCCGCCGATCAGATCGGACAGAGCGGGGAGGAGGTCGGAAAGAACCGGCAAGAGGTCCGACAGGACCGGGAGGTCGGAGAGGACCGGGAGGTCGGAGAGGACCGGGAGGTCGGAGAGGACCGGGAGATCAGAGAGGACCGGGAGATCAGAGAGGACCGGGAGATCAGAGAGAGCCGGCAAGCCAGACAGGCTGGGTGGGCTGGACGGACTGGACGGACTGGACGGATCGACCAACCCCGGCCGGGTGCCCAGGACCGGCAACTCGGCCACGGTCGACGGAACCGGCTGGGGCGACGGAACCGGCTGACTGGGCGAGTTGGGCTGACTGGGCGAGCCAGACCCGCTCGGCGGGCCGGAAACGCTCGACGGATCGGGCACGCCCGGCACCTCAGCCAAGTCCGGCAGTCCCGAGACGCCCGGCAGATCGGCCAAGTCCGCCAGGTCCGAGACGCCCGGCACCTCAGGCACGCCCTGCGGGTCCGAGTCGCCCGGCGCGTCAGGCGTGCTCGGTACGGCTGACGGAGTTTCAGGCCGCGCCGCCGACGGAGAGACCGGCGTCGACGACGACGCTTCCGCCGGTACCGACCCGAGCCCCTCCCCCACCGCCTCCACCAGGTCACCGGCGGAACGCCCCGTCCTGCCGGAACCAGCATCCGCAGCGGCTCCCCCGTCACCGGACCGGTGTCCGGAACCACCGACCACCCGGCCGGCCAGCGAGGGCACGTCGCCGGCCCTGTCTGCCGCCTCCGCGGGCTGCCCGAGGAGCAACCCGAGAAGGAACGCCCCGCCGACCAGCAGCGCCCCGAGGAGCGCACGCCGAGCGGCGGCGGGCAGAACGGCCGGCCAGGACAAGGAGATGCCTCCCGTGCGACGGAACGAGGTCGGCGTCACGGGCACTGCCGGCGCGACGCGGTACAGCGGCAAGGACGAGCGGAGCGCGAGTCACCGCTGACAGACGCCGATACTCAGACGCCGATACTCGCACGAATACACGGAGTTCGCGCAAGTCCTCCGTTACCGACAGGTAGTCCCGCCCCCGGCCATCACACCGTCTCCGGTATCGGCAGCGGTCGCTTCTCGATCGCCGCCGCCATCACGTCCGGGAACAGATCCGGCGTACAGGCGAAGGCCGGTGCGCCCAGCGCGGCGAGCGCCGCCGCGTGCTCCCGGTCATAGGCGGGCGCCCCCTCGTCGGACAGCGCCAGCAGCGTCACGAACTGCACCCCCGACGCCTTCATCGCCGCCACCCGCTTGAGCATCTCGTCGCGTATGCCCCCTTCGTAGAGGTCGCTGATCAGCACGACCACCGTCTCGCTGGGCCGGGTGATCTGCGACTGGCAGTACGCCAGCGCCCGGTTGATGTCCGTCCCGCCGCCGAGCTGGGTGCCGAAGAGCACGTCGACCGGGTCGTCGAGCTGGTCGGTGAGATCCACGACCGCCGTGTCGAAGACGACGAGCCGCGTGCTGATCGACCGCATGGACGCCAGCACCGCCCCGAACACCGACGCGTACACCACTGATGCCGCCATCGACCCCGACTGGTCGATGCAGAGGACGACCTCCTTCTTCACCGACTGGGAGGCCCGCCCGTAACCGATCAGCCGTTCCGGCACGATCGTCCGGTACTGCGGCAGATAGTGCTTGAGGTTGGCCGCGATCGTGCGGTTCCAGTCGATGTCGTGGTGGCGCGGCCGGTTGACGCGGGCGCTGCGGTCGAGGGCACCGGTGAGAGTGGCCCGGGTCCGGGTCGCGAGCCGCTTCTCGAGGTCCTCGACGACCTTGCGCACCACGGCCCGTGCCGTCTCCTTCGTCGTCTCCGGCATCGCCTTGTTGAGGGACAGCAGCGTGCCGACGAGGTGCACGTCGGCCTCCACCGCTTCGAGCATCTCCGGCTCCAGCAGCAGCGTGGAGAGCCCGAGCCGGTCGATGGCGTCCCGTTGCATCACCTGGACGACGGAGGAGGGGAAGTACGTCCGGATGTCCCCGAGCCAGCGCGCCACGGACGGCGCCGACGCCCCGAGCCCGGCCGAACGCTCCCGTCCCGCCCGTCCCGTCTGCGGGTTGTCCCCCTTCCCGTAGAGGGAGGTGAGCGCCGCGTCCATGCCGGCGTCCCGCCCGGAGAGTGCGCACCCGGTGCCGTCGGCCGCGTCACCGCCGAGCACCAGCCGCCACCGCCGCAGCCGCTCCGCCCCCGGATCTCCCGGGTCAGCCGATCCGGTCGTCATGCCTCCACCCCCACAAGGTCACTGTTCGTACTGCCCGTGCTGTCCGCGCTGCCCTCGTTGTCCAGGCCCAGCAGCAGCCGCACCACCGGCTCCACCGCGTCGGCACGCGCGCCGTCCGGCTCGGGAGCGAACCCGGGTATGCCAATACCGCCGGTGGCCGCGCTCCCCCGCGCCCCGGGCCCGCGCCGGACCAGTTCGCCCAGCGTCCGCCGCACTCCCGGCTCGTACACCGAGAACGTGCGCCGCAGCAACGGCAGGACGTCCGTGAACGCCTCCGCCGGTACGCCGGTCAGCCACGCGTCGACCAGGCCCAGCAGCCGCTCGTCGTGGACGAGGAGCATGCCGCCCCCGGAGCCGCCGCCGACGAAGCCCTCGATCCAGGCGGCGGCGTCCGCCGGCGGCGTCCCCGGCGACAGGGCCAGACCCATGAGGCGGGCGGCCTCCTCCGCCGGCAGCTCTCCGTCGTCCAGCAGGAGCCGCACGGCGCGGCCGCGGATGACGCCGGGCACGGTGTCCCGCCCGGACAGCACCCGCAGCACCTTGCGCCAGCGGGCCCGCAGGTCGCCGTGGCCGGGCGCGGGGTCGTCGCCGAGCAGGCCCACCGCCTCGTGCACCGCGTCCACATGACGCCGCATCTGTTCGGCTCCGTCCGCGTCCAGCGCGGCGCAGGCCGGCGGCAGACCGACGAACACCCGCTCGGCGAGACCCGCGGCCACCCCGGCCAGCGCACCGGTGTCGGTGCCGCGCACATCGCCGTAGCGCAGGGAGCGGACCAGGGCCGGCAGCGCCTGGGCGAGCTGGCCGACATCCGTGTCCAGCGCCGCCCGGTCGGCCAGGATCCGCATCACCGCCGGCAGCGCGTCCGGCAGTTCGGCCAGCAGGCAGCGCTCGGCGAGGACGGTGACCTCGGCGAGGTGCTGGGCGCCGACGGCGTCTGCCTCGGCCTTGGCGGTCGCGGCCGAGAGCACCGTGGTGCCCCACACCCCGGCCTCGGCCACCCGCACCGACAGCTCGGGCTCCCAGCGCAGCCGCCAGGTCTCCCGGAACGTCCCCGTACCGACTCGCGACGCCGCCGGTTCGCCCCACCCGACGCCGAGCAGAAGCAGCCGGTGCAGGAGTCTGCTGCGCTCGGTGTCGTTCTCCTTGCGCAGATCGAGTTCCAGGTCCCGCTCCAGTGCCTCCGGCTTGAGCCGCAGCCGGCGCTGCGTCCGGGCCAGATCGCGTTGCAGCGGTACCGCCGGCGCCGCCTCGGGCACCTCGCCCAGCGCGTCCCCGACGATCAGCCGGTCGCGCACCAGGCCCAGTGGCACGTCCGAGCCCTCGCACAGCACCGCGCGCACGGCGTCCGTCGTCTCGGTCAGACCGGGCAGCGGGCGTCCCCGCATCACGGCCAGCGTCTCGGCCAGCCGCACCGCCTCGATCACATGGGCCGAGGAGACGATCCGGTCCTCCTCCCGCAGCAGCCCCGCGACCTTCGTCAGCCACCGCTCGACGGGCCGGTCCGGCGCGTCGAACAGATGCCCGTACCAGCCCGGCGAGTCGATACCCGCGCCGTAGCCACTGCTCCGGGACAGCCTGCGGTGCGTCCACGGCACCCAGGTCATGTCCACCTTGGCCTTGGGCAGGCCCTTGAGCAGCGCCCGGTCGGCGGCGACGGTGGTCTTCCGGCGCAGCGCGGGCACGTGCCACGCCCCGCACACCACGGCCACTCCGCCCGGGAACTCGCGCTGCGCGGCCCGGACCTGGAGCCGCATGTACGCCTCGCGCACGAGGTCCCGGTCGTGCTCGGTGTCCCCCTCCGTCTCCCGCAGCGCCCCCATCGCCTCCTCCAGCGCCGCGAACGGTGCGAGCGGGTCTCCCTCCCCCGCCCCCCGATGCTCGACGACGTCCTCCCACCAACGCTCGGGATCGTCGTACCCGGCGGCCTCGGCAAGCGCGGCAAGCGGATCGGACCGCACCTCCGAGTCCGCCTGCTCAAGCCCCTCAGACCCTTCAGACCCTTCAGATCCCTCGGATCCCTCAGACCCCTCGCTCTCCCCTGTCTCTTCCGTCTCCTCCGTCCGTGCTCGCAGGGCCAGCGTGTGGGTGGCCGGCAGGTCGAAGAAGCGGACCGGCACGTCGTGGTCCAGGGCCCAGCGCAGGGCGACCCACTCCGGGGAGAACTCGGCGAGCGGCCAGAACGCCGAGCGGCCGGGCTCGTCCACGGCATGGGCCAGCAGGGCGACCGGCGGCCGCATCCCCTCGTCGGCGGCCAGCGGGACCAGGGCGTCCGCCTCGGGCGGTCCCTCGATCAGGACGACCCGGGGCCGGGCGGCCACCAGCGCAGCCCGCACCGCTCGGGCCGACCCCGGCCCGTGATGCCGTACGCCCAGCAGCAGCGGCCCGCGCCCCTGGACGCCGGCGTTGGCCCGGGATTGGACCTCAGTGCTCGTCACACCGCCCCCCTCCCACGAACGGCCGAACTTCCATCAACAGGGGTACACCCATGAACGGCTGGACCCCCATGACCAGCCGGTCCCCCGCGAACGGCCGGACGCCCCCGACCATCCGTCCCCCCGCGACAGACCACGTCGTGTCGTCCTCTCCGTCTCCGATGGCGGTCATGCGCTCACCTCCCGGCAGGCCCGGTAGAAGTCCTTCCAGCCGTCCCGCTCCCGGACGACCGTCTCCAGGTACTCCTGCCAGATGACCCGGTCGGCCGCCGGATCGCGGACGACGGCGCCGAGGATGCCGGCCGCCACGTCGCTGGAGCGCAGCACTCCGTCGCCGAAGTGGGCGGCCAGCGCGAGGCCCCCGGTGACGACGGAGATCGCCTCGGCCGTCGACAGCGTGCCGCTGGGCGACTTCAGCTTCGTCCGTCCGTCGGTCGTCACCCCGTCGCGCAGTTCACGGAAGACGGTGACGACGCGGCGGATCTCGTCGATGCCGTCGGGCGTGGCCGGCAGGTCGAGGGAGCGGCCGAGTTGGTCGACGCGGCGCGAGACGATGTCCACCTCGGCCTCGGGGCTTTCCGGCAGCGGCAGTACGACGGTGTTGAAGCGGCGGCGCAGGGCGCTGGACAGGTCGTTGACCCCGCGGTCGCGGTCGTTGGCCGTGGCGATCAGGTTGAAGCCGCGGACCGCCTGCACCTCCGCGCCCAGCTCGGGTATCGGCAGTGTCTTCTCCGACAGGATCGTGATCAGCGTGTCCTGCACGTCGGCCGGGATACGGGTCAGTTCCTCGACCCGGGCGGTCATCCCCTCGGCCATCGCCCGCATCACCGGGCTCGGCACCAGGGCGTCCCGGCTGGGGCCGTGGGCGAGCAGCTGCGCGTAGTTCCAGCCGTACCGGATCGCCTCCTCGGGCGTGCCGGCCGTGCCCTGCACCAGCAGGGTCGAGTCGCCGCTGACGGCGGCGGCCAGGTGCTCGGACACCCAGGTCTTGGCGGTACCGGGCACGCCCAGCAGGAGCAGGGCGCGGTCGGTGGCCAGCGTGGTGACGGCCACCTCGACGATGCGGCGCGGACCCACGTACTTCGGCGTGATCACCGTGCCGTCCGGCAGCGTGCCGCCGAGCAGGTACGTCGCGACGGCCCACGGCGACAGCTTCCAGCGGGCCGGGCGCGGACGGTCGTCCTGTGCGGCGAGCGCGGCCAGTTCGCCGGCGAAGGCGTTCTCGGCGTGCGGACGCAGGGCCTCCGCGCTCTCGTGACTCTCGTGCGTGCCCGTGGATGTCTGGGTGTCCGCGTCCGTGTTCATGGGCGCGGACCCGTTCTGGCTCGGGTCGACGGTCGTCGGTTCTACGGACACAGGCATGGCTGAGTCCCCCTCCAGCTCGGCCGGTTCGGATCTGACATCAACGGTGCACCACACCACTGACAATCGCTCTGACCTGCACAAACACACTCGCGAGGACCGATTGTCAGTGGTAGGACCTAGCTTCGATGGCATGACTCAGCAGGGGGCGCGCTGGACGGCCGACCAGGTGCTGGCACTGGCACCTGACGCCGCATCACGCAAAGCGGGAAGCAAACTCGGTGCGGCCGGGCCGTGGTCCGAGGCGGGATGTACCGACGAGGGGGCGTTGTGGGGACTGTGCAGAGGCAGCGGCAGCAAGCCGTATCAGACGGTCGTCGATCTCGCGGGCGCGACCGGGCCCGCGTACAAGTGCAGTTGTCCGAGCCGCAAGTTCCCGTGCAAGCACGCGCTCGGGCTGCTGCTGCTCTGGACCGGCGGGGACGGTGCGGTGCCGTCGGCCCAGGTGCCGGACTGGGCGGAGCAGTGGCTGGCGACGCGGCGCGGGCGGGAGGAGCGCAAGGGCCGGGCGGACAGCGCCGGTTCCGCGTCCGCCGATCCGGAGGCGGCGCGGCGCCGGGCGGAGCGCCGGGCCGAGCGGATCTCGGCGGGCGCCACGGAGCTGGAACAGCGCCTGGCGGACCTGCTGCGCGGCGGACTGGCCGGCGCGGAGACGGCCGGGTACGAGCTCTGGGAGGAGACGGCGGCCCGCATGGTCGACGCCCAGGCGCCCGGACTGGCGGCGCGAGCCCGCGAGTTGGGCTCGGTCCCGTCGTCCGGTCCTGGCTGGCCGGTCCGGTTGCTGGAGGAGTGCGCCCTGCTCCACCTGCTCGACCGGGGCTGGCTGCGCCGTGACCGTCTGCCGGAGGGGCTGGCGGCGACGGTCCGCTCGCGGGTCGGGCTGCCCGCCTCCCCGCAGGGACCGGCCGTCCGCGACCGGTGGCTGGTCCTCGCCCAGTACGACACGGCGGACGCGCGGCTGACCACCCGCCGGGTCTGGCTCCACGGCACCGCGTCGGGCCGCACCGCCCTGCTCCTCTCCTACGGTGCCGCCGGCCGGGCCCCGGAGCTGGCCCTGCCGGTGGGGCTGGCACTGGATACGGAGGTGTCCGCTTATCCGGGAGCCGGTCAGTACCGGGCGGCCCTGGGCGAGCGGCTCGCCCCGCCCGCCGCGACAGAGATACGCCCCCCGGGCATCAGTACGTCCGGGGCGGCCGCCCGCTACGGCGAGGCTCTCCGTGACGACCCCTGGCTGGATGCCATCCCGGTGACGCTGGACCAGGTCGTACCGGTACCGGACGGTGACGGCTGGCAACTGGCGGACGCCGACGGCGACACGGCGCTGCCGCTCGCCTCCGCGGCGAGCAACCGACCGGGCCTGTGGCGGCTGGTCGCGCTGTCGGGCGGCGCACCCGTCAAGGTCTTCGGCGAGTGCGGCCACCGGGGCTTCACCCCGCTGACGGCCTGGCCGTCAGGTCCGGGCCCAGCGGTCCCACTGCACTGACCCGCCCGTCCCTCTCAACTCCCCTCCTCCCGACACTCCCCCCTCAACTCCCCGTCCCTTAACTCCTTCCCTTCTTTCCGCCCTCTCCAGGAAGAGGAACCGCATGTCCAGGACACCCGCGCCCGCGCCGCCCGTCTGGGAGGAACTGGTCACCGCGGCTCTGCTCGGCACGGAACGGCGTACTCCGCCGGGGTGCGCGCCCGGCCCGCACGCTCCGACGGACCTGTTGGACGCGGCGGCCGTGGAGACCGTGCGCAGAAGGGCCGCCCTGCGTCCCGCCCGGTCGGCGGAGCACCCGGCCCCGGCCCCCGCCGATCACCGGCCGCCCCTGCCGGAGGCCGCCGCCCGCCGACTCGCCCTGCTGCTCACGGACCGTGCCGGCACGGGCGGCGGAGGCCGGCGCGGGTCGGCCCCCGACCTTATGGAATTGCTGCCCCAGTGGCTGGCGGCGGCCAACGACCACGGTTACGCGGCGCCGCCGGAGTCGCTGCCCGCCCTGCTGGACGCGGCGCGCGGCCGGACCGACCTGCGCCCGGCGGCCCTGGAGTTCGCCGGACCGCGCGCCCTGTGGCTGGCCCGGCTGAATCCGGACTGGCGGTTCGCCCTGCGCGCCGCGCCGGGCGGCGACACCACGCTGCCGCGCTCCGAGGACACGGACCGGGTCCGCCGGCTGTGGGAGGAGGGCCTGTTCGCCGAGCGGGTCGCGCTCCTGTCCTCCCTGCGCGCCCGGCACCCCGCCGACGCCCGCGAACTGCTCACCACCACCTGGTCGACGGAACGGGCCGAGGACCGCCTGATGTTCCTCGACTCGCTCCGCACGGGCCTCGGTCCGGACGACGAGCCCTTCCTGGAACAGGCGCTCGCCGACCGCAGCCGCAACGTACGGGCGACGGCGGCGGAGCTGCTGTCGGCGCTGCCCTCATCGGCGCTCGCGCAGCGCATGGCGGCGAGGGCGGTGTCCTGCGTGTCCGTCGACCGCACGCGGACCGCCCCGGCGATCGTCGTGGAGGCACCGCACGAGTGCGACGCGGGCATGGAGCGCGACGGCGTCGTCGCCAAGCCACCCGGCGGTCGGGGTGAACGGTCCTGGTGGCTCGGCCAGTTGCTGGAAGCGGCGCCCCTCACGACGTGGACCGGACGACTGGGCGGACGGACGCCCCGGGAGATCGTCGCGCTCCCGGTGGCGGACGACTGGCAGGGCGAGGTGCACGCCGCGTGGTGCCGGGCTGCCGTACGCCAGCGGGACACCGCGTGGGCACGGGCGCTGCTCGGGTCACCCACGGCGCCCGAGGCCGGCGGGCCGGGCGCGGTGTCCCTGGCCGAGCGGGCCAAGCTGCTCGGCGTCCTGGCCGCCGGTGAACGGGCCGACTGGGTCGCCGGGTTCATCGCGACGCACGGGCTGTCCGAGGCGTTCCAGCTCCTCGGGGTGTGCGCGGTGCCGTGGGCCGCGCCGCTGGGACGGGCGGTGGTCGACGCGCTCAACATCGCGCGGGACGCCGGGAACTACCCCTGGAGCTTCAGCGGGGTGATGGGCCTCGCGGAACGGTGCCTGGACCCCGCCGAGGCGGGCCGCTTCGACGGACTGTCGGCGATACCCGACGAGCCGGAGGACGCGTCGCCGGGGGCCGGCGGGTACTGGGCGGAGGCGTTCCAGCGCCTGGTCACCACGTTGCGGCTGCGCGCGGCGATGACGGAGGAACTGGAACCGGGCCCGGCCCCCGAGGACGTTCCCGACGCCCCGGGACCAGGATGACGTGTCCGCCCTCGCTCACACCCCGTGGGCTCGTGCCCCCGCGGGCCCACGCCCCCGGACCCCCGGACTCACGCCCCCGCAGGCTGCCTCACGTTCTCCCGCACCCAGTCCACGATCGATGTCGTGGTCGCACCGGGCGTGAAGACCTCCGCGACGCCCTTCTCCTTCAACGGCGGGATGTCGGCCTCCGGGATGATCCCGCCCCCGAAGACCAGGATGTCCGCCGCGTCCCGCTCCTTGAGGAGGTCGATCACCGCGGCGAAGAGCGTGTTGTGCGCGCCCGACAGGATGGAGAGCCCGATCGCGTCGGCGTCCTCCTGGATCGCGGTGTCGACGATCTGCTCGGGGGTCTGGTGGAGGCCGGTGTAGATGACCTCCATACCGGCGTCGCGCAACGCCCGCGCGATCACCTTGGCCCCTCGGTCATGGCCGTCGAGCCCCGGTTTGGCCACCACCACGCGGATCGGACCGGCTGCCACACCCATCACTGCCTCCATGCCATGAAGCGACCTCTGATGAAGTGAACGAACGTTATCTCCAGCATCCCGCAACCGGCAGTTTCGCGGTGGACACCGAGGGGGAAATCACACAGAAGGACATATTGATCGCGCGGCGTTTCGATCACCAGCGGGAGACGCGCGCACGGAGAGCCGCGCCCGACACGGACGCACCGGGCAAGCACAGCACACGGGGCAGTGAACACACAGGCACGCACAGCAAGCGGGCCGCTCGGCACCCATCTCCCGGGCAACCGCCATCCACACAACCGCCAGCCCTACACCCCGGCGATCCCTGGGTACCCACAGTCGCCACATCCGCACACAACGCCATCAAGCGCACGAACTCCCGCACTACCCCATTTACACCACCCGGCACCTGTGTCACGACTCTCCATGAGGGCACACGGGGGACAGAGGCGTTCTTCCGCGTGCCGACGGGAGGTCGGCCATGAAGGTCAGCTGGGCAGTGCAGCCCTTTCGTCCGCTCTGTCAGCGGCTCGCACCGGTTCTGCCGGTGAAGGTCGCCGGCGTTTCCGTGGGCCTGCTGAAGGCGACGGCCCTGGAGCTCGCGATCCTGGCAGGGCATGTCCTTCTCTATCCATCCGGCATCATCCAGGAACGCCGGGCGACCCCGCCCCTCCCGGGCGCAACCCCACTCCCGTCCACCCTGGACGACGACACCCAAACCGAAAGCAACACCAACACGGACACCAACCCGCACACGGACACGGACACCACCGCCTCCGCCTCCGCCTCGGGCACTACCGCCACCCCCCGCCTGCCGACCCAGGCCGAGAACCGCCCGCCGGTCGTCCTGCTGCACGGCTTCATCGACAACCGGTCGGTCTTCGTCCTGCTCCGCCGCAGCCTGGCGCAGCACGGCAGGCAGCAAGTCGAGTCGCTCAACTACTCGCCGCTGACCTGCGACATACGCACCGCGGCAGAGCTGCTGGGCCGGCACCTGGAGGAGATCTGCGAGCGCACGGGCAAGGACCAGGTGGACATCGTCGGGCACAGCCTGGGCGGGCTGATCGCGCGGTACTACGTCCAGCGCCTCGGCGGTGACCGGCGCGTGCGGATGCTGGTGACGCTCGGCACCCCGCACACCGGCACCCGCGTGGCCCCACTGGCCAACGCGCACCCGATCGTGCGCCAGATGCGCCCCGGTTCACCGGTGATCGAGGAACTGGCCCGCCCCGCGCCGGGCTGCCGCACCCGCTTCGTCAGTTTCTGGAGCGATCTCGACCCGCTGATGGTCCCGCTGGAGGCGGCCCGTCTGGAGCACCCGGATCTGCTGACGCAGAACGTGCGGGTCAGCGGTATCGGCCATCTGGCCCTGCCGGTTCACCCTGCGGTGGCTACCGGAATCCGGCAGGCTCTTGACGCGAGTCATATCAGCGCACTGTCCGAGGCCGACCCCGACGACCCGACCGGTTCCACCGGCCCCAACGGGCTCACCGTCGCCTGATGACGTTTGACGATCGCTGACTGACCGCCGACTGACCGCTGACTGACCACCCGCCGATCGCCCGCCGATCGCTTGGCGACCACTACCACCTCGAACAACGCTCGAACGCCAGGCCAAACCCGTGCCCGCAGTCCGCCGAATCACGGCCGATTGCCCGTTTCCTGCGCGAGCGAAACCTGCGGAAGATTGTCGTGCCCGCATACCGCCGGGTACAGTCGCCGCACTGCTCTGGCAGCCCCTGTTGTCGAGGCGAAAGAGAAGTTGGTGAACGACCGTCACCCGTCGGGGACCCCCACCGCCCCGGCCGCGGCTTCCGAAGCCGCCTCGGCGCACTACGCGTCGTACGGCATCCAGGAAGCCCAGTACGGCGACCTCACCACACACAACGGCTACGAGACCACCGGTATTGCCGCCGACCCGCTCTTCGGCAGCCTCCCCGGCCAGCACACCGGCCCGTACGACACCACCGGGTACGACACCGCCACCGCCTACGCCCCCCACACCGCGTACGGCACACCAGGCACGTACGACGACACCGCTCAGTGGACCGGCGGGCACCAGACACTGGACACCGGCAGTCACGAAATCCTGGACACCGGCGGGCATCAAACCCTGAACTACGACGCGTACGCCGCTCAGCATCACGCCGCGTACGACACCGGGTCCTACGACACCACCACCTGGGCGGACGGCTGTCAGCCGCTGTCCGCCGTGCCGCCGCAGGCGGGCGCCCCCGGGACGAGCGGCCAGTGGGACAGCACCGCCTGGCTCCAGCCCGACCAGACCCAGCAGTGGGACTGGAACACGCAAACCCCGGACACCGGCGCACTCGACACCAGCGCACTGGACACCGGCGCACTCGACACCGGCGCCTTCGACGCCACCCAGTGGAACTCCGACGGCACACCGACGAGCAACGGCCCCCAGCAAGACACCCCCGACAATCACCCTGGCCGCCCTGACTACCCGGGCCACCCGGACTACCTGGATCACTCCGCCCACCCGGACCACGCGGACCACCCGGGCCACGCGGACCACCTTGGAACCCGCCAGGAAGCCCCGCACACCGACGGTCTCACCGCCACCGGCGAACTCCCGGCCATGACGCCGCTGCTGGAGGGCCAGGAGGAGACCACACCGGCTGCGGACACCGCGCCGGCCGCCTCCGCCGGCCCCACCTCACCCCGCACCGGCTCCCGTTCGCGCCGTCGGCAGCCCGCCAAGCGTTCCGCGCTGCTGACCATCGCCGTGCCCTCGGCCTGTGTGATGGGCGTGGCCGGCATCGCCGCCGCCTCCGTCGACGGACTGAGCAGCGAGGACGGCAAGGAGAGCACAGCGTCGGCGGCGGACACCCAGGTGGTGAAACCATCCGCAGCCAACAACAAGCTCGACACCCAGCTCGCCAGTCTGACCGCCGGCGCCGACGACTTCGCCGACCGGGCCAGCCGCACCCAGGAGCGCATCGACCTCAAGGCCGAGCAGGCGGCGGAGAAGAAGCGCGCGGCGGAAGAGGCGGCGCGCAAGGAACGGCTGCGCCCCAAGTTCGCGCTCCCCGTCGAACAGCACGGCCTCAGCGCCTACTACGGCCAGGCGGGCATCAACTGGATGTCCGTCCACTCCGGCATCGACTTCCCCGTCTCGTACGGCACCACGGTCATGGCGGCGACCGACGGCACGGTCCGCACGCAGTACAACAGCGCGTACGGGAACATGATGATCGTGACGGCGAAGGACGGCACGGAGACGTGGTACTGCCACCTCTCCAGTTACCAGGTCTCCTCCGGTGCGACCGTCAAGGCCGGGGACGCGATCGCGTACTCCGGCAACTCGGGCAACTCGACCGGCCCGCACCTGCACTTCGAGGTGCGCCCCTCCGGCGGCTCGGCGATCGACCCGCTGGCGTGGCTGCGCAGCCACGACCTCGACCCGACGTAACGCACCGAGCCCCCGCGGGGGCGGCCGTCACAAGTGCCGTCAGAGTTTCTCCACCGGCGCGTACCGCAGCAGCAGCCGCTTCGGCTTGGTGTCGCCGAAGTCGATCGTCGCCTCGGCGTTGCCACCGGTGCCCTTCACCGCGACCACGGTGCCGAGCCCGAACTGGTCGTGCGTGACCCGGTCCCCGACCGCCAGCGAGACCGCCGGCTGCTCACCGGTGCGGCGCGTGGCGAACCCGGACCCGCCCTGCGCCGACGACCGCGACCGAGACGAGGACAGCGACGCCGCCACCCCGGAGACCGGCCCGGCGGACGAGGCGGAGGCACTCGCTCCGGTCCGCTTCCAGGCCAGGTGGGCCGCCGGGATCTCCTCCAGGAACCGGGAGGGCGGGTTGTACGAGGGCTGTCCCCAGGCGCTGCGCAGCGTGGACCGGGTCAGATACAGCCGCTCGCGCGCCCGCGTGATGCCGACGTAGGCCAGCCGCCGTTCCTCCTCCAGTTCCTTGGCCTGGCCGAGGGCGCGCATGTGCGGGAAGACGCCGTCCTCCATGCCGGTCAGGAAGACCACCGGGAACTCCAGGCCCTTGGCGGTGTGCAGCGTCATCAGGGTGACGACGCCGTCGCCGTCCTCCTCGTCGGGGATCTGGTCGGAGTCGGCGACCAGCGCGACCCGTTCCAGGAAGTCGGCGAGCCCGCCCGCGGACTCCCCCTCGGCCCGCTCCTGCTCGAACTCCAGAGCGACGGCGGCGAGTTCCTGAAGGTTCTCGATCCGGGTCTCGTCCTGCGGGTCGGTGGACGCCTGCAACTCGGCGAGGTAGCCGGTGCGTTCCAGTATGGCCTCCAGCACGGTGGCCGGTCCGGCACCGGACTCGACGATCGTACGGAGGTCTTCCATCAGCGTGTTGAAGCGCTTGACGGCGTTCGTGGAGCGCGCGGCCATGCCGTACGCCTCGTCGACGCGCCGCAGCGCCTGCGGGAAGCTGATCTTCTCGCGCTGGGCGAGGGCGTCGATCATGGCCTCGGCGCGGTCCCCGATCCCGCGCTTGGGCACGTTCAGGATGCGCCGCAGCGGTACCGAGTCCTCCGGATTGGCCAGTACCCGCAGGTAGGCCAGGACGTCCCGGACCTCCTTGCGCTCGTAGAAGCGGACGCCGCCGACGACCTTGTAGGGCAGGCCGGTGCGGATGAAGATCTCTTCGAAGACGCGGGACTGGGCGTTGGTGCGGTAGAAGACGGCGACGTCGCCGGCCTTGGCCTCACCCGCGTCCGTGAGCCGGTCGATCTCGTCGGCGACGAACTGCGCCTCGTCGTGCTCGGTGTCGGCGACGTACCCGGTGATCTGCGCGCCCGCGCCCGCGTTGGTCCACAGGTTCTTGGGGCGGCGCGACTCGTTGCGCTCGATGACCGCGTTGGCGGCGCTCAGGATGGTCTGGGTGGAGCGGTAGTTCTGCTCCAGCAGGATCGTGGTCGCGTCCGGGTAATCCTCCTCGAACTGGAGGATGTTGCGGATGGTCGCGCCGCGGAAGGCGTAGATCGACTGGTCGGCGTCGCCCACGACGCACAGCTCGGCGGGCGGCAGCTCGCCCTCGCTCGGCGGGACGTCCTCGTCGTGGACACCGGTGCCGACCAGCTCGCGCACCAGGGCGTACTGCGCGTGGTTGGTGTCCTGGTACTCGTCGACCAGGACGTGCCGGAAGCGGCGCCGGTAGTGCTCGGCGACGTCCGGGAACGCGCGCAGCAGGTTGACCGTCGTCATGATCAGGTCGTCGAAGTCGAGCGCGTTGGCCTCGCGCAGCCGCGCCTGGTACATCGCGTACGCCTGGGCGAGGGTCTTCTCGAAGCCGTCGCCTGCCTGGGCGGCGAAGTCCTCCTCGTCGATCAGCTCGTTCTTCAGGTTCGAGATCTTGGCGCTGAAGGACTTCGGCGGGAACCGCTTCGGGTCGAGGTCCAGGTCCCGGCAGACCAGCGCCATCAGCCGCTTGGAGTCGGCGGCGTCGTAGATCGAGAACGACGACGTGAAGCCGAGCTGCTTGGACTCCCTGCGCAGGATGCGGACGCAGGCGCTGTGGAAGGTCATCACCCACATCGCGTTCGCGCGCGGTCCGACGAGCTGCTCGACGCGCTCCTTCATCTCGCCCGCGGCCTTGTTGGTGAAGGTGATCGCGAGGATCTGGCCGGGGTGGACACCGCGCTCGCCGAGCAGGTGGGCGATGCGGTGGGTGAGTACCCGGGTCTTGCCGGAGCCGGCGCCGGCCACGATGAGCAGCGGGGAACCGGCGTGCGTGACCGCGGCGCGCTGGTTCTCGTTCAGCCCCTCCAGGAGCGCGGCGGAGTCCAGTACCGGCCGTGGGGCGCCGTCCCGGTAGTACTGGTCCCGGTCCGGGGGCACGTCGAACTTCCCGGCGAACAGATCGTCCGGGATCGGCTCCGGTCCGTGCTGCTCGTCCTCGGGCGGCGGCGGAGGTTCCTCCTCGTGGCCGCGGGGGGCCTGGAGGTTCGCCAGGAAGCTGTCGTCAAAGAGGCTGCTCATCGCTCTACGAGTCTAGGGCGCCCCACTGACAACCGGACGCCGCCTCGAAAACCCGCCCGACGGACGGGCCGCCGGGCACCGCCGCACGCTCCCGAGCAGCCCCCGGAAACGACAGGCCGCACGCTCCCGAACACGCTCCCGTCACCATTTATCACACAGCGTGAACACTAACAGCCCCCAGCGGCGAGGTCACGAAAATGTATCGGGCATATCACCCTTCAACCTTCACAGCTGCCACACGAGTTGGCTACGGTGCGGGGCAGGCCGCACGACCCCCACCGGCGAACGTCGCCGGGCCGCGCGGCCTCCGCCGAATCCGGCGTGCCCGCACGGCACCCGGAACCGGGGCCCCACCGTGACATGGGGTGAGTCGGTTCACAGCCCTCCCCGGGGCCACGAATCGTAGGGCGGCCTTCCGCACGTTCCACCACGCCCGAGCCCTCCCCCAGGCCCGACGGCCCGGGGCGCCCCCATCGCTAACCCTGGTAAGCGGAGCACGGAAGGAGTCGCCTCCCTTGGCGTCGCACCGCAAGTCGCGTCCCGCCGGCACGCGCGTGGCAGGCATCCGGACCCCCGTCCTGGCCACGGCCGCGCTCACCTCCGTGGCCCTGCTCTCCCAGACGGCCACCGCCGCCCCCGCCGACGACCGGCCCAGTCTCGAAGAGGTCCAGAAGAAGGTCGACGACCTCTACCGGCAGGCCGGATCGGCCACCGAGCAGTACAACGCGGCCAAGGAGAAGGCCGCGAAACAGCGCGAGCAGGTCGACACCCTCCTGGACAATGTGGCCAAGCGCACCCAGGTGCTCAACGACGCGCGCGAGGAGCTGGGTTCCTTCGCCGCCGCCCAGTACCGCACCGGCGCGGCCGTCTCCGACACCGCGACCCTCCTGCTCGCGGACTCCCCGCAGGACTACTTCGACCAGAACCAGCTGATGGACCGGCTCACCGGCCGCCAGAAGCAGATGGTCGACGACTACGCCACCCAGCAGGCCGAAACGATGGAGAAGCGCCAGGAGGCCACCGAGAGCCTCCAGACGCTCACCGCCTCGCAGCAGGACCTGAAGTCGGCCAAGGCCACCGTCCAGACGAAACTCTCCTCCGCGCGGGAGCTGCTGGCCGACCTGACCGCCGAGGAGAAGGCCCGCCTGGCGGCAATCGAGAAGAAGGAGCAGCAGGAGGCCGCCCGCGAGGCCGAGGAACTGGCCCGGCAGCAGGCCGCGGAGCAGCAGCGCCAGGAGAAGGCCGCAGCAGCGGCGGCCGAGGAGGAGAGCGGCTCTTCGGCGACCGGGACCGGATCGTCCTCCGCCACCGACTCCTCGTACGCCACCAAGGCCGAAAAGGCCCTGGCCTTCGCCCGCGCCCAGATCGGCAAACCGTACGTCTGGGGCGCCACCGGCCCCGACTCCTACGACTGCTCCGGCCTCACCCAGGCCGCCTGGAAGGACGCCGGCGTCGATCTGCCGCGCACCACCTACGACCAGGTCAACGCCGGCACGACGGTGTCGATATCCGCCGCTCAACCCGGTGACCTGGTCTTCTTCTACGACGACATCTCGCACGTCGGCCTGTACATCGGCAACGGCATGATGATCCACGCGCCGAAGCCGGGCGCGTACGTCCGTGAGGAGTCCGTCTACTACGACGGCGAGTCGTCGATCTACAGCGTGGTGCGCCCGGCCTGAGGGGTTCCGCTCTCTAGCATCGGGCCCATGTCATCCGGTATCTCCGCGCTGCGCACCTGGTGGGCGGGGCGGCCGCCGGCCGCCGGGGCCGCCGTGATGGCGACCGGCATCCTGTCGGTCGGCCTACACCTGACGGGACACGAGGTGCTGTCCGGGATCGCCCTGGTCCTGGGCAGCGCCGCCTGGCTCGGCCTGGCGCTGAACTTCGTCGTCCTGCTGCTGCGCGAGCGCCCGAAGTGGGTGGCGCAGGCGGCCACCCCGGGCGCGCTCACCGCCATCGCCGCCACCACCGTCCTCGGCACCCGCTTCGCGCTCCTTGGCCGGCAGCCACTGGCAGCCGTGCTGCTGGCACTGGCCACGGCACTGTGGCCCGGACTGCTCGTCCTGGTGATCCGGCACTGGAGCCGGTCCATGCCGGGGGCGGTCTTCCTCGGCTGTGTGGCCACCCAGGGCCTCGCCGTGCTCGGGGCCACGCTCGCCGCCGCCACCTCGACGCCCTGGCTGGCGCACGCCGCACTGGTGCCGTTCTGGCTTGGCCTGGTGCTCTACGCCGCCGCCCTGTTCCATTTCGACTGGCGGCAGGTGGCCCGGGGCACCGGGGACCACTGGATCGCGGCCGGCGCGCTCGCCATCTCGGCGCTCGCCGGGTCCAAGCTGCTCGCCGCCGGCGGCAGCGGCATGTACCTGTGGAACCGGGACGACGGCGACGCCCTGCGCACCACCACCGTCGCCCTCCTCGTCCTCGACCTGACCTGGTACGTCGTCCTCCTCGCCGCCGAACTCCTCCGCCCCCGGCTCCGCTACGACGTACGCCGCTGGTCGACCGTCTTCCCGCTCGGCATGACGGCGGCGGCGACGCTGTCCGTCGCCGCCGCCGTGGAGGTGCCGTGGCTGAAGGGGCCCGGTCAGGTCCTGCTGTGGATCGCGGTGGCCGTGTGGCTGGTGGTGGCCGCCGGGGCGGTCGGGTCCGCGCGGTCGGCCCTCAGGTCCACAGCACCGCGATGAAGATGTTCACCAGCGTCAACGCCCCGACCAGCCCGAACAGCCCCTTCTCCACCTTCTCCTCGTCCCGCTTCACATAGACCAGGCCGAGGATCACGATCAGCACGGCGAGCTTCACGCCGATCTTGATGTTGTTGACGGACTGGTCGTCGGCCTGGTTGAGACCCACCAGGATCACCCCGGTGACCAGCATGGTCAGCGCACCGTGCAGCATCGCCGGACCGAACCGGGCGGTGCCGTCGCCCATCGCCTTCATCTGGGTGAGGAAGCCGCCGAGCAGCGCGGCGATACCGATGATGTGCAGGCCGACGAAGAGGTGGATGAGTACGTCCATGAGTCCGGAGCCTAGTGAAGGCCGCGCGCCCGGCAGCGCGGGGATAGCACTCCACCCGGCCGCCGGCTTCACGATCCCGCACATCGGTCATCACTCTGCGTAAAGACAACGACTCGCGACAGAGATCATCGTTACATGCAGTCACGCAGCGATCCCCTCCCGTCATTTACGTGCAAGCCGTCACTCTTTCGCCTCGGCCCGGTCTAACGTCCTGCACCAGGTGACCGGCTTCCCACCGCCGTCCGGGCCAGGGGCGGCAGCCGGTACCACCGCCAGAAGGCCCGGCGGCGGCCCCGTTCCCCTGTACGGGACCGCCGCCGGGTCTCGCGGGGGGGGCGTGGCAGTCGTCGTGTCGTCGTACGGAAGGAATGGAATCCCGGTGGCAGCACACCGCAGGCTCCGGCAGCGCACGGTGCACCGCACCTCCGCCCGGACCGCCGCGACGATCGCCCTCGCGGGCGCGGCGACCGCCACCGGGTGGGACGGCACCGGACACGCGGCACCGGAGCCGACTCCGGCCCAGGTCGAGGCCACGGTGGACCGGCTGTACCGGGAGGCCGAGGCCGCCACCGAGCAGTACAACGGCACCAGGGAGCGGGCGGACGCGGCCGAGCGGCGGCTGGAACGCCTGCGGGACGAGACCGCGCGCAAGGAGGAACGGCTCGGCGAGGCGCGTACGGCGCTCGGTTCCGTGGCGGCGGCCCAGTACCGTGACGGCGGCCTCGATCCGGCCCTGCGGCTCGCGCTCTCCGCCGAACCCGACCGGTATCTCGACTCGGCCGCCCGGATCGAGCGGGCGGGCGACCGGCACGCGACCGCCGTCGCCGGCGTGCGCAAGCAGTTGCGGGAGATCGAGCGGCTGCGCGGCGCCGCCCGCGTGGAGGTCGCCTCGCTGGCCTCCCGGCAGGCGGAACTGAAACGCCACCGCGCGACCATCACCGGCAAACTGGCGCAGGCCCGCCGGCTGCTGTCCCGGCTCACCGAGCCGCAACCCGCCCACGCCGCTCGCTCCGCGGGCGACCGCGACGCCCTGTCCGCCGGCGCCGCCGAGGCCCCGAATCCGCGCGCCGCGGCAGCCGTCGCGTACGCCTACGCCAAGCTCGGCAGCCCCTACGTCTGGGGCGCGACCGGCCCGAACGCCTTCGACTGCTCGGGTCTCATCCAGGCGGCGTACCGCTCCGCGGGCGTCGCACTGCCCCGCACGACCTACGCCCAGATCGACACCGGCCACCGAGTCTCACGGGCCGAACTCCGCCCGGGCGACCTGGTCTTCTTCTACCCCGGCGTCACCCACGTCGGCCTGTACGTGGGCAACGGCCGGATGATCCACGCCCCGAACCCGTCGTCCCCGGTCCGGGTGGCCCCGGTGGACGAGATGCCGTTCGCGGGAGCGACACGGGTGGCCTGACGGCGCGGCCTTGGTCCTCGCTGTGGCTCGACTTGCGGCAATCGAGGGCGACCTCCAGACGGTTACTGCCTTCGCTGTAGCTGTAGCTGTAGCTGTAGCTGTAGCTGTAGCTGTAGTGCGTATCCCCGGTCTGCAACAAGCCCGGGACGACCCCTGGCTCATGGTCGGGCCGGGTGCTCCTCGTCGAAACGCCGGCGGACGACTGGGGCGCCGAACCCTGGGGCGGGCGGGCGGCATCGGCAAGCTCGTTCGGTTTCCAACCGCGTCAGACCAGCCGCCGCGCGGTGGCCCAGCGGGTCAGCTCGTGCCGGTTGGACAGCTGCAGCTTGCGCAGGACCGCCGAGACATGGGACTCGACCGTCTTGACCGAGATGAACAGCTGCTTGGCGATCTCCTTGTACGCGTAGCCGCGGGCGATGAGGCGCAGGACCTCGCGCTCGCGCTGGGTGAGGCGGTCGAGGTCCTCGTCGACCGGTGGGGCGTCGGTGGAGGCGAAGGCGTCGAGGACGAAGCCGGCCAGCCGGGGCGAGAAGACCGCGTCGCCCTCCTGGACGCGGAAGACGGAGTCGACGAGGTCGGTACCGGTGATCGTCTTGGTGACGTAGCCCCGCGCGCCGCCGCGGATCACGCCGATCACGTCCTCCGCCGCGTCCGAGACGGACAGGGCGAGGAAGCGGACGGGCTGCTCGGCGTCGGCCATCAAGGGGGCGCAGCGGCGCAGGACTTCGACGCCGCCGCCGCCCGGGAGGTGGACATCGAGGAGGACCACCTCGGGCCGGGTCGCGGTGATGACGGTGACCGCCTGGTCGACGTCGGCGGCCTCGCCGACCACCTCGACCCCGGTCTGCTCGGTCTGGCCGATCTCCGCCTGCACGCCCGTACGGAACATGCGGTGGTCGTCGACGAGGACCACCCGCACGTGCCGCTCGGCCGCGGCCGCCGTCTCGTTCGCCTCGGTCGGGTCGCTCATGACGTCTTCTCCGCCCTCTCCATCTCCAGCTCGACCTCCGTGCCGCCGCCGGGCACCGCGCGCAGCCGCGCCGTGCCGCCGTGTCGCTCCATGCGGCCGATGATCGATTCTCTGACACCCATCCGGTCGGCGGGTATGGATTCGAGGTCGAAGCCGGGGCCCCGGTCCCGGACGGACACGAAGACCGTCCTGCCCTCGACTTCGGCGAAGACCTGTACGGCGCCGCCCTCGCCACCGTACTTGGCGGCGTTCACCATCGCTTCGCGCGCGGCCTGCATCTGCGCTCCGATCCGTTCGTCGAGCGGACAGTCGCCGACCACGACGACCTCTATGGGGACGCCGTGCTTGTCCTCGACCTCGGCCGCGTCGCGCTTCACGGCCTCGGCGAGCGTGGTCGGCTCGTCGTCCTCGTCCTTGCCGTTGCCCTCCGGCTTGTAGAGCCAGGCGCGCAGGTCCCGCTCCTGGGCGCGGGCCAGCCGCCGCACTTCGCCGGGGCTCTCGGCGTTGCGCTGGATCAGGGTCAGGGTGTGCAGCACCGAGTCGTGCACATGGGCGGCCACCTCGGCGCGCTCCTGCGCCCGGATACGCATCAGGCGTTCCTCGGAGAGGTCCTGCGTCATGCGCACCAGATACGGCCCGGCCAGCAGCGTTATGCCGACCAGGACGGCGAGGGCGGCCTGGAGCACGGAGCCGAGGTGGGCCGCGGAGCCCTGGAGCACGAAGATGCCGGAGACACCGGCCGTCACCAGCAGCACCCCGGCGACCGCGCGCAGCAGCCGGACCGTGCGCCGGCGGCGGCCGGCCTCGACCCAGCGGGCCCGGCGGGCGTTGTCCGCCTGCCGCCAGACCAGGGCGACGCCCGCGCCAACCAGCACGGTCGGCCAGAGGTACGCCTTGGCCCCGCCGCTCAGATTGACGTTTCCCACGAAGACCATGGCCACGACGACCATGAGGAGCAGGGCGACGATCTGCCCCTTGTCCGGTCTGCGGGCGACGAGTCTGCGGCGGCCGTCGGGGGAGGTCTCGGCGGAGACCAGGGAGGGCGGCTTCTGCGCGTCGACGCCGCCGACTCCGAGCGGCACGAAGAACCAGAACGCCGCGTACAGCAGCGCGCCCAGTCCGTCGGCCATGAACAGGCCGACGAAGACCAGCCGCACCCAGATCACGGGCAGCCCGAGGTGTCCAGCGAGCCCCCGCGCCACTCCACCGAGCCAGCGTCCGTCGCTGCTGCGGTAGAGCTTGCGCGGCGGCCGTGGCTCGACGACTGGCGCTGCTGCGGCTTCCGGCATGCCAACGATGGTCACACGGCGCCACGGCCGGGGCATCAGGGTGTACCCCGGAGACTCCCCTGATCTTCGGGGCGGCCTGTGGTCGAACATCCCCCGGGCGTCGGCTCGGGGCCGATATCAGGGTCCGACCAGGGTCGTACCGGCTGCCGTCGCGGCGCCGCGCCCGCCACCATGGACGCATGACAGAAAACGAGCGCGCCGCGGCGGGTACCGGACCCGGTGCCGGCCCGCGCCCGCCACGGGGCGCCGGGCCGCAGAACGCCACGCCCGGCGCCGGTGCCGGGAGCGGTGCCGGGAGTGGGAGCGGTGCCGGGCCGGACCTTGCCGCGCCGCCGCACCGCTTCCGCCGCGACCGGCGGCACAAGGTGGTCGCCGGGGTGTGCGCGGGGCTCGGCCGGCAGTGCGACATGGACCCGGTGATCTTCCGGGTCACGCTGGCGGTGCTCTCCGCGACCGGCGGCCTCGGTCTGCTCTTCTACGGCTTCGCGTGGCTGTTCGTCCCGGCCGACGACGAGGACGAGAACGAGGTGCGCAAGCTGCTGACCGGCCGGGTCGACGGCCAGGCGCTGGCGGCCGTGCTCTTCGCCCTGGTCGGCTGCGGGGTCTTCCTGACCATGCTGAACAACGGCGGGGTGCTCACCTTCGCCGTCGTCCTCTCCCTTCTTCTCGCGGGTGCGGGGTACTGGTCGCGGCAGCGCGGCACTCCCGGGCCCGACCCCCTCGCGGCGCAGGCCGTCGCCGACGCCCCGCCCGAGGCGCAGGCACCGCCGATCAGCTTCACCTGGCCGTCCTGGTGGCGCGAGCCCATAGTCAAGGACGGCTCCCATGTCGGCGGCACGGGGTACCTGTGGGGGCCGAGCGACTCCCGTCCCCGGGACATCGCGGCTTTCGTCGATGTCGACCTGGACGGCCACGGCACCGACCGCGCCGGGTACCGCGCCGACGACCGGGCACGGCCGGGAGCGCCCCACCCCCGACCGCCCAGGCCGCCCAGGCCGCGCGGCCCCCGGGGAATCGGTGGCTGGGTCTTCCTGCTGGCCCTCGCCGCCGGCGTCCTCGGCACCCGCGCCGGCTGGGGCGAGCAGGCCCTGGGCACCAGCCTTCAGACGGGCCTGGCCTGCGCGCTGGCCGTGTTCGGGGTGGGTATCGCGATCAGCGCCTTCCTGGGGCGCACGGGGGCCGGTTCGGTCTTCCTCGCGATCGTCACCGCGGCGCTGCTCGCCGCGTCGGCCGCCCTGCCCAAGGACATCGGCACCGAGTGGGTGCGTGCCGACTGGACACCGGCCTCGGCCGCGCAGGTGAAGCAGCGGTACGAGGTCGGTACCGGTGACGGCACCCTGGACCTGTCCGGGCTGGACCTGGCCGCGGGCCGTACGGTCAGCACCCGGGCCGAGGCGAGCCTGGGCCGAATACGGGTCGTCGTGCCGCCGGACGTGACGGTGCGGCTGGACATCGAGGTCGGACTGGGCGACATCCAGTTGCCGGGCGACGACGAGAAGGACGTGGACGTGGCACCGGACAAGCACCAGCGGCTGACCCTGGCTCCGGCCGGGGGCGGCAAGAGCGGCGGGACGCTCGACCTCGAGGTGCAGGTCGGCGTCGGCCAGGTGGAGGTCAGCCGTGCTGCGTCATGAGTTCCAGCCGGGCCGGCTGGTGGCCGGCGCCTTCCTCATCGCGGCGGGCGTCGTCTACGCCGGGGACGCGGGCGGACTGTGGCGGACACCGTGGTTCGTTGTGATCCCCGTCGTCGTCGGCGGCCTGTGCCTCGCCGGCGCGGTGGGGACGCTGGCCCACGGGGCACGGCGCCGCCGCCGGGCAGCGGACGGCGCACCCGCCCCGGCCGAGCCCCGCACCGACACGCGGAGCTGACTGGCACCGGAGCCGTGGCAGGGCTGGTTACCGGTACCCGCCCCGCCGCCGCCGACGCCGCGCGTGCAGCGCCGCGTCCAGCGACAGCACCGGCGCACCCGCCAGCACGAGAGGAATCCACGCCATGAGATAGGCCAGGTCATTGCCGTAGTAGTAGGGATCGGAGGCCCAGCTCACCGTCAGCCACAGGCTGAGGGAGATCAGGGCGCCGCCGAACGCTGCGAGCCGCGCGAGCAGACCGATCAGGGTGCCGATGCCGACGGCAAGTTCCCCGAAGGCGATGGCGTAGCCGAAGCCGGACGGGCTCTTCAGGGCGAGGTCGACGAGAGCGGGAATGGCCGAGGAGTCCCGGACGGTCCGCATCATGTCGCCGACGGAGCCGGCGCCCGAGTCCTTCATGAAGGCGCTGTCGGTGAGTTTGTCGATGCCGGCGTAGATGAAGGTGATGCCGAGGAAGACCCGAAGAGGAAGGAGCGCGTACCGGGTGGCCCGCTCCCGCCAGTCCGCGCCGTGGATGGGGGACGTGTCCGTCCGCATGCCGTGAGTCATCGCTGCCAGCCGCCTCTCGCCGCGCGTGCCGAGACCCCCTCGACGACCATACGTACGACACGGAGAGTGCGCTCAATCCTCGCGGGCCAAGATTTTCCCGACCGGACCCTTTTCTGACCGATATGGAGACCAAAACAGGCCAGGGACAGCCTCAGTCCGCCCTCCGGCCCCTCCGCCCCCTCCGCCCCCTCCGCCCGCCCGCTGTCGGACCTCAGCCAGACCCTCAGCCGGGCCCTCAGCCGGCCCTCAGTCCGTCATCCGGGCCTCAGCCCGACATCCGGCCTCAGTCCGTCACTTCGACCACGCACCGGTTGGTCTCCACCCCGGCCGCCGTGACCACCTGCACCTCGACCCGCCCCGGCTCCACGTCCGCCGGTACGGGCACGGTCAGCAGCGAGTCGGTGGGGTTGCTGAAGCCACCGGCGACCGGGACCAGCGGTACGTGCACGTTGACCGGACCGATCCGCACCACCATCCGCGACAGCCGGTCCGCGTTCTGCGCCCCCGGTGGCACGAATCCGGCGCCCCGGATCTCGATGTCGTCGCCGGTCCTGATCGGCCCGTCCAGGTCACCGGCCTCGCGGGCGCGCACCACCGACAGGACCACCGGACGGCCGCCCTCGGCGTACTTGCCGGCCAGGTAGGTCGCCGCCGACACCAGCACCACCACCGCCAGCCCCCACGGCAGGTCCGGCAGCTGTTCCGGGCGCCGGGCCAGCCGTACCGCCCCGAACACCAGGGCGACCCCGTTGATCACGACGTACTGGATGTCGGCGAAGGTGCCGCGTCCCGCGTCGTCCGTCAGCAGATCGGCCGCGCGCGGCCGGTCCGCCCGTACCTTCTGGAGCCGTTGTCCCAGCACCCGCAGCCCGACCACCCGCCGTACCAGCACCGCGATCCCGCAGACCACCGCGAGCACGGTCACCGCACCGGCGCCCCGGCGCAGTTCCAGGCCGGAGATCAGCGCGTCCCGGTCGCCGTGCGCGGAGGCCAGCGCCAACTGTCCGACCAGCACCAGCACCGCGTAGGCCACGAACAGCACCCAGGCCACCGCCACGGCGCGGGACGTGGAGAGCCGGTTGTCCTCGCCGATGACCGGGGCCAGCGCGCCGCCCCGGGCGCGGTGGAACCAGGATGCCGCCGTCAGCGCCCCGGCCACGACCAGGGCGGCCACCAGTCCGGCGGTCCGGGCGGGCGTCCAGCCGGCGCCCACCGCGGTGAGCGCCTGCACCAGCAGCAGGACCACCACCGCCGCCAGGGCCACGCCGGCCGTGCGGCGCCACAGGCCGGCCAGCCAGGCCCCGCCCTCGGCCCGGCCGCGTTCGGCGACCAGGCTGGCGGACTGGGTCAGTTCCTCGGAGACCCATTGCCGGGACGCCGACGCCGAGTGGGCCACCGCGGCCGGCAGCCCCTGACCGGCGGCGAACTCGTCCCTGCGCAGGGCGAACTCGGCGGCCGCCCGCCGATGGCCCTCACGTGCGCCGTGCGGGCAGTCACCGCATTCGCATCCGCCCCCGTGCGTGCCCACCCCACCGTGTCTCGCCTCCTGCACCGCCACGCCCGACATCCACCTTCCGCACCCTTGCGACCAGACCCGCAACTCCCCCGGGACGACAGCGAATTGTGCCCTACAGCACCCCGTTCGCGCCGGGCACCCCCGGCCCTGTCTGCTCAGCACGAGTGACGCGCGGTCCGCGGTGTTGACCCAGCTGCGAGAATTCCCTTATGGCCGAGATCATCCAGCGCGACGGAGCCTGGGCCTTCGACGGGAGCACGGTCCGGATCACCCCGGGTCTGCACCGCTCGGTGCCGCTGTTCCGGCAGACGTACGGGGAGGTCGCCGTGCCGCTGGAGGCCGTCTCGGGCATCGTCTTCGAACCGGAACGCAAGCGCGGGCGGCTCCGGTTGCGGCTGCGGGAGGGCGCCGATCCGCTGCTCCAGGCGACCGGCGGCCGGCTCCCCGACCCGGCGGACCCCTACCGGCTGACGGTGGACACCGACCGCGCCGGGATCGCCGAGTACGTCGCCGAGGAGGTCCGCCGCGCGCTGCTGCTCGACCGGATTCCCAAGGACCCCACCAAGGCGTACCTCCTGCCCGGCCCACCGGTCCCGGTCTCGGTCCGTTCGTCCGACGGCACGGTCTCCTTCGACGGCACCCAGGTGCGGATCGACTGGGCGGACACCTCCGACCGGGTCAAGCGTGCCACGGGCCCGAGAATCATCCACGTGGGTGACCTGGTGCAGGTCGAGTGGCTGCCCAACTCCGGTTACGAGGACGGCTTCCTGCGGTTCGTGACGCGGGAGACGGTGTTCGCCAAGCTGCCGCCGGAGAAGGACCCGTTCGCCCTGGACCTGTGGGGCAACGCCCGCCGCGATCTGCTCACCGCGCTGGTCGCCACCGCCGTCACCGCCCGGCTGCCGCATCCGTCGGCCCGCGCCGCCCTCGGCCCCGGCGACCCCTCGCACGGGCCCCCGCCGGCCCGCACCATGCCGCCGCGGGCCGACCAGCACGACGTATTGCTGCGCCGACTGCGCGAGTTGGGGCAGTTGCACCGCGACGGGGTGCTCACCGACGAGGAGTTCGCGAGGACCAAGGCGGTCGTGCTCCGGCAGTTCTGACGGCAGTTACAGCGGCAGTCCTGACGGCAGTTCTGAGGCGCACGGCCGTGGTATCTCGCTTCGGTCCAGCCGGTCCAGCCGGTCCAGCCGGTCCAGCCGGTCCAGCCGGTCCAGTCAGTCCAGCAGATCGGGCTCCCCGCGGCTGATCTCGCGCCACATCGGCTGGTAGTTGATCCACGCCATCAGGTCCCCGCCCAACTGCTCCCAGGTCGCCGCCGCCCGCTGGTGGTCGATCAGCACCGGCCGGCCCGCCGCCTTGGCGGTCAGCTGGACCTGGCAGCACCGTTCCATGGACAGGAACCACCAGGCCGCCGCGTCCACGGAGTCGCCGACCGTCAGCAGGCCGTGGTTGCGCAGCACCAGCGCCTTGCGGGAGCCGAGCGCCGCGGCGATACGCCGGCCCTCCTCGGCGTCGACCGAGACGCCGCTGTAGGAGTCGTAGAGGGCGTGGTCCTCGTAGAAGGCGCAGCTCTCCTGGGTGATGGGGTCGAGCAGCTCGCCGAGGGCGGCCAGCGCGCGTCCGTACACCGAGTGGCAGTGCGCGACGGCGACGACGTCGGGGCGGGCGGCGTGCACCTGGGAGTGCACGGTGAAGGCGGCCTGGTTGACGTGGTAGCTGCCCTCGATCACCTGACCGTCGGCGTTGGCCAGCACCAGGTCGCTCACCGTGACGTGCCGGAACGGCAGGCCGAAGGGGTTGACCCAGAAGCAGTCGGTGAACTCGGGGTCGCGGGCGGTGATGTGCCCGGAGACGCCGTCCTCCAGCCCGTTGCGCCCGAAGATCCGGAGCGCGCCCGCCAGCCGTTCCTTGCGGTGCCGGCGTTCGTCGGCGACGGACTCGTGCATCGGCGGCATCGCGAACTGGAGCTTGTCGAGAGGCCGCGGCGGGGGCGGAGCGGCCCCGGACGTCCCGTGCATGTGTCCTCCGGCACTGGGTTGATTCACGGGGCGGAAGTTACCCTCGGTGAGCCCGGGAAGACAGTTCTGTTCCGTAAATGTGCGGAGCAATACGCGGACACCTGGCGCGTCCCGGTCGATACCCGACAGGAGATGTCTGGGTTGGCCAGGAGACTCGGGTCATGACTCCGCCCATGACCCAACACGGCAGCGCTGAAGGCCAGACTCAGCGCGGCAGCACTCCAGGCACGGCTCAACGCAGCGGCACTCAAGGCCCGACTCAGCGCGCGACAGCGGCCTGGGCGTCCTTCGCCGCCGCCGAACCCGGTCTCGCCACGACCGTCGAGCGGCGTTTCGGCGCCTACACCCACCACACCCTCGCCACCCTGCGGGCGGACGGCTCGCCCCGGACCAGCGGTCTGGAGGTGCGTTTCCTCGCCGGTGAGCTGTGGCTCGGCACGATGCCGGGCTCGCTCAAGGCCCTGGACCTGCGCCGCGACCCGCGCTTCGCGCTCCAGGCCAACCCCGGCGAGGGCACCGGCATGGGCGGGGGCGATGTCCGGATCAGCGGACGGGCGTACGAGGTGGAGGACGGGGAGACGAAGGCCGGATACGTCGAAGAGGTGGAACCGCCGGAGCCGTTCCACCTCTTCCGTACCGAGCTGACCGAGGTCACGCGGACCTACGTGGCGGACGACACGTATCTCGTCGTCCAGGTCTGGCATCCCGGGGAGCCGCTGCGCACGATCAAGCGCACGTGAGAACCGCGAGGGCGCTCACTCCCACTCGATGGTCCCCGGCGGCTTGCTGGTGACGTCCAGGACGACCCGGTTGACGTCCTTGACCTCGTTGGTGATCCGCGTCGAGATACGGGAGAGGACGTCGTACGGCAGCCGGGACCAGTCGGCGGTCATGGCGTCCTCGGAGGAGACCGGACGCAGCACGATCGGGTGGCCGTAGGTGCGGCCGTCGCCCTGGACGCCGACCGAGCGGACGTCGGCGAGCAGCACCACCGGGCACTGCCAGATGTCCCGGTCCAGGCCGGCCGCGGTGAGCTCCTCGCGGGCGATGGCGTCGGCCTCGCGGAGCAGGTCGAGACGCTCCTTCGTCACCTCGCCGACGATCCGGATACCCAGACCCGGGCCCGGGAAGGGCTGGCGCTGGACGATCTCCTCCGGCAGGCCGAGCTCCTGGCCGACCATCCGGACCTCGTCCTTGAACAGCTTGCGCAGCGGCTCGATCAGCTGGAACTCCAGGTCCTCCGGGAGTCCGCCGACGTTGTGGTGCGACTTGATGTTGGCGGCGCCGGTGCCGCCGCCGGACTCGACCACGTCCGGGTAGAGGGTGCCCTGCACGAGGAACTCGACCGCCGGGCCCTCGTCGGCGATGATCTCGGCCTGCGCCTGCTCGAAGACCCGGATGAACTCCCGGCCGATGATCTTCCGCTTCTCCTCGGGGTCGCTGACCCCGGCCAGCGCCTTCAGGAACCGCTCCTCGGCGTCCACGACCTTCAGCTGCACGCCGGTCGCGGCGACGAAGTCCTTCTCGACCTGCTCGGTCTCCCCCTGACGCATCAGGCCGTGGTCGACGTAGACGCAGGTCAGCTGGGCGCCGATGGCCTTCTGGACCAGGGCCGCGGCGACCGCGGAGTCCACGCCGCCGGACAGGCCGCAGATGGCACGCTTGTCGCCGACCTGCTCGCGGATGGCGGCGACCTGCTCCTCGATCACGTTGCCGGTGGTCCAGTCCGGGGTCAGGCCCGCGCCCCGGTAGAGGAAGTGCTCCAGGACCTGCTGGCCGTGCGTGGAGTGCATCACCTCGGGGTGGTACTGGACGCCGTAGAGCTTCTTCTCGTCGTTCTCGAAGGCGGCCACCGGGACGACGTCCGTGGCGGCGGTGACGGTGAAGCCCTCGGGGGCGGCGGAACAGGCGTCGCCGTGCGACATCCAGACGGCCTGCTCGGCCGGGGTGCCCTCGAAGAGGGTGGAGAACGGCCGGGAGACGGCCAGGTCGGTACGGCCGTACTCGCGGGCGCCGGTGTTGTCCACCGTACCGCCGAGGGACTGCGCCATCAGCTGGAAGCCGTAGCACATGCCGAAGACGGGGACGCCGGCCTCGAAGATCTCGCGGTCGAGGCGGGGGGCGCCCTCCGCGTAGACCGAGGACGGGCCGCCGGAGAGGATGATGGCCGCCGGGTTCTTGGCGAGCATGTCCTGAACCGGCATGGTGCTCGGCACGATCTCGCTGTAGACCCGGGCCTCGCGGACGCGGCGGGCGATGAGCTGGGCGTACTGCGCGCCGAAGTCGACGACCAGGACGGTGTCGGGGGCGGCGTTGGCAGCGGGAGTCGCTGATGACACGAGGTGCCTTCCGGCGGTCGGGCGGGGGTCTTGTGACTCCGATTCTACCGAGGTGGGCACGTGGCCCGTCCCCGCCGTGATCGTCCCTGCCGCGTCTCACCATCCGGATCACCATCCGGATGGCCTCCGGATACTTCCGGAGGCCATCCGAAAAGGCTTGGCCACGGTGCGTTCCCCCGGCATACTGGGTGCATGTTCTTGAAGCAGCAGGCTTACGTATTTATCTATGGCAACCGGCCCACCGGCTGCCATGGTCGTGCTGCTTGAGCATCTGACAAGCGACTTCCCAGGCGCCCCGGGCCGACAAGGCCCGGGGCGCCTGACGTTTTCCTCCCGGACCTGCCGTCCCGGGGCACCCCGTTCCGACGAGGAGCCCACATGACCGCCACCACCACCGCTACCGCTACCACCGCCGCCGCGACCGGTGCCCGTACCCCCGAAGCCGCCGGTGTGATCACCGGCGCCCGGGAGCGCATCGACGCGCTCGACGACCGGATCATCGGTCTGATCCAGGAACGCATGGCCGTCTCGGCCGTCATCCAGGACGCCCGGATCGCCTCCGGGGGCCGGCGCGTGAACCTCTCCCGCGAGACGGCCGTCCTCAGCCACTACCGCGAGGCTCTGGGCAAGCCCGGCACCGCCCTCGCGATGACGCTGCTGGAACTGTGCCGAGGCCGCGTCTGAGCCGTCGGACCGGACGGACCGGTCGAACCGGTCGGACCGGTCGGACCGGTCGGACCCGGACCTGAGTTCGGGGCCGTTCTCACCCGTCCGGTGCGTGACCGGTGACCGCGTGGCTTCGTTGGTCCCGGTGTCCGTGCCAGCCAGGGGCGGGCCCGAAAGAACCACGCGTGGCTCACTGGAGCGATGAGACGTACGGACGGATCGTGCCGTACGTCGTGGGACCTCGCTCCAGAAAGTGACCGGACGGCAGGGGACAGCAGTCCGGTCACCCAAGAGAACGGTCGGCTCCGGGGACGCCCGGAGCCGACCGACGGGAAATGTTCAGGAATGTTCAAGTCCGCGTCAAATGGTTGCGGAGGCTACTCCTCATCCAGCACGATGCGTTCATAGCCCAAGTTCCTCCCATACCACCCCACTTGCCCCGCGCCCATCCGCCGGAGCACCCCAGTGGGGCGTCCTGACCAGCGGCGCGACCCCCCGGCGCCGCTCCCCAGGCACCGGCGCTGCCCTGACGCCGGTGCTGACCGACGAAGGGCCCCGCGGCGGACTGCCGCGGGGCCCTTCGCTACGTCACGCCCGCCCGCCAAGACGCGCCGCCCGGCGTGACGCAGGCCACATGCGAATTCGTGAATGTACGGACAACCTTTGCCGGGCCCCACCGATCCAACCTGCTGTCCCAAGACCCCACCCGCGCCCCACCGCGGAGGCTTCCTCCTCGTCCGTGCTGCTCCCGGCGGTACGCCCGACTTCCCGAGGTCTCAGGTCACCGGCAGCCTCGGCGCAAGGCCGGCGTCGAGGCGTAACACGCAGCACCGGCCACAGACACGTGGGCACCGGCCGCAGAACAGGGAAGGACCCGCGCTCGGAGGGGGGCGCGGGTCCTTCTCCCTTTCTGCCGGGCCGAGGCTCCCTACCTCTTCGGCGGCACCGTCGGCAGCCCCAGGAACGGCAGCCGCAGCGCGCCGAACGCGTCCGCCGGGACCGCCGGGGACTTGGGCTCGACGGCGGCCAGCCGCTCGTAACCCGTGCCCTGCGCCGGGCGCTGGTCGGGCTCGTCCTTGTTCGGCCAGTAGGACATGGCCCGTTCGGCCTGGGCGGTGATGGTCAGGGACGGGTTGACGCCCAGGTTGGCCGAGACCGCGGCGCCGTCCACGACGGAGATGCCGGGGTGGCCGTACAGCCGGTGGTACGGGTCGATGACGCCGGTCTCGCGGCTGGCGCCGATCGGGCAGCCGCCGAGGAAGTGGGCGGTGAGCGGGGTGCCCATCAGTTCGCCGACGTTGGAGCCGGCGAAGCCGTTGATCTCGGCGGCGAGCGCGGCGGCGCCCTCGGTGGCCGCCTCGATCTGCTTGGGGTTGGGCGAACCGTGCCCCTGGCCGGCGGTGAGCAGGCCCTTGCCGACGCCCGCCGGTTTCAGGTACGTCGTCAGGGAGTTGTCCAGCGACTGCATCACCAGGCCGATGATGGTCCGCTCCGACCACCGGCGGTTGGACAGGGAGCGCAGCACCAGCATCGGATGCTTGGCCGCGTGGGCCAGGAAGCCCAGGACGCGGGTCGCCCCGGAGGCGGTCCGGCCGGCGTAGGGGACCTGGAGGATCGACAGGCCGCCCATCGCGTTGGAGCCCTTGCCGTAGCGGACCGGTTCGATGTGGGTGTTGGCGTCCGGGTGGATGGAGGACGTGATGGCGACGCCCTGGGTGAAGTCGGCCTTCGCCCGGCCGGTGGCCTTGCGGTAGCGCCGGTCGTCGGTCTGGGCCCCGACCAGGGCCTCGGAGTTGGTACGGGTCAGCGCGCCGAGCCGGTCGGACAGGTACGGAAGCTGCCCGCCGGCCTTCATCCGGTGCAGCAGGGTCTGGGTGCCGTAGGTGCCGGCCGCGAGGACCACCCGGCGGGCGGTGAAGGTACGGCCCGCGTCCTTCTTCTGCCGGTCGGTGGGCAGAGTGGCCACCGCGTAGCCGCCCCGCGAGTCGTCCGTGACGGAGACGACCGTCGTCATCGGGTGCACGACCGCACCGGCCTTCTCGGCGAGGTAGAGGTAGTTCTCGTTGAGGGTGTTCTTCGCGCCGTGCCGGCAGCCGGTCATGCACTCGCCGCACTCGGCGCAGGCCCGCCGGTCCGGCCCCACGCCCCCGAAGTACGGGTCCGCGACCTTCTCCCCCGGCTTGGCCCGCACCGATCCGTCGGCGTCCTCGCCGTCGCCGAAGAAGACGCCGACCGGAGCGAGGTGGAAGGTGTCCCCGCAGCCCATGCGTTCGGCGGCGGCCTTCAGATGGACGTCGGACGGGGTCGTCGTCGGGTTGAGCCGGACACCGAGCATGCGGCGGGCCTGGTCGTAGTACGGGGCCAGTTCGTCCTTCCAGTCGGTTATCCCGCGCCACTGGGGGTCCTCGAAGAAGGGCGCGGGCGGGACGTAGAGGGTGTTGGCGTAGTTGAGGGAACCGCCGCCGACGCCCGCGCCTGCCAGGACCATGACATTCCCGAGCAGATGGATGCGCTGGAGGCCGAACATGCCGAGCTTGGGGGCCCAGAGGTAGTTCTTCAGGTCCCAGGAGTTCTTCGGCAGCGAACCGCGGGTGAAGCGGCGGCCGGCCTCCAGGACGCCGACCTTGTAGCCCTTCTCGGTGAGGCGCAGGGCACTCACCGAGCCGCCGAAGCCCGAGCCGACGACGATGACGTCGTAGTCGTAGTCGTAGGCGTCGTGGTCGTCGGCGTCATGGTCGTACGCGTCCTGGTCGTACGCGTCCTGGGGCACGGTGGTCTCCTCGTTGAGTTTCGCGTGCGGGTGGTGGGTGGCCGGGGGCCGAGGGCCGGTCAGCGCAGCCGGAACGCCTTCATCAGGCGCAGGCTGCGGGTCATGAACCGGGCGTACGCCTCGTCGTCCATGCCGAAGGAGGGGGCCATCGGCAGCAGCCGCTGATGGGCTACCGTCTGCGCCTCGGTGTACTTGAGGATGCCCTCGGAGCCGTGCCGGCGGCCGAGTCCGGAGTCCTTCATGCCGCCCATCGGCGCCTGCACGCTGCCGTACGCGGAGGCGTAACCCTCGTTGATGTTGACCGTGCCGGTGCGCAGCCGGGCGGCGACCTTGCCGCCACGCCGGGCGTCCTTGGTCCAGACCGAGGAGTTCAGGCCGTACGGCGTCGCGTTGGCGTGCTCGACGGCCTCCTCCTCGGTGTGGAAGCGGTGGACGGAGACGACCGGGCCGAAGGTCTCCTCGGTGCACACCGTCATGGGGGCCGCGACACCCTCCAGGATGGTCGGCTCGTAGAAGTACGGGCCGATGTCCGGGCGCGCGACCCCGCCGGCGATCACCTTCGCGCCCCGTTCCACCGCGTCCGCCACGTGCCGTTGTACGGTTTCCAGCTGCCGTTCGCCCACCAGTGAGCCCATGTCGGCGCCGTAGGCCAGGGAGTTGCCCAGCCGCATCGCCCTGGTGCGGGCGGCGAAGCGCGCCAGGAAAGTGTCGGCGACGGACTCGTGGACGTAGAGCCGCTCGATGGATATGCAGAGCTGGCCGGCCGAGGAGAAGCAGGCCCGGACGGCGCCCGCCGCGGCCTTCTCCACGTCGGCGTCCTCCAGGACCAGCATGGCGTTCTTGCCGCCGAGTTCGAGGGAGACGCCGACCAGCCGGGCGGCGGCGCCCTGGGCGACCTCGCGGCCGGTGCGGGTGGAGCCGGTGAAGGAGACGTAGTCGGCGTGCCGGACCACCTCGGGGCCGACCACCGGGCCCTCGCCCAGGACCACCTGGAAGACGTCGGCGGGCAGCCCGGCCTCGACCAGCAGGTCCCGGGCCCACAGCGCGGTCAGACAGGTCTCGGTGTCCGGCTTCATCACGACCGCGTTGCCCGCGACGAAGGCGGGCAGCGCGTCGCCGACGGACAGTTCGAGGGGGTAGTTCCAGGGGGCTATCTGGCCGACGACCCCGCGCGGGTGGCGCAGTTCGGTGACCTTGGTCAGGGCCGGTACGGCACCGGTGTGCCGCTTCGGCCGCAGGTACCCGGCGGCGCGGCGGCCGTAGTGCCGGGCGGCGACGGCGACGGCCTGTACCTCCTCGTGGGCGTGCAGGCGGGCCTTGCCGGTCTCCAGCTGGATCAGGTCCAGCACCTCGGCCTGCCGCGCCAGCACCAGGTCGTGGAAGCGGAGCAGGACCGCCGCGCGCTCCCGGACCGGGATCCGCTCCCAGGCCGGCTGGGCGGCGCGGGCCCGGCCGAACGCCTCGGCGACGTCCGCGGGACTGGATTCCGGCAGGTCGGCCAGCTTCTCGCCGGTGAACGGCGCGTGGCTGACCGTCCGTCCGGAGCCGGTCACGCCCTTGGTGAGCTGGGCGATCAGCTCCGGGGTGACCACATCGGCGGCGGTGCGGGCGCCCTCCGGTGCGGGGGCGAGGGGGTTGGTGCCGGCCGGTGCCGGGCCGGTCCGCTCCGTGGCGGTCTTCTCGGTGCTCTCCAGGGCCTGCGCGTCCGTCATGAGCGGCAGGGTATGCCGCGCCGGGGCCCTTGTGTACCCGTCGGTAACGCAGATTCACCGAGTGCTCACATGGCGCCAGTGATCGGTGGCAACGAATGCGCTGATCAGGGGGTTATTCGGAGGCGCCGGGGGGTTCGGAAGGCGAGGCCGCGGGCGTGGAGGCGGGGGAGGGCGGGGAGGTTGGGGTGCGGGTCACAGTGACCGTGGCGGTGGGTACGGGGGACGGCGGCGGGGGGCCGCCGGTTGCCGTCCCCGGCGCGGAGGCCGACGGCGTGTTGTCGTCGCCGTTCTCGTCGCCGTTCTCGTCGCCGTTCTCGTCGCCGTTCTCGTCGCCGTTCTCGTCGCCGTTCTGGTCGCCGTTCTTGTCGTCATCGCTGTCCTCGTCGCCGACGCCGTCGATCAGCAGGGCCGCCGCGGAGATGCCGGCGCCCGCCGTCGCGGCGGCCAGCAGGGCGGCCGTGAGGACGGTCCGTCTGGAGCGCAGGCGACCGGTACCGGTACCGGTACCGGGCCCGGTCTCGGTCCTGTTCCCGGTTTCGGTCCTGTTCCCCCGCCCGATACCGCTCCCGACACCCATGCCCGTACCCATACCGATACCGATACCGATACCGGTCCTGCTGGCAGGCCCAGTTCCGGGCGGTACGGGGATGCGGCCCGTGGTCAGATAGGCATACAGCATCCGCTCCGCCTCCGCCGCGTCCAGCCGTCGCCGCGGGTCGCGTTCGAGCAGCCCGTTGATGACGGGCAACAGCGGACCGGCCTGCGGCGGCGGCTGTATCTCCGCGGAGACGACGGCGTGCAGGATGCCGCCCAGCGAATCCCGGCGGAACGGGGACTCGCCGCTGAGGACGGCGCACAGCAGCGCGCCCAGCGACCACAGGTCGGACTCCGGCCCGGTCCCGCCGCCGGCCATCCGCTCGGGCGCGGTGTACTCGGGCGAGCCGACGAACGAACCCGCCTCGGTGAGCGTGGTGGCGCCCGGCACTTGGGCGACGCCGAAGTCGGTGAGCACGATCCGGCCGCCCTCGGCGACCAGCACGTTGGACGGCTTCACGTCCCGGTGCAGTACCCCGGCCGCGTGCGCGGTGCTCAGGGCGCCGAGCAGGGCGAGCCCGATCCGGGCCGCCTCGGCCGGGCCGACCGGACCGTACCGGGCGACGCGGTCGGCGAGCGAGCCGCCGTCGACCAGCTCCATGACCAGGTACGTGCGTTCGTCCTCCTCGACGACATCGTGGACGACGACGATGTGCGGGTGGCTCAGTTGCGCGACCGCGCGGGCCTCGCGCAGGGTGCGCTCCCGGCGCTGCCGGGCCTCGGCGACGGAGAGGGTCTCGTCGTAGGGCAGTTCCTTGACGGCGACCTGCCGGCCGAGCAGTTCGTCGGTCGCCCGCCACACCACGCCCATGCCGCCGCGCCCGATCCGCGACAGAAGCCGGTAACGGCCCGCGATGACACGCCCGCCCGCCCCCTCGGTCACCATGCGCCCCATCATGCCCCACGGTACGGGCCACTTCGGGCCGCCGGGCCGCGGGTGGCCGACAACCGACCCGGTCCAGCCCTGTGCGCCGTACCGCTCGTCAGCCGGTGCCTTCCCGCCAGCTCTGCAGCACCGCGTCGAACTGCTCGCGCGCCGTGGACCAGTCCGCGGCGGGCGAGGACATGTAGATGGCGTACTCGACGCCGTCCTGGGACAGGTACATCTCCTCGATGGCCCGGCGCGGCCCGGGGAAGGGCATGTCCTTGGCGAGGGCGGTCCAGGTGTACTCCCAGCGGGCGCTGGGATAGTCCCGGTAGTCGTTCTCCTCCAGCGTCAGCCGCTCGTAGTCGACCAGGTTCTGCAGCCGTTCCTCCAGGCGGAGCTGGTGGACGTAGGGGTCGTCGTAGTCGGGCGAGGTGTCGACGGCGATACGGATGAAGTGCTCGCCATCGTCGGGCGTGTAGTCGACCTGCTTGAGATCGCCGTCCTCGCCGTACACCTGGCGGGTCCAGCTCTCGGGCAGGGAGAGGCTGAAACCGAACGGGTCGGTACGGCGCACCCAGTCGGCCGGCACGGACCCCTCCGACGCCTCGGAGTCGCCGGAGTCGCCGGAGTCACCCGAACTGTCGGAGCCCTCGTCCGCGGCTCCGTCCGTGGCGTCACCCGTGGCACCGGCCGACGCGCTCGGCGAGGCGGACACGGAGGTCGAGGCGTCGTCCTCGCTGCCGCCGCCGTCCTCCGTCACCCGCAGCAGCACGGCGGTGCCGCCGCCGATCAGCGCGGCGACCAGCACGGCCAGCACGACCGTACGCAGTCGGCGTCCGCGACGCGGGGCGCCGGCCACCGGGGTCGCGGCGGTCGGCGTCCCACCCGCGGGCGGGTACGCGGCGCCGGGCGGATACGCCGCGCCGGTCTGATACGTGACGGCCGGCGGCTGTCCCGCCCGGACGAAACCGGTGGCGGGCGTGGCGCCCAGGTCGGCGGGAGTAGGAGTCGAAGTAGGAGTGCTGGTGGCGGCGGCGGTGGGAGGCGCGGTGGGGGTGACCGCCGTCGGCGGGGCCATCGGGGGCTGCCCGGCCGCGTCGGCCGGGGCGGGCCACGCCTGGTCGGCGCCGCTGTGCGCGTCGGCGTAGGTCCCCGTACCCGCGTACTGCGTCGGAACGTACGCCTGCGCCGCGTCCGACCGGCGGCCCTCCGCCGCCTCGGCCAGCATCTGCTCGGCCTCCTCCACGGAGGGCCGGGTGGCCGGGTCCTTGCGCAGCAGCGCGTTGACGACGGGCTCCAGCGGACCGGCGTGCCGCGGCGGCTCGGCCTCCTCCTCGACCACCGCCTGCATGGTGGTCAGCGGCGAGGTACGGCGGAACGGCGATCTGCCCTCCACCGCCGTGTACAGCGTCGCACCGAGCGCCCACAGGTCGGAGGACGGGCCCGGATCATGACCGCGGACGCGTTCGGGCGCCAGGTAGTCGACCGACCCGACGACCTCCCCGGTACGCGTGATGGTGCTGTCGCCCTCGATCTGCGCGATGCCGAAGTCGGTGAGCAGCACCCGGCCGTCCGCGCCGAGCAGGACGTTGCCCGGTTTCACGTCGCGGTGCAGCACCCCGGCGGTGTGCGCGGCGCGCAGGGCGCGCAGCACCCACAGGCCGATCCGGGCCGCCTCCCGCGGCTCGACGCGTTCCTCGTCCTTGACCGCGTCGGCCAGCGAACGGCCCTCGACCAGCTCCATCACGATCCACGGCCGGCCGTCGTGTTCGAGTACGTCGTGCACGGTGACGACGGCCGGGTGGTTGATCCGCGCGGCCGCACGCGCCTCGCCCCGGGTGCGGGCCAGCAGTACCGCCCGGTCACTCTCGGCGACGTACAGCGCGGCGGTCAGCTCCTTGATGGCGACGACCCGGTGCAGCACCTCGTCGTGGGCGCGCCACACTCGGCCCATGCCACCGCTGCCGATGGCGTCGCCGAGCCGGTAGCGGCCCGCGAGGAGCTGACCCTGCATCTGATTCACGTTGCCCCGCAATGCTCTTGACAGGGTCAGCGTAGGGACCGGCTTCCCTTCAGGGAACCGGTGGGGTACCCCGGAGACCGCTCTGTGACGGTTGTCGCTTTCCGCTCCTCCAAGCAACCAAAGACGCTCAAGTCACGTCACGCGACAGCGAATATGACCGGCAATCAGGCAGAAGGGACACAGAAGGAGACACAGAAGGAGACGCAGGAAGAGACGCAGGAAGAGACACGGAAGAAGATGCGGAAGAAGACGCGGCAGGCGGCGCTCAGCCGGTGTACTGGTACGTCGCCGACGCCTGCTCGAACAGCCGGGTCACCTCGTCACGGTCCGCTTCCGGGCCGCGCACCTGCACCACGTGGTAGTGCCCGTCGATCAGGATGGCGAGGTTGCGCACGAACAGCTCGCCCCCGTCGTCGCCGGTCCAGGTGAACTGCCCCTCGGCCATCGACCGCCCGCCCACCTCGATGGACTTCAGCCCGGCGGAGGTGGCCCAGCTGGAGTCGCGGTAGGGCTGCAACTCCGGCTCCCGGTCCCGCTGGTACGTCATCGGGTCGCCGCCGAAGTCGTCGCTGTCGTCCCGGCCGGGGACGACGATCAGCTCGAAGTCGCCGTCCGCGTAGACGATCTGGCCGCGTCCGTTGACCGCCGTGCGCTGCCAGCCCTCGGCGACGGCGACCCGGAATCCCTCCGGGTCCTTGCGCAGGGTGAAACCGTCGGCGGCCTGGGTCTCGGTGGTCTGCGGCTCGGTGGAGCCCGCCGACCGGGAGGGGCTCGCCCCCTTGTCCGACCCCGCCGACCCGTCCGTGCCCTTCGTCTCCCGGGGCGACTCGCGTTCGGGCCGCGGCTCGTCGCCGGGGTCCGCCGAACCGGCCACCCGGCCCGCCTCCCCGACGGCTCCGCTCTCCTTGTCCTTCGGCATGAAGACCATGGCGTACGCGATCAGCGCGGCCATGCCGAGCAGTATCAGCAGCAGCAGCGTGCGGCCGAGCCGGCGCGGCGAACGCGCCTCCTGCTTGGCCCGCTTGTGCCGCCCGTGGTGCGCGGGCAGCCCGGCACGCCGCCTGCGCACCAGCTCGCCCCGGCGACGGACGATGGGCAGCCGGCTCGCGTCGGCCGGCGGGGCCGGGACGACGTACAGCCCGGCATCCGGCTCGGGCGCCGAGCGGACGAGGGAACGCAGCCAGCCGCGCAGTTCCTCGAAGTCCAGGCGCTCGGTGGGGTCCTGCCGCAGCAGCGACTCCACGACCGGCCTGAGCGGCCCGCACTCCTCGGCGTAGGCGGGCGGCTCCGCGCACACCATCTGCACCAGCTCGGCCGTGGACTCCTCCGGGTACGGCGCGTGTCCCTGTACGGCCCGGAAGAGCAGGGCGCCGAGCGCCCACAGGTCGGTGGCGGGGCCGATGGGGGGCGCGAGCTGCCAGTTCTCGTGCACCGGGCCGGCCTGCTCCGGGGCCCAGCGCTCGGTCACCGGACCGACCACCGCCATCCGGGCCTGCCGGGCCCGCTCAGCGGCGAGCGCGGTGGCCGGCCCGCGGCGCGCGGGTGTCTTGGCGACCAGGTCGTCCCAACGGCTGGGCGGCGGGACGGGGGCGGTCGCCGCGGTGGGCGCGTCCGTCGGGGTGGGCGCGGCGGGCAGCGCGGCCCGGCCGGAGGAGCCGGCGGTGGACCGTGGATCGTCCGCCGTCCGGGGCGCGGTACCGGGCCAGGAGGTGGTGCGGACGCCGTAGGGATCGGTGATCTGTCCCGGCGGGGTGCCACCGGAGCCGTACGGCAACGCGTTCCCGTCCGGGGCGGGGCGGGCGCCGGGCAGGGCCGCCCGGCCGTTCTCCGCCTCCTGGACCCGGGCCGCGGCCCGCGCTCCCGCCCGGTAGGCGGCGATCGCCCCGGCCCGCGCGGCCCGGACATCCCCGCTGCCCTCGCCGAGCGCCCGCGGCCCGGCCGCGTCACTCCGCCCGTTCGCCGCCGCGGCCCCCTGCCCCGGCAGCACATCGGCCACCCGAGCCTGAATGGCGGCCCGCCGAGCGGCCTCGGGATCAAGCTGAGCGACGTCGGGCGCTACGGGGCGGTCGTGTCCGTTGGAGCTGTTGGGACCGCTGGGGCTGTGGGGACCGCTGGGGCTGTGGGGACCGCTGGGGCTACTGGGAGCGCCAGCCCCACTGGAACCGCCGGGACCACCAAAACCACCGGCTCCACTGGAACCACCGGCCCCACTGAAGCCGCTGGTCCCACCGGAACCACGGGGCCCATCGATCCCGCCAGCCCCACTCGCACCAACCGCCCCCTCCCCCACGCCTTCCCCCGCGCCCTCCTCCGCGTCATCCCCCGGCACCGGGTCGTACCCGCACAGCGCCTCCTCCGCCGCGCCGACCGCGAGGCCGGTCAGCATCACCCGGCCGTCGTCGCAGACCAGCACCGTGCGGGCGGTGATGTTCCGGTGCACCCAGCCGTGGGCATGCAGCACCCGCAGGGCCATCAGGACGTCGGAGGCGATCTCGGCCGCCCGGTACGGCGTCAGCGGCTGCTCGGCGAGCAGCGCGGCCAGCGGCCGGGCCGGCACCAGTTCGCTCACCACCCACAACGACCCGCCCTCGGCGAACACGTCGAAGACCTGGTCGAGACGGGGATGGTCGGGAATGCTCGCCGCGGCCTGCGCCGCCTCCACCGCCCGCCGCACCACGGGATCGGCCGGACGCCGCGTACTGCCGCGCGCGGCCGAGGACCGCTGGACCGGTCGGCGCGGAGCACCGTCACGCGGCGTGAACCCGTCGGGCAGCCCCTCCGCGTCGAGCACCTCGGCCTCGACGACCTCGGGCAACGGCACCTGCCTGACCAGTACTTCCTGCCCGCTGTAGGTGTCGAAGGCCCGGGTCTCGGTGAGTTCGTACTCATCGGAAGGCGGCAGCGGCAGCCGGTAGCGGTCGGCGAGGACCCGTCCCGCGTACTCGTCCACGTTGCCTCCCCCGGCACGGTCGGTTATCCCGGTCGGTCAATTCCGTTCGCCCCGCGTCCCGTTGTTGCTGCGTACGGTCCGCAAGCACTCACGATACGTGCCGGAGGCAACCCGCAAAGAGGTGTCACCAGATATCGGCTCCACCAAACCCGCGCACGCCGGGCGCGGAGCGGGATCAGGATCCCGGCTCGAAGGACTTCGTCAGTGTCTGCCAGGCTTCCTGGCGCTGGTCAGTGCCCCAGTCGGCGGCCTTGGCGGTGTACATGAGCGCGTAGCCCTGCTCGTCGTCGACGACGAATCCCCGGTCGATCGTGCGGTACTTGGTACCGCCGTCCACATAGGTGAACTCCCAGTCGGCCGTGTTCCACCCCCGGTAGTCCACCTCCTCTATGCGGATCTTCTTGTACTGGGAGCGCGTCATGTACCGCTCCTGGTTCTTCCAGTCCGCCACCGGGTCGTCCTTCGGCGTGGACGTCCAGGCGACGAGCAGCTTCTGCCCGTCCGGACCGGTGAACCGGTCGCCCGCGGAGCCCGTGGTCTGGTACTTCCAGCCCTCGGGCAGTCCTATCTCGTACCCCTGGTCGCCCTCGTGCGTGGAAACGGCTCCGCTGTCGGAGTCCGCCGACTCGGTCGAGCCGCCGTCCCCGTCCTCCGTGTCCGCCGTGTTCTCGGCGGAGCCGCTCGCGTCCGCTCCGTCGGACGCGCTCGCCTCCGCGCCCGTCGAGCCGTCCGGGGTGGCGCCCGGCGACCCGGCGCCGGTCGTACCGTCGTCCTGCCTGGTCTCGTCGCCCGCGGTGGCCGTGGCCGTGGTCCCGGCACCGCCGCCGGCGCTGTTCTCGCCGTCGTCGCCGCCCAGCGTGAGGGCCAGCACGGTGCCGAGCACGGCGAGTACGACGACCACCGCGATGATCACCAGGGTGCGGCGCGGCACCACGTCGGTGAGGGACGCCTTCGGCGTGGGCCGGGACGGCAGGTCCGGCGGCGTCATCACGGGCCAGCCCGAACTCCGGGCGCCCGCCGCCGCGTTACCGCTTCCCGCGCCGGACGCGGCCGGCGTGGCCGCCGACGCGGCGGCGCCTCCCGCCGCGGCACCCGCTGACCCGCCCGTGCCGGTCCCGGTGCCGGCGGAGCCGGTGGCGGCGGACCCGCTCCGGGACTTGGCGCGGGCACCGGCGGCCGCGCCGGCCGCTCCGGCCGAGACCGCGGCCTTGCGCACGGACCGCAGCGCGCCCTTCAGCCGCTCCCCGGCCTCCTCGCCCCGCCTGCTCCCGGACCGCTCGTCCGGCTGGGCGGGCAGCGGCACGACCTTGGTCGCGTCCATCGGCTCGGCGGGGGTGCTCGCGGGCGCGTGGATCACCTTGTTGAGCAGCGCGCGAGCACCCGCGTCGTCGAGCCGCTGGGCGGGATCCTTGGTGAGCAGTCCGTAGATGACGTCCCGCAGCGGGCCGGCGTTCTTCGGCTCCTCCAACTGCTCGGTCATCACCGCGGTGAGCGTGGCGATCGCCGAGCCCTTGTCGTACGGCGGGGTGCCCTCCACCGCGGCGTACAGCAGCCCGCCCAGCGACCACAGGTCGGCGGCCGGTCCCGGCTTGTGCCCGCGGGCCCGCTCCGGGGAGATGTAGGAGGGCGCGCCGACCAGCATGCCGGTGGAGGTGATGGACGGGTCGCCCTCGACCTGGGCGATGCCGAAGTCGGTGAGCACGACCCGGCCGTCCTCGGCGATCAGCACGTTGGACGGCTTCACGTCGCGGTGCAGGATGCCCTCACGGTGCGCGGACCGCAGCACGTCCAGTACGGCCAGCCCCACCTCGGCCGCCCGCTTCGGTTCCAGCAGGCCGTCCTCCCGGATGACCTCGGCGAGCGACTTGCCCTCGACGAGTTCCATCACGATCCACGGCCGGTCGTCCTCTTCGACCACGTCGAAGACGGTCACGGCGCTGTTGTTGCGGATCCGCGCGATCGCCTTGGCCTCGCGCAGCGTCCGCGTGATCAGGCGCCGCTTCTCCTCCTCGTCGATGTTGGTCGGGAACCGCAGCTCCTTGACGGCGACCGTGCGTCCCAGGGTCTCGTCCTGGGCCCGCCACACCGTCCCCATGCCGCCGCGGCCGAGCACATCTCCCAGCCGGTACCGCCCGGCGAGGAGACGTGCGCTCTTGTCCTGACGGGATGTCCCCGCCCGCTCCGCCTCCGACATGCGTCCCCTCATGCAACCCGCCCTGACAGAGCCTTCATTGTCTCTCACCCGACAAGTGCTCGACGCCCAGGGTGCCCCTGGCCGTGCCCCACGGTCCCACGTCCCGGGCGGCCCCGTGAACCGGCCGTTCCACCGCCCCGGATGACGGGTGCGACACGGGAGGCACCGTGATGCCACCGCTTCGGACGTTCCTGACCCTCCCCGTGGTTCTGGTCCGCCCCGCCCTCGCCCCGTCCGCCGCCGCGCCACCTTCGCGCCGCCTTCGCCGCCATCGTCCCGCTGCGACTGGCGGACGAAGACCGCCCGTCGCTCCCGGACCCCGTGGAAAAGCATCTGCCCGGCCGGCTGGGTCTGTCCGGCACCCTCCTTCCCCGATTGCTCTGCGGTGTCGTCCTTCCCTGGTCTCCTGCGGCGTCAGGGCGTGGAGACCACCGCCGAGTTCTGCCCCCGCACCCAGTAGAACGGCCGGGGTTCGCTCGGATATCCCGACCGCACACACCCGTTCGAGTGAATGCGGTCGATCCGGCCGCCACGAGCGTCACAACGGCACGATGTCCGGCGCCCCCAGCCGCGCCGCGTCCGCCGTCAGGTCGTCGGGCTGGCGCTGCGACTCCCGCTCGGCCTGCACCCGCTTCTCGTAGTGCTGGACCTCGCGCTCGATCTGGTCCTTGTCCCAGCCCAGCACCGGCGCCATCAGCTCGGCCGCCTCCCGGGCGCTGCGGGTGCCCCGGTCGAAGGTCTCGATGGAGATGCGGGTGCGGCGGGTGAGCACGTCGTCCAGGTGCCGGGCCCCCTCGTGCGAGGCGGCGTACACGATCTCGGCGCGCAGATAGTCGTCGGCGGCCGGCAGCGGATCGCCGAGCGAGGGGTCGGCGGCGATCAGCTCCAGCACCTCCTCGGCCTGGGTGCCGTACCGATTCAGCAGGTGTTCCACCCGGACGACGTGCAGGCCGGTGCGGGCGGCGATCCGGGCCCGCGCGTTCCACAGGGCCGAGAAGCCCTCTGCGCCCAGCAGCGGCACGTCCTCGGTGACGCAGTCGGCGACCCGCGTGTCGAGTCCGTGCACGGCCTCGTCGACCGCGTCCTTGGCCATCACCCGGTACGTCGTGTACTTGCCGCCCGCCACCACGACCAGCCCCGGCGCCGGGTGGGCCACGGTGTGCTCGCGCGACAGCTTGCTGGTGGCGTCCGACTCGCCGGCCAGCAGCGGGCGCAGCCCCGCGTACACGCCCTGGACGTCGTCCCTGGTCAGCGGCACGGAGAGGACGGAGTTCACATGCTGGAGCAGGTAGTCGATGTCCGCGCTGGAGGCGGCCGGGTGGGCCTTGTCCAGGTCCCAGTCGGTGTCGGTGGTGCCGATGATCCAGTGCCGGCCCCAGGGGATGACGAACAGCACCGACTTCTCGGTGCGCAGGATCAGCCCGGTCGAGGAGTTGATGCGGTCCTTGGGGACGACGAGGTGGATGCCCTTGGAGGCCCGGACGTGGAACTGCCCGCGCTCCCCCACCAGCGACTGCGTGTCGTCGGTCCACACGCCCGTGGCGTTCACGATCTGCTTGGCGCGGATCTCGTACTCGCCGCCGCCCTCCACGTCCTCCACCCGGGCGCCGACGACCCGCTCGCCCTCGCGCAGGAAACCGGTCACCCGCGCGCGGTTGGCGACCGGCGCGCCGTACGACGCCGCGGTGCGCACCAGGGTCGCCACGAAGCGGGCGTCGTCCACCTGTGCGTCGTAGTACTGGAGCGCGCCGACCAGGGCGTCCTTCTTCAGCGCCGGTGCCACCCGCAGGGCGTGACGGCGCGTGAGATGGCGGTGCGTGGGCAGCCCCCGGCCGTGTCCGCGGGCCATCGACATCGCGTCGTAGAGCGCGACGCCCGAACCGGCGTACAGCCGCTCCCATCCCGTGTGCTGCAGCGGGTACAGGAACGGCACCGGCTTCACCAGGTGCGGGGCGAGCCGCTCCAGCAGCAGCCCGCGCTCCTTCAGCGCCTCCCGCACCAGGGCGAAGTCGAGCATCTCCAGATAGCGCAGGCCGCCGTGGATCAGCTTGCTCGACCTGCTGGAGGTGCCCGAGGCCCAGTCCCGCGCCTCGATCAGTCCGGTGGACAGGCCGCGGGTGACGGCGTCCAGGGCGGTGCCCGCGCCCACCACGCCGCCGCCGACGACCAGCACGTCCAGTTCTCGCTCGGCCATGGCCGCGAGCGACTCCGCGCGTTGCGCCGGGCCCAGTGTCGCTGTCCTCACCGCTGCCTCCCGCTCATCCGTTGATCGGTCACGTCGGCCGCACCCGTCGGACAGGCGAAGCCCGGTCGTTCCCTGTACCCCCCATGCCCAGATTCTGACCGGGTTGCCCGACTTCAGCCACACGCACCCGTGCCCTGTGGACAACCTCAGCGAGCGCTCCCGGTGAACGGAGCCCCAGTACTGCCGCCAACACTCACCGAAACTCGGCCGACCAATCCCACAAATCGGTCATATTTACTCCTAGTCTGACGTTGTGCTCGCCCGTCCTGTCCACAGGGCTTGCGCATCTGTCCCGCTCCGGCTACTGGGAAGGACGGCCCACGCCATGCCCGCAGATCTCGCCGTCATCGGACTCGGTCCCTACGGCCTGCCCCTGGCCCAGGCCGCCATCGCCGCCGGCATCCCCACCCTCGGCTACCGGACCGGCCCCGAGGCCGGCTCGCTGACCCCGGCCGAACTGCGCCGCATGCTCGCCGGGGGCTTCCGGACGGCCGCCGGACCGGCCGAGCTGGGCCGGGTGCGCACGGCGGTCATCTGTGCCCCGACCCCGCCGGGCGAGGGCGGCAGCCCGGACCTCGGCCAGGTGGAGGCGGCCGCGCGCACCCTGGCGGCACATTTGCGCCCGCACACGACGGTGATCCTGGAGTCACCGGTCCCTCCCGGGACCACCGAGGATTTCCTCCGCCCGCTCCTCGAAAACGGCTCCGGCCTGCGTGCGGGGCGTGACTTCCATCTCGCCTACTCCCCCAGCCGGGTCGACCCCGGCAACCGCGACTTCACCCCGGCGAACACGCCGAAGGTCATCGGCGGCCTCACCCCCGCCTGCACCGAGTCGGCCGCCGCCTTCTACGGCCGCCTCACCGACAAGGTGGTACGCGCGCGTGGCCCGCGGGAGGCGGAGACGGTCCAGCTCCTGGAGACCAACTTCCGCCATGTGAACATCGCACTCGTCAACGAGATGTCCGTCCTCTGCCACGACCTCGGCGTCGACCTCTGGGACGTCATCCGCTGCGCGGAGACCAAGCCGTTCGGCTTCCAGACCTTCCGCCCCGGCCCCGGCGTCGGCGGCCACTCCGTCCCCCAGGACCTGACCGGCCACGCCCCCCGCAGCCTGCGCATGGTCGAACTCGCCCAGCAGGTCAACAACCAGATGCCGCGCTACGTCGTGCAGCGCGCCGCCGCCCTCCTCAACGAGCACGGCAAGTCGGCGCGCGGCGCCCGCGTGCTCCTCCTCGGCGTCACCTACAAGGCCGATCTCGCCGACCAGCAGGGCACCCCGGCCCAGGAGGTCGCGACCCGGCTGATCTCGATGGGCGCCGCGGTCAGCTACCACGACCCGCACATCCCGTCCTGGACGGTCCTCGACCGCCCGATCCCCCGCGCCGACTCCCTCTACGAGTCCGCCGCCGCCGCAGATCTGACGATCCTCCTCCAGCAGCACCGCACGTACGACCTCCAGGGCCTCTCGGTGAAGGCCCAGTTGCTGCTGGACACCCGGGGAGCCACGCCCACGGGGGCGGCGCACCGGTTGTGAAGGGGCGCGCGGAGGCCGGTCGTGCCACGGGGTTGGTGGTGGACGGGGCGCTACGTGGGTACCGTAGAGGCGGAGCCCACCGCAGCGGACACTGCGATCGACTCCAGGATGGATCACGGAGTGTCCACCCCTATTTCTCTTAGGGATGGCCGCTCACCATCTAAAAGCCGCAGCACAAAAGGCGGAGCCCACCGCAGCCGGTACTGCGATGGACTCCAGGATGGATCACGGAGTGTCCACCCCTAATTCTCATAGGGGTGGCCGCTCACCATCCGAAAATCCGCAAGATCCACCTCCTCCGGCACTGAACCATCCGAAGACGGATCCGGTCCCAGCGGGTGGGCTTGCGGTGACGTCCCATGGGCACGCCCCCTTCCACGATGCCGCCGTCAGCCCGGTGGGCGGCGCGTCTGGAATTCGGGCCGGGCCCCGAGGGGACGGGGCCCGGAACGCGTTCCTTGGAAGGGGGCGTCCCAGAGAACTGGGCCGCCGGACACGGACGTTACCGGCGCACGACGGCGCCACCCGGCGTATTCGCCCCGAAGACGACCATGCGCCCCCCGGACACCCTGCGCGCCCCCGTACCCGGCCCGCCGGACACCGGACGCCGAGCGCACGAACAACAAGAAGGCCGGCCGTCCCACCAGGGACGACCGGCCTCCGTACAACCAACTGCCGACTACCGGCTGCCGGCTACCGCCGATGCTGCGAGTCCGCCACCGTCACCTCGACCCGCTGGAACTCCTTCAGCTCGCTGTAGCCGGTGGTGGCCATCGCGCGGCGCAGGGCGCCGAACAGGTTCATCGAGCCGTCAGGGTGGTGGGACGGCCCGGTGAGGACCTCCTCCAGCGTGCCGACCGTGCCGAGGTCGACCTTCTTGCCGCGCGGCAGTTCCTCGTTGACGGCCTCCATGCCCCAGTGGTGGCCCCGGCCCGGCGCGTCCGTCGCGCGGGCCAGCGGGGAGCCCATCATCACCGAGTCGGCGCCGCAGGCGATCGCCTTGGGCAGGTCGCCGGACCAGCCGACCCCGCCGTCCGCGATCACGTGCACGTACCGGCCGCCGGACTCGTCCATGTAGTCCCGGCGGGCCGCCGCCACGTCGGCGACCGCGGTGGCCATCGGGACCTGGATGCCCAGCACGTTGCGCGTGGTGTGCGCGGCGCCGCCGCCGAAGCCGACCAGGACACCGGCCGCGCCGGTGCGCATCAGGTGCAGGGCGGCGGTGTAGGTGGCGCAGCCGCCGACGATCACCGGGACGTCCAGCTCGTAGATGAACTGCTTCAGGTTCAGCGGCTCGGCGGCGCCGGAGACGTGCTCCGCGGAGACGGTGGTACCGCGGATCACGAAGATGTCCACACCCGCGTCGACCACGGCCTTGGAGAACTGCGCGGTGCGCTGCGGGGAGAGCGCGGCGGCGGTGACGACACCGGCCTCGCGCACCTCCTTGATGCGCTGCCCGATCAGCTCCTCACGGATCGGGGCAGCGTAGATCTCCTGGAGGCGGCGGGTCGCGGTCTCCGAGTCCAGGCCGACGATCTCGTCGAGCAGCGGCTGCGGGTCGTCGTAGCGGGTCCAGAGCCCTTCCAGGTTCAGTACGCCGAGGCCGCCCAGTTCGCCGATGCGGATGGCGGTGGCCGGGGAGACGACCGAGTCCATGGGGGCGGCCAGGAACGGCAGCTCGAAGCGGTAGGCGTCGATCTGCCAGGCGATCGAGACCTCCTTCGGGTCTCGCGTACGGCGGCTGGGGACGACGGCGATGTCGTCGAAGGCGTACGCCCGGCGGCCGCGCTTGCCGCGCCCGATCTCGATCTCAGTCACGTGTGTGGCCTTTCCCTCATGCGTTGCAGCGTCTTCCAGTATCCCCGACGGGCGAAACGAGGGCGGCCCCGGTCGCTCCGGGGCCGCCCTCGGGAAGATCGCCGCTGCTTACGGCTGCCTACTTGTTACGGCTGTAGTTCGGTGCCTCGACCGTCATCTGGATGTCGTGCGGGTGGCTCTCCTTGAGGCCGGCGGAGGTGATCCGCACGAACCGGCCCTTGGACTCCATCTCCTCGATGGTGGCCGCACCCACGTACCCCATGGTCTGGCGCAGGCCGCCGACGAGCTGGTGCAGCACGTTGGCCAGCGGGCCCCGGTAGGGCACCTGGCCCTCGATGCCCTCGGGCACCAGCTTGTCGTCGGAGGCGACCTCGGCCTGGAAGTAGCGGTCCTTGGAGTACGACTTCCCCTGGCCGCGGGACTGCATGGCACCCAGCGAGCCCATGCCGCGGTACGACTTGAACTGCTTGCCGTTGATGAACTGGAGCTCGCCCGGCGACTCCTCGCAGCCCGCGAGCAGGCTGCCCAGCATCACCGTGTCGGCGCCGGCGGCCAGCGCCTTGCCGATGTCGCCGGAGTACTGGAGGCCGCCGTCGCCGATCAGCGGGACACCGGCCGCGCGGGCCGCCAGCGACGCCTCGTAGATGGCGGTGACCTGGGGGACGCCGATGCCGGCGACGACCCGGGTGGTGCAGATGGAGCCGGGGCCGACGCCCACCTTGATGCCGTCCACACCGGCGTCGATCAGCGCCTGGGCGCCGTCCCGGGTGGCGACGTTGCCGCCGATGACGTCGATCCCGACGCTCGACTTGATCTTGGCCATCCAGCTCAGCGCGTTGCTGTTGTGGCCGTGCGAGGTGTCGACGACCAGGAAGTCCGCGCCGGCCTGGGCGAGCGCCTGGGCCCGGTCCAGCGCCTCGGGGCTGGCGCCCACGGCGGCGCCGACGATGAGCCGGCCCTCGGCGTCCTTCGCGGCGCCCGGGTACTGCTCGGCCTTGACGAAGTCCTTGACCGTGATCAGACCCTTGAGCACGCCGTCGTCGTCGACCAGCGGCAGCTTCTCGATCTTGTGGCGGCGCAGCAGACCCATGGCGTCCACGCCGGAGATGCCGACCTTGCCGGTGACCAGCGGCATCGGCGTCATGACCTCGCGCACCCGCCGGGCCCGGTCGGTCTCGAAGGCCATGTCACGGTTGGTGACGATGCCGAGCAGCTTGCCGGCGTCGTCGGTGACCGGCACGCCGCTGATGCGGAACTTGGCGCACAGCGCGTCGGCCTCGCCGAGGGTGGCGTCCGGGTGGATGGTGATGGGGTTGGCCACCATGCCGGACTCGGAGCGCTTGACCAGGTCGACCTGGTTGGCCTGGTCCTCGATGGACAGGTTGCGGTGCAGCACGCCGACGCCGCCCTGGCGGGCCATCGCGATGGCCATGCGGGACTCGGTCACCTTGTCCATCGCCGCGGAGAGCAGCGGGATGTTGACCCGGACGTTGCGCGAGATGCGGGACGAGGTGTCGACCGCGTTCGGAAGCACCTCGGAGGCGCCCGGCAGCAGCAGCACGTCGTCGTAGGTCAGCCCGAGTGTCGCGAATTTACCGGGCACTCCGTCGACGTTCGCAGTCATGACACCTTCCCCAAATGGCCTTGATCGGTGCGGATGTCCATGCTAACGGGAAGCACGGGTGTCTCATTCCACGATCATGGCAACCCGGGCAGCCGTATGTTCGTACGAAAGCGGCGGGCCGTCCGTTCACCGAAGTGACGAACGGAGCAACTACTGCTCGGCCAGGGCCCGGAGCCGGCTCAGCGCCCGGTGCTGCGCCACCCGGACCGCGCCGGGTGACATTCCCAACATCTGGCCGGTCTCCTCGGCCGTGAGCCCGACCGCGATCCGCAGCAGCAGCAGTTCCCGCTGGTTGTCGGGGAGGTTGGCGAGCAGTTTCTTGGCCCACTCGGCGTCGCTGCTGAGCAGGGCGCGCTCCTCGGGGCCGAGCGAGTCGTCGGGCCGCTCGGGCATCTCGTCGGAGGGGACGGCGGTGGAGCCGGGGCCGCGCATCGCGGCGCGCTGCAGGTCGGCGACCTTGTGGGCGGCGATGGCGAAGACGAACGCCTCGAACGGGCGTCCGGTGTCCTTGTAGCGCGGCAGCGCCAGGAGTACGGCGACGCAGACCTCCTGGGCGAGGTCCTCGACGAAGTGACGCGCGTCGCCGGGCAGCCGGGACAGCCGGGTGCGGCAGTAGCGCAGCGCGAGGGGGTGAACATGGGCGAGCAGGTCGTGCGTGGCCTGCTCGTCCCCGTCTACGGCGCGGTGGACGAGCGCACCGACTGTTCCCCCCTGCCCGGGGGCCGGCTCGTCGTCACGCATCGGTCCATGGTGCCTTGCGGCCGTCTGGTCCGCTCCGCCGCGTCCGTTGTTGTGCACCGAAGCGTTATGAGCAGGTGCGCCGGAACTCATCCCCTGCGCCCTCCCCTCCCGCTCGACCGACTCGTCCCCGAGGAACTCCACACCTCAAGGATGCGGCATCGGCGCCGAAACGAGCAGCGGGCACCCGACGGTTCGGCTTGTCACCCCCACTCACCTGGCGGTGAGCGGGGTCTGTCGCACCTCCGCCGGGCCCCGTGGGTCTCCGCCGCACGGAGCTGCCCCTGGGGCCTGTCATCCGACAGGCCCTACCGGACCAGGCCCCACCGGAAGCCGAGCGCCACCGCGTGTGCCCGGTCCGAGGCGCCGAGCTTCTTGAAGAGCCGCCGGGCGTGCGTCTTGACGGTGTCCTCGGAGAGGAAGAGCTCACGGCCGATCTCCGCGTTGGAGCGACCGTGGCTCATGCCCTCCAGGACCTGGATCTCGCGCGCGGTGAGGGTGGGCGCGGCGCCCATCTCGGCCGAGCGCAGCCGCCGGGGGGCGAGCCGCCAGGTCGGGTCGGCGAGCGCCTGGGTGACCGTGGCCCGCAGTTCGGCGCGCGAGGCGTCCTTGTGCAGATAGCCACGGGCGCCGGCGGCGACCGCGAGGGCCACGCCGTCCAGGTCCTCGGCGACCGTGAGCATGATGATGCGCGCGCCCGGGTCGGCGGACAGCAGCCGCCGGACCGTCTCGACACCGCCCAGACCGGGCATGCGCACGTCCATCAGAATCAGGTCCGAGCGGTCGGCACCCCAGCGGCGGAGCACTTCCTCGCCGTTGGCCGCCGTCGTCACGCGCTCGACGCCGGGCACGGTCGCGACCGCGCGGCGGAGCGCCTCTCGGGCAAGCGGGGAGTCGTCGCAGACGAGGACGGATGTCATGGCTGTCCTCCGCGGCTCTCACAGCTGCTGCGCGTCACCTTGAGCCTCCAGGCTGGTACGAAATCGTCACCTGTGCGGTCACCGTCTCGGACGCCCGCCCGAGCGCTTGTTCCTGCAACCGCCTCCGCCCTCTCAACGACGGTCACTCGAAAGAGTTACGGGGCTGCGTGTCGTCTTCGGCACTCTACGTGAGGGGCCGGACACAACGCAGTCACGCGCGGAGACCCTCAACCTTTCACCACAACCCGTGCCCCATTTAGACGCTTTTCTTCCGCTTTGGAGGTGTCTGGCACTAGATTCGCAATGAGTCATATTTTCATCTCCTTAGATCGTAGTTGTACGGTCGTGGGTGCTGGACCCCTGGCATCCACCCATATCGGTTACAAGAGGTCACGCAATGGCAGATTTCTCCCGCCTTCCCGGACCTAACGCGGACCTGTGGGACTGGCAGTTGCTGGCCGCCTGCCGCGGGGTGGACAGCTCGCTCTTCTTCCATCCCGAAGGGGAGCGCGGCGCGGCCCGCAGCGCTCGTGAGAACTCGGCCAAGGAGGTCTGCATGCGGTGCCCGGTGCGCGCCGAGTGCGCCGCGCACGCGCTGGCGGTGCGCGAGCCGTACGGCGTGTGGGGCGGCCTGACCGAGGACGAACGCGAGGAACTCATGGGGCGGGCGCGCAACCGTCTGGTGCCGGCCGCCTCGGCGGCCGGCGGCGCGGACTCCGCCCCAAACAGCTGAAGGAACGTTTCTCCGGGCGTCGTGCGTGGCACGCGCGCGTCAGTGCCGCGCGGCCCGCTCCAGCTCGTCCAGCGTCGCCGTCACGGCCGGCACCTGTGCCAGGTCGGGCAGCGTGAGGGCGACGATCTCGCGCCGCACGACCGGCTCCAGGCGTACCGTGCGGGCACCGCGCGGCCGTACCGACTCGACCGCGAGCTGGGGCAGTACGGCGACCCCGAGGCCGGCCCCGACCAGGCCGACGACCGCCGGATAGTCGTCGGTCGCGAAATCGATCCGGGGGGAGAAACCGGCCGTCTCGCACACCGCGACCAGCTGCCCCCGGCAGCGCGGGCAGCCCGCGATCCACGGCTCCCCGGCCAGCTCCCCGATGGCGACGGACTCCGCGCGGGCGAGCGAGTGCCCCTCGGGCACGAGGGCCACCAGCCGGTCGGTCAGCAGCGGCCGGACCACCAGGTCGTCCCACTCCTCGGCGCCGCCGGCCGCCCCCTCGTAACGGAAGGTGAGCGCCACGTCGCAGTCGCCCTCGCGCAGCAGTTCGACCGAGGCGGGGGGTTCGGCCTCCTCCAGGGAGACCCGGGTGCCGGGGTGGGCGGCGCGCAGCGCGGCCAGCGCGGTGGGGACCAGGGTGGAGCTGCCGCTGGGGAAGGAGACCAGCCGGACCCGGCCGGCGCGCAGCCCGGCGATGGCGGCGACCTCCTCCTCGGCGGCGGTCAGCCCGGCCAGGATGCCCGCGGCGTGCCGGACCAGCGCCTCGCCGGCCTGGGTCAGCCGCATGTCGCGCGGACCGCGGACCAGCAGGGGCGTGCCGACGGACGCCTCCAGGGCCTTCATCTGCTGGCTGACCGCGGGCTGGGTGCAGCCCAGCGCGCGCCCCGCCGCCGAGAAGGAGCCGGTGGCGGCCACGGCGCGCAGCACGCGGAGATGACGAGCCTCGATCACACCGTTGAGGATAAGCGAACCTTTGATACGGGCACGATAAATGCGTCGACGCTTTGGCGAGGCTCGTCTACCGTGCCGTCATGAGGCTTCTGTCGGTGAATGTGGGCCGTGCCGAGACCGTGCCGTACACGGATCATCCGCAAGGGGTGACCGGCATCGACAAGCGGCCGGCCGCCGGGCCGGTGCGGATCGCGGCGCCGGGCCCGGACGGGGCGAGCGGGGTCGCCGGGGACACGGTCTGCGACACCCGGCACCACGGCGGCGACCACCAGGCGGTGTACGCGGTGGCCCGCGAGGACCTCGACGACTGGGAGCGCGAACTGGGGCGCCCGCTGCGCGCCGGCGCGTTCGGCGAGAACCTCACCACCGTCGGCATCGACGTCTCCGGGGCGCTGATCGGCGAGCGCTGGCGGATCGGCCCGGACCTGGTCCTCGAAGTCACCTGCGGGCGCATCCCCTGCCGCACCTTCCAGGGCCATCTGGGTGAGAAACGCTGGGTGCGGCGGTTCACGCAGAAGGGCGCGCCCGGGGCGTACCTGCGGGTGATCGTGCCCGGCGAGGTGCGGGCGGGCGACCCGGTCGAGATCGTGCACCGGCCCGGTCACGAGGTGACGGTGGCGACGCAGTTCCGCGCGGTGACCACCGAGCGGGAGCTGCTGCCGGGGCTGCTGGCGGCGGGCGAGGCACTGCATCCGGTGGCGCTGGCCCAGGCACGGGCGTACGCGGCGGGTCTGCGGACGGCCGCCGTACCCGAGCCGTCCTGACCATCCCGCTCGCCGCATGCGGGCTCCCTGACCAGCCGCCCTGACCAGCCGCCCGCCGCCGTTTCCGAGCCGTCGTCCTGACCGGGGCCGCCCGTCGTTTCCGAGCCGTCGTCCCGACCGGAGCCGCCCGCCGCTCCTTCACCGGCGCTTCACTGGTCGAAGGCTCGGTGAGCGATCCGGACGCCGACAGTCCGGGTCACTAATGTTGCGCCATGACAACGGCATTGATTACGGGATCGACGTCAGGCATCGGCGCCGCGTTCGCGCGGCGGCTGGCGGCCGACGGGCACGACCTGGTGCTGGTCGCCCGGAACACCGAACGGCTGCGCGAGCAGGCGACCGAGCTGCACGACCGGCACGGTATCGAGGCCGAGGTGCTGACCGCCGACCTGGCCGAGGACGCGGGCATCGAGTCGGTGACCGCCCGGCTGGGCGACCGCAAGAACCCGGTCGACCTGCTGATCAACAATGCCGGCTTCGGCAACAAGGGCCGCTATCTCGACGTCTCCATGGCCGACGAGCTGCGGATGCTCAAGGTGCACTGCGAGGCGGTGCTGCGGCTCACGTCGGCGGCGGCCGAGGCGATGCGCGAGCGCGGCCGGGGCGGCGTGGTCAACGTGGCCTCGGTCGCCGCCTTCGTGCCGCGCGGCACGTACGGCGCCTCCAAGGCGTGGGTCGTGCAGTTCACGCAGGGCGCGGCGCGGGACCTGGCCGGCAGCGGCGTACGGCTGATGGCGCTGGCCCCCGGCTTCGTGCGCACCGAGTTCCACGAGCGGGCCGGGATGGGCACCGACACCATCCCGAACTGGATGTGGCTGGACGCCGACAAGCTGGTCGCGGCGGCCCTCGACGACCTGGCCCGGGGCAAGTCGCTGTCGATCCCCGACCCCCGCTACAAGGCGCTGATGGGCGCCGCGAAGCTGGTGCCGCGGGGCGTGCTGGGGGCGGTCAGCTCGCGGACCCGGAAGTACGGGCCGCAGTGATCCGAGGGCCCGGACGGCGCACAGCCAGGGGTGATAGCGAAGGGGGATGTACGACGGCCGGATCATGAGCGGAAACGGGAGCGGGAGCGGTGCGGCGCCGGAGGTGATGCAGCCCCGGCACAGACCCGGCCCCGTACCCGCGTCCCGTCCCGGCTTCCGGCCCGACATCGAGGGGCTGCGGGCGCTCGCGATCGGGCTGGTGCTGCTGTACCACGCCGGTGCGGACCGGCTGGCCGGCGGCTATGCCGGGGTCGACGTCTTCTTCGTGATCTCGGGTTTCCTCATCACCGGTCTGCTGGTACGGGAACTGGGCCGCACCGGCCGGGTCTCGCTGACCGGGTTCTACGCCCGCCGGATGCGCCGTCTGCTGCCCTCGGCGCTGACCGTGCTGGCCGCGGTGGTGCTGGCCGCCTGGCTGCTGGTCCCGCCCGCCGATCTGCGCGGCGTCTTCCTGGACGTGGTCGCCGCCGCGCTGTACGCGGTCAACTGGCGGCAGGCGGCCGAGGCGGTCGACTACTCGGCGCTGGGCACCGCGGCCAGCCCGGTCCAGCACTTCTGGTCGCTGGCGGTCGAGGAGCAGTTCTACGTGGTGTGGCCGCTGCTGCTGATCGCGGTGGCGTGGTGGTGCCGACGCCGCGGCCGGGACGTCCGGCCCCGGCTGGCCCTGGTGCTCGCGGTGACGGCGGCCGTCTCCTTCTGGTACGCCGTCACGCTCACCCGGCAGGCGGCCGGTGCGGCGTACTTCTCCACCGGCACCCGGTACTGGGAACTGGCGGCCGGCGGGCTGCTGGCGCTGGTGCCGGGCGGCTGGTGGCGGCGGGTGCCCAGGTGGGCGGCCGGGGCGGCGGGGCTCGCCGGGGTCGCGGGGATCGGCGGCGCGGCGCTGCGGTTCGGGGAGGACACCGCCTTCCCCGGGCCGTGGGCGCTGCTGCCGGTGCTCGGGGCGGCGGCGGTGATCGCGGCCGGCGCGGTGGCCGTGGACACCCCGGCGGGCCGCCTGCTCTCCCTCGCCCCCGTCCGGTACGTCGGCCGGGTCTCGTACTCCTGGTACCTGTGGCACTGGCCGTTCCTCGCCTTCACCGCGGTGTGGCTGGGCGAGCCGCCGCTGTCGGTGGCGCTGCTCGCGGTCGCCCTGTCCTGGATACCGGCCGCGCTGACCCACCGTTACGTGGAGAACCGCTTCCGGCACGCCCCCGAGCGGGCGGTCCGGCCGCACCGTTCCGGTCTGGTGCTGGGCGCGGCCTGCACGGCGGGCGCGGTGCTGTGCGGGGCGGTGTCCTGGACCGCGGTGCCGGGCACCCGGCTGGCCGAGGCGGCGGACGCGCCCGGCGCAGCGGTGCTGTCGGCGGGCGACACCGATCTCCAGCGCAGCGCCGACGCACTGCGGCCGTTGCCGGAGACGGCCGAGGACGACGTGGACGCGGCGCACGACGACTGTCTGGTGGACCAGTTGGACAGCGCCCTGGCCTCGGGGTGCGTCTACGGTGACACCTCGTCCGACACCACCGTGGTGCTGTTCGGCGACTCACACGCCGTCCAGTGGACGCCGGCGCTGACGGCCATCGCCGAGCGGCGGGGCTGGCGCCTGGAGGTGCTGACCAAGTCGGCGTGCTCACCGGCCGAGGTGACGATGTGGGCGACGCAGCTGAAGCGGGCGTACACCGAGTGCGACACCTGGCGGGAGTCGGCGCTGCGGCGGATCGCGGCCGAGGAACCGGCCCTGGTGGTGACGGGGGCGCGGGCGACCACGCCCGTGTCGAGCGACGGGCAGCGGCTCGGCGAGACGGCGGGCGCCGAACTGACCGAGGAGGGCTACGCGAAGACGCTGCGGCGGCTGACCGGCGCCGGGGCGCGGGTGCTGGCCTTCGCCGACAACCCGCACCCCGGGCAGGACGTGCCGTCCTGCGTCTCGGGCGCGATGGACTCCCTCGCGGACTGCGCCACCGCGAAGAGCGACGCGCTCGGCTTCGAGCAGGTCGGTGAGGTGGCGGCCCGGGAGGTCGGCGGGGCGTCGGTGATCGACGCGACGTCGATGCTGTGCCGGGGCGGGGAGTGTCCGGCGGTCATCGGCAGCGTGGTCGTGTACCGCAACGACGACCATCTGACGGCCACGTATGTGCGGACGATGACCCAGTGGCTGGGCGGGGAGTTGCCGGTGGCGGTGTGAGGGGAGCGCGTTGCGCGCGGAAGAGGGGCGGCCGGGCACCCGGCCGCCCCTCTCAGCGGCGTCTCAACCGCACACCGCCATCCGCACGAACACCGCCCACTCTTCGGCTCCGACGGAGAACTGTGCCTCTTCCGGCCGTTTGGAGTCACGTATCAGCACGGCTGAGCCCGTGCACGCGACCTCGACGCAGTCACCGCCGTTGCCTGCGCTGTAGCTGCTCTTGAACCATCCCAGCTTGCCGGTGCTTGCCCTCATAGCTCTCCCAACAGCTTCTCGACGAAGGCCAGGGAGTCCCTGGGAGTCAGCGCCTGCGCGCGGAGCACGCCGTACGTCGCCTCCAGCTGACTCACCTTCTTCGGGTCCGCGTACAGGGCACTCATGTCCTGTACCTCCACGTAAGCCATCCTGCGCTGATCCACCGAGTGGATCAACGTGAACGGACCGGCCAGACCGGCATGTTCGTCGCGGTCCGTCGGCATCACCTGCAACTCGACATTGCGCTGGTGCCCGTAGAGCAGGAGCTGTTCCAGTTGACCGAGCAGTACCTGGCGGCCGCCCAGGGGGCGCCGCAGCACGTGCTCCTCAATGACAAAGCTCAGGAGTGGCGCCGGGCGCCGGGCAAAGAGCTTCTGTCGCTCCATACGCGCTGCCACCCCCTGCTCGATCGCTTCGTCGTCCTGCAGCGGACGCCACATGCGGAAGACCGCCCGCGCGTATTCCTCCGTCTGCAACAGCCCTTTGATCACATGGCTGGCGTAGGCATGCAGTTCGACCGCCTCCGCCTCCAGCTCCGCGTACCGCTGGAAGAACGACGGATACCGGGCCTTGGCCACCTCCTTCTTCATGGCCATCAGCACGCCCCGCGCGCCCACCGCCCGGTCGATCGCGTCGATCAGGTCCGGCTTCGGAATGCGCCGTCCCTGCTCCACCGCCGCGACCTGCGCCTCGCTGTACCCCACCAGCGCGCCCAACTGCGCCTGCGTGAGCCCTGCCGCCTCCCGGAACAGCTTCACCTGGCACCCGAAGCACTTCAGGAAACCCCCACGGGAGTCACCCAGCTCCGCAACACCCGCGCCCGAGTCCGCGCCCGCGTTCATCCACCGCGCCCCTTTGCGTCCGATCGATCGCGCTCCGTAATCGGAGAGTAGGGCGGTGCACGGGCCCCGCGCAGGTCAATCGCCTTCACGCAACGCGTACGCGTGAGCACTTTCCGTGCAGTACCGTCGTCACAACGAAAGCGGTCCCCGCGACGGTTGCAGCCGTCCACGAGGACCTGGACCACCAGTGGAAGGCCCCACCCGTGATTTACCGGCACCTTATCGCGCCCTCGCGCGCCTTCTCCCAGTTCTCGCACGACATCATCCGGCACCCCCGGCTGTCCTCCGACGCCGTGCGCCTGCTCACCTGGCAGCTGTCCCTTCCCGAGGGCGCCCGCGAGTCCCTCTCCCGTACCGCCGACCGAGCCCGCATCGGTGCCGGTGCCTTCGGCCGGGCCAAGCGCCAGCTCAAGGAGGAGGGGTTCGTGCACGAGCGCCGTGTACAGGGGCCCGGCGGTCTGTGGTCCACCCAACAGCTCGTGTCCAGTACGCCGTTGAGCGCCGCCGAGGCCGCCAAGCTGCTGGCTCGGGAGCCCGCCGCCGTGTCGCCGCAGGTCGTACCGGGTCCTCGGGAACCGGCCGCCGGTGCGCCGACCACCCCGCCCGCCGACGGTCATCCCACTCAAGACTTCGGTGAGAACACCTCCCACCAACCCCCCGAACCCCCCGCGAGCGACGAGGCCCTCGCCCTCGTCGCCGCTTTCCCCGCCCTCTCCCCCGCCCTGCGTCACATTCCCCGGGCCATGCACGCCGAACTGGCCGCGCTGACCGACCGCTGGCTCGCCGCCGGGCATCTCCCCACCGCCGTACGTACCCACATCCTGCGCGGCCTGCCCGAGGACGGAGCCCCGGTCCACCGCCCCGGCGGCCTGCTGCGTTACCTGCTGCGCGAGGTACCGCCCGTACGGGAGAACACCCCCGGCACCCCCGGCACTCGCGGACCGCGAGCCGCGTCCGCGACCTCCGCCCGCCTGTCCGCCCTCCGCGAGTGCGAGGGCGACCACGTACAGGCCACCCTCTTCCGGCCCGTCGGCGACGAGACACGCTGTACTCGCTGTACTCGCCGTACGGAAACCCCGCCCACCCCTACAGAACCGGACCGTCTGACCGAAACCCCTGGTCAGGAAGGCCCACCGGCTCCGATCGTCGATGCATGGACACTCCCCCCTTCGCCCTTCGGTTCTCCGCCACACCCCGCGGCGCCCGGCTCGCCCGGCGACTCGCCTCACAGTGGATGGACGCGTGGGGCTGGGCGTACGGCAGCCCGGTGCACGACACCGTCGAACTGATCGTCGCCGAGCTGACCGCCAACGCCGTCACCCACGGACGAGTGCCCGGCCGGGACGCCGAGCTGCGGCTACTGGCCCGCCCCGACCTCGGACTCGTACACATTGAGGTCGACGACGCCCGCGGGGAGCGTCTGCCGCGGCCGACGGACGGCGATCCCGGCGCGGACAGCGGGCGCGGCCTGCTGCTGGTGACCGCGCTCGCCGGAGCCTGGGGCGTGTCCGAACGGGTCGGCGGGCCCGGGAAGACGGTGTGGGCGGAGGTCGCCGTACGGGACGGGGCCGTACTGCCGGACGCGAGCTCATCGGCTGAGCGGTCCGGTTCTACGGGCGCGTTCCTTCCTCGATGACCCGAGCGACCTCCGGTGCCTCCGAGGGCGTTCCGTCCGCCTTGATCCGGCGGTAGCCGAGGTACTTGACGAGGGTTTCGGGCAGCAGGACCGAGCCGTCGGCCTGCTGGTGCTGCTCCAGTACGGCGGCCAGGGTGCGGCCGATGGGCAGGCCGGAGCCGTTGACGGTGGCGGCCGGGGTTGGTTTGCCGTTCTCGTCGCGGGTGCGGATGCCCCCGCGACGGCCCTGGAAGGTACCGAAGTCCGAGACCGAGGAGATCTCGCGGTAGGTGCCCTGGCTCGGCAGCCACACCTCGATGTCGTAGGTGAGCTGTGCGGAGAAACCGGTGTCGCCCGCGGCGAGCGTGACGACCCGGTAGGCCAGGTCCAGCTCCTTCAGGCAGGCCTCCGCGTGGCCGACCATCTTCTCCATCTCCGCACGCGCCTGGTCCGCGGTGGTGATACGGACCATCTCCACCTTGGAGAACTGGTGCTGGCGGATCAGGCCGCGGGTGTCCCGGCCGTACGAGCCGGCTTCCGAGCGGAAACACGGCGTGTGCGCGGTCAGGGCGACCGGCAGCTCGGCGGGCGGAATGATCTCGTCGGCGTACAGGTTGGTGAGCGGGACCTCGGCAGTCGGGATCAGGAACAGGTCCCGGTCCGCGACGCCCGTCTTGAACAGGTCCTCCTCGAACTTCGGCAGCTGGCCGGTGCCGGTCATCGTCTTGCGGGTGACCAGGAAGGGCACCGCGTGTTCGACGTAGCCGTGGCGGCGGGTGTGCAGGTCCAGGAACAGCGTCACCAAAGCCCGTTCCAGGGCCGCGCCGACGCCCCGCAGGACGCTGAAGCGCGGGCCGGACAGCTTGGTCGCGCGGCCGAAGTCCAGAATTCCCATGCCCTCGCCGAGGTCCACATGGTCCTTGGGCTCGAAGGGGAAGGCCGGCGGGTTGCCGACACGGCGCTGTTCGACCGCGAACTCCTCCGAGTCCCCGTCGGGCGCGTCGTCCGACGGCAGGTTCGGGATGCCCAGGAGCAGCCCGGTCAGCTCCTCCTGAGTCCTCTCCAGCTCGGCCTCGGTCTCGCGGATCTGCTCCTTGAGCTTGCGGGCCGTGTCCTTGAGCGCGGAGATGTCGCCGCCTGCCTTCGCCGTCTGCTGGACCTCCTGCGCCACCCGCTTGGCCTCGGAGCGCAACTCGTCGCCGGACTGGATGCTCTGGTTCCGACGGGACTGAAGACTCTCCAGGGAGGAGAGGTCCAGGGTGTAGCCGCGGCGAGCCAGACGGCGGACGGCTTCTTCACCCATGTCGATCAGAACGCGGGCATCATGCATGAGGCTTTTTGCTCCTCGGCCGGAACGGTCAGTGATCCGACGGTAGCAAGGCCGGACATGCTCTCCGAGCCCGTTTCCACGGCGTCACTCCGGGCGGGCTCCGCGCGGCGATCCCGGCCTTCCGTCTCCGCCAGTAGGACGTCCATCCGGCCGGCGAGATGCCTGTCGCCGAGGGTCAGCGGCGCGAGGCACGGTGCTTCCGTCGCCATCAGCTCAGCACCACGCCATGACGGACGATCTCGGTGGTGAGCGCGGGGAAGGCGGACAGCGTCTCCGGGACAAGGATCCGCGCTCTGCTCGTCGCCGGCCGCGAGCCGTACCGGCATCCGCCACGGCCGGTCGAGTGGTTCGCCCGTGGCGCTGACCAGGTGCACCTCGACGTGGTCACCGAACGGGCTCGGTCTGCTGCTGGCAGGGGCGCTACCGGTCGCGAAGAGACCCCGGGGCGGGATTGCCTCGGCCCGGCCCCGGAGCGGGTGCGCGGGGGCCGGGCCACGGTGTGGTGGGCCGGGTCAGTCGGTGGACAGTGCCGTGCGCAGAACGGTGACCGCCTGCGTGATGGCGGCCTCGGCGGCGTGCGTCTCACGCAGGGCGTTGAGCATCACGAAGTCGTGGATGATGCCCTGGTAGCGGACGGCCGTGACGGCCACGCCGGCCTCGCGCAGCTTGTTGGCGTACGCCTCGCCCTCGTCCCGCAGGACGTCCGCCTCGCCGGTGATGACCAGCGCGGGCGGCAGGCCGGTGAGCTGCTCGGTGGTGGCGCGCAGCGGGGAGGCGGTGATCTGCGCCCGCTCGGCCGCGTCCGTCGTGTACTGGTCCCAGAACCACTGCATGCCGTCGCGGCGCAGGAAGTAGCCCTCGGCGAACTGGTGGTAGGACGGCGTGTCGAAGCTCGCGTCGGTCACCGGGTAGAACAGCACCTGCTGGACCAGGGAGACGTCGCCGCGCTCCTTGGCCATCAGGGTGAGGGCGGCGGTCATGTTGCCGCCGACGGAGTCGCCGGCCACCGCGAGGCGGGTGCCGTCCAGGTTCTTGGCGGCGCCCTCGGTGACGATCCAGCGGGCGACCGCGTAGTTCTGCTCGATGGCGACCGGGTAGCGGGCCTCGGGGGAGAGGTCGTACTCGGGGAAGACCACGGCCGCGTTCGCGCCGACGGCGAGTTCGCGGACCAGGCGGTCGTGGGTGTGGGCGTTGCCGAAGACCCAGCCGGCGCCGTGGATGTAGAGGATCACCGGCAGGGTGCCCTCGGTGCCGGCGGGGCGGACGATCCGGGCGCGGACCTGGCCGGTGGGGCCGCCCTCGACGGTGATCCACTCCTCGTCGACGGCGGGCAGCGCCGTCTCGCCGGACTGGACCTCGTCCACCGTCTTGCGGCCCTCGGCGGGGCCGAGGTCGAACAGGTAGGGCGGGTTCGCGGTGGCCTCGACGAACGCCTGGGCGGCGGGCTCCAGAACGGGACGGGCGGGGGCGGCGGCGTCGCTCATGGCGGACTCCTCGGTTCGCGCGTGCCGCCTCGGCCCCTCCGGCGGATTCACCGGGAAGCGGCGGCACGACAGAAACGTAGCGCTCGATTAAGTCGTGCGCAACTAACTCGCGTCCGACAGGATTCCGATAGCATGGACGCGCCGTGAACCGTGCCTGAACCGGGAGCCGCACCGTGCGCACGACCTCCGCCGAACCGCCTGAGTCCGGGCCCCCGCTGGGGTCCCTGCTCCTGGACGACCAGCTCTGCTTCGCCCTGTACGCCGCCTCCCGCGCGGTCACCGCGCGCTACCGGCCGCTGCTCGACGCGCTCGGCCTGACCTATCCGCAGTACCTCGTGCTGCTCGTGCTGTGGGAGCGGGACTCGATCTCCGTCCGGGACCTGGGCACGGCGCTCCAGTTGGAGTCCAGCACCCTGTCCCCGCTGCTGAAGCGACTGGAGGCGGCGAGCCTGCTGCTGCGCGAGCGCCGGGCCGACGACGAGCGCTCGGTCGCCATCCGCCTCACCGACGCCGGGGCCGCGCTGCGGGAACGGGCCGCCGAGGTGCCGCTCGCCATCGGCGACGCGATGGGGCTGACGCCGGAACAGGACGCCACGGCCAAGCAGTTGCTGCGGCTGATCACGGCCAACGTGTCGGGGCGGGGGCCGGCTTAGCAGCCGGCGCGGTCACGTGCCGCCGCACAGGGCGCGGACCTCCGCGAGCAGCCGCGGGTAGTGCTCGCCGTGGGTGCCGAGCGCGTGCCAGACCGCGTCCAGCGCCGCGCGCAGCGGGTCGGGGTGGGCGGCGGCGGGGAGGGTGGGGAGGGCGTAGTGGGGCTGGGAGATGGGGCGGGCCGGGGGGCGGGTGCCGGTCGGGTGCAGCACCGCGGCGAGGACCGGGGAGCCGGGCTCCAGAGGTTCCGAGCCCGGTGTTTCGCCGGCCTCGGCCGGTTCGAAGTGGCCCAGCGGGCGGCCGAGCCCCGGCGGGGGCGGCGCGGCGTCCGGCGGTGCGGGCCGCGGGGCCGGTACCCACCGGGTCCCGGGCCGGGCCGGAGGCTTCGGCGGGCGGTACGGCGCTCGCTTGGGGGGTGTCGCTTGGCGCACCGACCGGCCCGGGGTGCGGGTGGCGGTCCGCAGGGCGTCCCACATCGCGCTCTGGTCGTCGGGGTCGTCGAACGGCGGCGGGAGTGGGCGTCCCTCGGCGAGGGCGGTGAGCGCCCGGGTGATCCACGGCAGGTCGGTCAGGCCCGCCGTCTCGCAGGCGCGGTGCGCGGCCAGGAGCGCCACCCGGCGCTGGACGTCGGGTCCCACCGCATCCAGCGTGTGCACCAGGTCGGGGTCGAAGCTCAGCAGGCCGCGGACGTTGCCGCCCACCGTGCGCAGGGTGTCGCTCGGGAGCCGGCCGCCCCATTCCCAGCGCTCGCGGTGCAGGCGCCGCCGCTCGGCGGCGCGGGCCTCGGCCGCCGCGGCCCGGCGTTCGGCCTCGGCGCGCTGCTCGGGGGTGGGCGGCGGGGGGAGTTCGCGTGCGAAGTCGTGCCAGTAGGCGGCGTGCGGCGAGGTCTGGCGCAGTACCCGGGCCGGGGCGGGCGGGGCGGGCCAGAACTGGAGGAGGTAGGCGTCGGCCGGTGTCTCTCCGGGGGAACGGGTGTCCCGCTGCTGTCCCTCGTCCATGTCCCGGGCGCAGTAGCGCACCCGGTGGTCGGTGAGCGGCAGTCCGAGGTCCCACCGCGCCAGGCGGGTCCGCTCCGACACCGGCCGGAAGGACGCCTCGACGACCTCCTGCCAGGCCGGGTCCAGGGCGGGTTCCGCGTCGTGCGTCTCCACCGTGCAGTCGACGTAGCCGGTGTGGAGTCCGGTGATCAGCGACAGGAAGCCGGGCGTGGCGGCCCCGCACAGCCCTTGCTCCTGGCCCGCGAACGTCTCGTGGAGCAACGGAATACGGCCGTCCGGATCGCTCTCCACCCAGGTCTGCCCGTACTCGACCCACACCTCGCCCCTGACCGGTGTACGCACCGCGCCCCCTCCCCCAGTCCTGCTCACAGCATGCCCGAGCCCACTGACAACGCGCCCGACGCGCCGGTGCCCGGCACCCCGTGAGGGATGCCGGGCACCGGCGTGCGGAGCGGAGGGCCTCAGTGGCTGTGGCCGTGGCTGTGGCCCGCGGCGGCCGGCTCTTCCTCTTCCTTCTTCTCGACGACCAGGGTCTCGGTCGTCAGGAGGAGGGAGGCGATGGACGCGGCGTTCTCCAGGGCGGAGCGGGTGACCTTCACCGGGTCGATGACGCCGGCCTTGACCAGGTCGCCGTACTCGCCGGTGGCGGCGTTGAAGCCCTGGCCCTTGTCGAGCTCGGCGACCTTGGAGGTGATGACGTAGCCCTCCAGGCCGGCGTTCTCGGCGATCCAGCGCAGCGGCTCGACGGCGGCGCGGCGGACCACCGCGACACCGGTGGCCTCGTCGCCGGTCTTGCCGAGGTTGCCCTCGAGCACCTTGACGGCGTGGACCAGCGCGGAGCCGCCACCGGAGACGATGCCCTCCTCGACCGCGGCGCGGGTCGCGGAGATGGCGTCCTCCAGACGGTGCTTGCGCTCCTTCAGCTCCACCTCGGTGGCGGCGCCGACCTTGATCACGCACACGCCGCCGGCCAGCTTGGCGAGGCGCTCCTGGAGCTTCTCGCGGTCCCAGTCGGAGTCCGTGGCCTCGATCTCGGCCTTGATCTGGTTGACGCGGCCCTCGACGTCCGCCTTCTCGCCGGCCCCGTCGACGATGGTGGTGTCGTCCTTGGTGACGGTGATGCGGCGGGCGGTGCCGAGCACGTCCAGGCCGACCTGGTCGAGCTTGAGGCCGACCTCCTCGGAGATGACCGTGGCGCCGGTGAGGACCGCCATGTCCTGGAGCATCGCCTTGCGGCGGTCGCCGAAGCCGGGGGCCTTGACGGCCACCGCGTTGAACGTGCCGCGGATCTTGTTCACGACCAGGGTCGACAGGGCCTCGCCCTCGACGTCCTCGGCGATGATCAGCAGCGGCTTGGAGGAGTTGGCCTGGATGACCTTCTCCAGCAGCGGCAGCAGGTCCTGGATGGAGGAGATCTTGCCCTGGTTGATCAGGATGTAGGCGTCCTCCAGGACGGCCTCCATGCGCTCCTGGTCCGTCACGAAGTACGGCGACAGGTAGCCCTTGTCGAAGGCCATGCCCTCGGTGAAGTCCAGCTCCAGACCGAAGGTGTTGGACTCCTCGACGGTGATGACACCGTCCTTGCCGACCTTGTCCATCGCCTCGGCGATCAGCTCGCCGACCTGGCTGTCCTGGGCGGACAGACCGGCGACGGCGGCGATGTCGGACTTCTCGTCGATCGGGCGGGCGGTGGCGAGGAGTTCCTCGGAGACCGCCTTGACGGCCGCGTCGATGCCCTTCTTGAGCAGCGCCGGGGAGGCACCCGCGGCGACGTTCTTCAGGCCCTCGCGGACCAGCGCCTGGGCCAGCACGGTGGCGGTGGTCGTACCGTCACCCGCGATGTCGTTGGTCTTGGTCGCCACCTCCTTCACCAGCTGGGCGCCGAGGTTCTCGTACGGGTCCTCGATCTCGACCTCGCGGGCGATCGTGACACCGTCGTTGGTGATGGTGGGGGCGCCGAACTTCTTGTCGATGACGACGTTGCGGCCCTTGGGGCCGATCGTCACCTTCACCGTGTCAGCGAGCTTGTTGACGCCGCGCTCAAGGGCGCGACGGGCGTCCTCGTCGAACTTCAGGATCTTCGCCATGGGAGCGTGAGCCCTCTTCCGGAAATCTTGGGGTTATACGGCACTGCGCCCCGGGCGCCCGGCTTCATAGTGGTGGCGGGGGCCAGGGGCGCAGCTGTAAAGCGAGGTTCGAAGCCAGGGCTTCGGGTGAACTACTTCTCGATGATCGCGAGCACGTCGCGGGCCGAGAGGACGAGGTACTCCTCGCCGTTGTACTTCACCTCGGTGCCGCCGTACTTGCTGTAGAGCACGACGTCACCGACGGAGACGTCGAGCGGAAGACGGTTGCCGTCCTCGAAGCGGCCCGGGCCCACGGCCAGGACGACGCCCTCCTGGGGCTTCTCCTTGGCAGTGTCCGGAATGACCAGGCCCGAGGCCGTGGTCTGCTCGGCGTCGAGCGGCTGGACCACGATGCGGTCCTCGAGCGGCTTGATGGCAACCTTGGAGCTGGCGGTCGTCACGATCCGACCTCCCCCTTCGGAGATCTCACGGGGTTAACTGTCTGAGGTGGCGACCAGGTGGATCCGTCGTCGCGGGTGCCGGACCTGCCCGTCGCTGTGTTGGCACTCTCCTGGGGGGAGTGCCAGACCTGAGACTATGACCGCGGTTAGCACTCGGTCAAGCGGAGTGCCAATGCCCGCGGCGCGTCGGCGGGGATTCGCTGGTGGATGCCGGTGGATGCCGGGGTGCCTGACGCCCGGCCTCGGGGTGGGCGTCCGCCGCGGGGCGCCGCCCCCGGACCCCGCTTCGGCCCGCGCGGCCCCGTCCGCGAACGCCGGAGGTGCTCAGAACACGCACCGGACGGCGCTGGCGCTGGAAAGTCACAGGTAGTCCTCAAGGCGCCCCACCCGCAGCCCCCGCTGCTCGATCTCCCGCAGCACCCGCTCCGTGCGTGCCGTCAGCGACGGGCCCTTCGGGCGGTCGGGGTCGATGGCGATGATGTCGCCGGGGCGGAGCCGGGGCTCGCCGTGGGTGAAGGTCAGGGTGCCGGTCGGGTCCGGTGCGGCGCGCCACAGGACGACCGCCGTGACGCCGCAGTCGGCGGCCGCGCGCAGGGTGGCCGTGTCGTAGCGGCCGTAGGGCGGGCGGAGGAGGCGGGGGCGGACGCCGAAGCGGGACTTCAGTTTGCGCTGCTGGCCGCAGATCTCGGCACGCTGGCCGACGTAGGGCAGGCCGCGCAGGGCGGGGTGGTCCAGGGTGTGGTTCTGGAGGCTCGCGCCGACCGAGCGCAGCTGGGCGAAGTGGCCGTACGCCGGTCCGGCGACCGTGTCGGTGAGGAACAGGGTGACCGGCAGCCGCCGGTCGCGGACCAAGGCGGGGAAGCCGGGGTCGCGTTCGGCGCCGTCGTCGTAGGTGAGGAAGACGACGCGGTCGCGGGTGGGGACGTGGTCGAGGACGGGCGGCAGACCACCTGTCCCTGCACCACCCGTCCCCACACCTCCTGTCCCCACACCGCCCGTCCCGCCGCCGCCCACCCCGCCGTCCACCCCGCCCCCGCCCGCCCGCGCCCCGGCCGCGGGGGTGCCGGCCGGGGCGCAGGCGGCGAGCAGGGCGGCGGCGGCCAGGGTGGCCGCCAGGGGGGCGCCGGCCGCCCCGGCCCGCCGGCGCCGCCTCACAGGTAGTCCTCCAGGCGGGCCACCGCGTATCCCTCGGCGGTGATCTTGTCCAGGAAGCGGCGGATCATGTCGGGCATGGTGCCGTCCCAGTCCTCGGTGCCCCGGAAGTGGGTGAGGACGATGTCGCCGCGGTGGATCTTCCGGTCCCACTCGCGGTAGTCCCAGTGGTCGACGAAGACCTCCTCGTTCCAGAGCGGGACGTGGGTGACGCCGCAGCTCTTGGCGGCGACCAGGGTGTCCTGGTTGTAGTTGCCGAAGGGCGGGCGGAAGACGGCGGGGCGCTTCCCGTACCGCTTGCGGATGACCTTCTGCATGCCGCAGATCTCGTGCTTCTGCTCGGCGTAGGAGAGGCCGGGGAGGTACGGGTGGGTGAGGGTGTGGTTGTTCAGGGTGACGCCCCGGGCCTGCATCTTCTTGAAGTAGGCGTAGTCGTCCTTCACCAGGTAGTCGCTGAGGAAGGCGGTGTACGGGATCTTCAGGTCGCTCATCATCTTCAGGAAGCGGCGGTCCTTCTCGCCGCCGTCGTCGATGGTGAGGAAGACGATCTTCTCCTTGGTGGGGATCGTGGTGAAGACCGGCGGCAGGCCGCGTTCGGTGTGGTCGTCGACCTCGAAGCCGTCGCGGGTGGGGATCCTCGGCTTCTCGGCGGGGGGCGGGGGCGCCGGCAGCGGAGCCCGCTTCAGCCCCCAGCGCTTCGCCACGGCGTGCGCGGCGCGCAGCTTGGCGGCGTAGGCGTCCAGTGCGCGGGCCGGCGGCGCCTGGAGCGGCTGGCCGCCGGCGGGCCGTACCTCGGTGGAGCTCTGCGCACAGCCCTGGAGTCCGACGGCGACGACGGCGAGCACGGCGAGGCCGCCACGGACGCGCGTCTTCCGGAGGCGGGTACGAGAAGCCCGACTTTTGTCATTTTGTACTACTGCTCGCATGGTGCCGGATCTTCGCAGTCGCCGGACCGCGAGCCCGCCCGACACGCGACCGGAGCCGGACGGTCCACCGACTGGCCCACAATGGCCCGGTGAACGACCTCGACGCCCTCCTCGCCCTCGACACCCCCGCCGGCCGCGACCTCCTCGCCGAGGTGCACGGCACCGATCCGGCCGCGGAGCTGGCCGTCGCCACCCGGCTGCGCCGCAGCCACCCGGCCGACCTGGTGTCGGCGGCGCTCGGGCAGGCCCGGCTGCGGCAGCGGGCGGCGGCGAAGTTCGGGTCCGAGGACGCCGGGCGGATGTTCTTCACGCCGAACGGGGTCGAGCAGTCGACCCGGGCGAGTGTCGCCGCGTACCGCGCCCGGCGCTTCACCGAACTGGGCGTGACCTCCGTCGCCGACCTGTGCTGCGGGATCGGCGGGGACGCGATCGCGCTGGCCCGGGCGGGCATCCGGGTGCTCGCGGTGGACCGCGACCCGGCGACGGCCGCGGCGGCCCGCGCCAACGCCCGGGTGCTCGGGCTCGGCGACCTGATCGAGGTGCGGGAGGCGGATGTCCAGGAGGTGGCGACGGACGGCTACGACGCGGTCTTCGTCGATCCCGCCAGGCGAGGCGGCCGGTCCGGAGGGGCCGCGCGCGGCGCGTCGGTGAGGGGCGGCGGCCGGGCGACGGGTGGGCGGATCTTCGATCCCGAGGCGTATTCGCCGCCCCTGTCGTGGGCCGTCGCGGCGGCCGGTACGGCGGTCAGGGCGGCCGCGCTGAAGGTCGCGCCCGGCATTCCGCACGAGGCCGTGCCGGCGGACGCCGAGGCCGAGTTCATCTCGGACGGCGGGGACGTGAAGGAGGCGGTGCTGTGGTTCGGCACCGAGCCGGGGGCGGTGCGGGCGACCCTGCTGCCCGGGCCGCGCACCCTGCGCTCCCGGCAGCTGCCCGACCCGGACGTCCGCGTCCCCGGCCGGTACCTCTACGAGCCGGACGGCGCCGTGGTCCGCGCCCATCTGGTCGCGGAGGTGGCCGACCAGGTCGGCGGCGGACTGCTGGACGCGACGATCGCGTACGTCACGGCGGACGAACTGCGGCCGACGCCGTACGCCACCGCCTACGAGATCACCGACGTGCTGCCGTTCAACGTCAAGAAGCTGAAGGCGCTGCTGCGGGAGCGGGGCGTCGGCGTGCTGACCGTGAAGAAGCGGGGGTCGGCCGTCGAGCCGGAGGAACTGCGCCGGAAGGTCAAGCCGCAGGGGCCGAACACCGCGACCGTGCTCCTGACCCGGGTGGCGGGGGCGCCGACGATGCTGATCGGGCACCCGGTGCGCTGACCCGCCGCCTCAGCCGCACCCCTCGGCCCGGCGGGTCAGCAGCTCGCGTTCCCGTTCGTTGCCGGTCAGGGACGCCGCCCGTTCGAACTCCGCGCGGGCCTCGGCGGTACGGCCCAGGCGGTGCAGCAGGTCGCCGCGGACGCTGGGCAGCAAGTGGTAGGCGCGCAGGGCCGGTTCGGCGGCCAGGGCGTCCACCAGCTCCAGGGCGGGGGCCGGGCCCTCGGCCATCGAGACGGCGACCGCCCGGTTGAGTTCCACCACCGGGGACGGGGCGCGGGCGGCGAGCAGGCCGTAGAGGGCGGCGATGCGCGGCCAGTCGGTCTCCTCGTAGCTGAACGCCTGGGCGTGGCAGGCGGCGATCGCGGCCTGGAGGACGTAGCGGCCCGGGGCGGTGGCGTCGGCGCGGGCCAGCGCGGTCAGGCCGCGGGTGATGAGCAGGCGGTTCCAGCGGCGGCGGTCCTGGTCCCTGAGCAGGACCGGGGCGCCGTCGGGGCCGGTGCGGGCGGCGGCGCGGGAGGACTGGAACTCCAGCAGGGCGGTGAGGCCGTGCACCTCCGGTTCCTTCGGCATCAGGGCGGCCAGCACGCGGGCCAGCCGCAGGGCGTCCTCGCACAGGCCGGGGCGCAGCAGGTCGTCGCCGGCGGTGGCCGCGTATCCCTCGTTGAAGATCAGGTAGATGACGTCCAGGACCGAGCCGAGGCGGGCCTCGCGGTCGGGGCCGTACGGCACCTCGAAGACGACGTTCCGCACGGCCAGGGTGCGTTTGGCGCGGACGATGCGCTGGGCGACCGTGGCCTCCGGGACCAGGACGGCGCGGGCGATCTCGGCGGTGGTCAGGCCGCCGAGCAGGCGCAGGGTGAGGGCGGTGCGGGCCTCGGCGGACAGCACCGGGTGGCAGGCGGTGAAGACCAGGCGGAGCAGGTCGTCGTCGATGTCGTCGGGGTCGGACGGCTCCTCGGGCGGGGCCGCGTCGGTCAGGGTCCGGCCGATCTCCGCGAGCTTGCGGGCGTAGGTCTCCCGGCGGCGGACCAGGTCGACGGCGCGGCGGCGGGCGGTGGTCATGAGCCAGCCGCCCGGGTTGTCGGGGATGCCGTCGCGGGGCCACTGCTCCAGGGCGGCGACCAGGGCGTCCTGGGCGAGTTCCTCGGCGATGCCGAGGTCGCGGACGATACGGGCGGCGGCGGCGATGACCCGCGGGGACTCCAGCCGGAAGACCGTCTCGATGGCGGTCCGGGCGGTCCGGGCGGTCACGGCGGGGGTGGCGGCGGGGGCGGGCCGCGGTGACTGTGGTGGTTCCACAGCTCCCATGCAACACCGTGGGCCGCCCCCGGCCAACCGCCGGCGGTCAGTCGCCGAGGATCTCCCGGACCTCACAGGTGATCGTCCAGTGCTCCTCGTGGGTCTTCAGGAACCGCTTGACCCACTCGACCGCCTCGGCCTGGTCCTTGGCCTGGAGCATCGCGTACCCGCCGATGACCTCCTTGGTCTCGGTGAACGGGCCGTCCGTGACGGAGAGCTGTCCGCCGGAGTAGTGGACCCGGGCGCCCTGGGCGGTGGGGGCCAGCCCGCCGTCGTCGAGGCGGACGCCGGCCTTCGTCATCTCCTCCAGCAACTTGCCCATGCGTTCGATCAGTTCGGGGCTGGGGCCCTCAGCGGGAACGTTGACCTCGTCGATGCGGATCAGCGACAGGAAGCGGGGCATGGTGACTCCTCGGGTTCGGCGGCCGGGTTCGTTCTCCGGCCTCTCACCCTGTATGTCGATCGGCGGACCGGCGGATCGACACGGTCACCGGAAAAAGTTTCCGGCTCTCGCCCGGCGCTACCGCAGCGACTCCCACAGCTCGCTCGCGTCCGGCTCGTCGGCGACCACCCGATTGGCGTCGGACGGGGCCTGCACCACCGGCATCGTCACCGTCTTCACCTCGTCCGCCGCGAGCCCGCCGATGCTCTGGCCCAGGCTCATCAGCTCGCTCAGCGAGTCCAGGCCGGTGTCGGTGGTGAGGCTGCCGGTGACGGCGTCGGCGACGTCGTAGAGCTGCGCGGGGTCGGTGAGCAGGTCGGTGTCGGAGATCTGCTCCAGCAGTGCCTTGACCAGTTTCTGCTGGAGTTCGATCCGGGCCAGGTCGCTGCCGTCGGCCAGGCCGTGCCGGGTGCGGGCCAGCCCGAGGGCCTGGGTGCCGTCGAGGTGGTGGGTGCCCGCCTTCAGGGTCAGGTGGCTCTGGTCGTCGTCTATGTCCTCGTCGGTGGTGACGGTGACCCCGCCGAGGGCGTCCACCAGCTTGGCGAAGCCGGCGAAGTCGATCTCGATGTAGTGGTCCATGCGGACGTTCGTCATGGCCTCGACCGTCTTCACCGCGCACACCGGACCGCCCACCGCGTAGGCGGTGTTGAACATCACCTGGTACGCCTCCGACGTCGACCCGCCGTCGTCCAGCGGGCAGGACGGGCGGGTGACGAGGGTGTCGCGCGGGATGCTGACGACGGTGGCGCTGGTGCGGCCGGCGTCGAGGTGGACCACCATCGCGGTGTCGGAGCGGGCCCCCTCGCTGTCGCCGCCGCCGAGTTCCTCGTTCGCCGCGCCGCTGCGCGAGTCCGAGCCGAGCACCAGGATGTTGAGCGGGCCGGTGTCCTGCGGGACGGCGGACGCCGACGCGGACGGCGTGGGCGTGGCGCGGGCCGGGCGGTCGTCGCCGAGCGCGCTGTTGATGTCGACGCCGGTGATGTTGTCGTTGAGGTGCCAGTAGACCCAGCCGGCCGCCGCGACGCCGAGCAGCAGGGCGCCCGCCAACGTGAGGCCGGCGGCCTTCAGCACTCTTGCCCGCCCGACCATGTGTCCGCCCCTGTCCCCAGCCCCTGGGATGTTCCCGCTTCAAGTACCCGCCGGGAAGAACGTAAGTCCGAATTATTGCGAGCGGCGACAGAGAGCGGCCTTTTCTGCGGAAAATCTCAGACTTCGGGGGATGGGGAGGGGCAGGGGGTGGTGCCGTCGAAAGTTTCGGCTCCGCACCCGACTGCTGCTTCCGCTACGCCCCCGTCGCCGGCGGCGCCCCCGTGCTGCTGCGCACCACCAGGCTGGTCGCCAGCTCCACCCGGGTCGCCGCCGCGCTGCCGCCCTCCCGGCCGAGGTCGAGCACCAGCCGGACCGCGGCCTCGGCCATCTCCGTCAGCGGCTGCCGTACGGTCGTCAGCGGCGGCCCCACCCAGCGGGCCACCGGCAGGTCGTCGAAGCCGACCACGCTCAGGTCCTCCGGGACCCGCAGCCCCAGCTCCCGGGCGGCCTCGTACAGGCCGAGCGCCTGGAGGTCGTTGCCGGCGAAGACCGCGGTCGGCCGGTCGGGGCGGCGCAGCAGGTCCAGGCCCTGGCGGTAGCCGGTCTCGTGATGGAAGTCGCCGGTACGGATCAGGGCCGGGTCGGCGGGCAGCCCGGCGGTCTCCAGGGCGGCCCGGTAGCCGTCGATCCGGGCCCGGCTGCACATCATCCGGGTCGGTCCGCTGATCGCGCCGATCCGGGTGTGGCCCAGTTCGACCAGGTGCCGGGTGGCGGCCAGTCCGCCCTGCCAGTTGGTGGCGCCGATGGACGGCACGTCGGCACCCGGGTCGCCCGCCGGATCCATCACCACGAACGGGATGGACCGGCTGGTCAGCAGTGCCCGCTGGGACTCGTCGAGGCCGGACAGGACCAGCACGACCCCGTGCGGCCGGCGGGCGGCGACCTGGTCGGCCCAGGTCCGCCCGGGGGTCAGCCGGCCCGCGCTCTCGGAGAGCACGACACTCAGACCCGCGTCCCGCGCCACGTTCTCCACGCCCCGGATGACCTCCATCGCCCAGGCGCTCTCCAGTTCGTGGAAGACCAGGTCGATCAGGGGCGAGCGGGTGGCCTCGGCGCGCCGGCGCCGGTAGCCGTGGGCGCGCAGCAGCTCCTCCACCCGGGCCCGGGTGGCCGGGGCGACGTCGGCACGGCCGTTGAGCACCTTCGAAACAGTCGGCGCCGACACACCGGCCTCGCGGGCGATCTCGGCGAGGGTCGCGGTCTGCGAGGACCGCCCTCGCGTCCGGGTTTCAGCGGGCTGCGGGGATGTCATGGCGGCGATCGTATCCCTGCGGGCCCTCTTGACGAAGAGCGTGTGGGGCCATAGGTTCCCGGAACATTCGCTTATCACGTCGAAACATTCGTAGCCGACTAGCCGACTAGCCGACTAGCCGTACTTGCAGGAGCCTCGGATTTCCGGGACAGGAGTTCCATGACCACCGCGCCCTGGCGTGACCCCGCGCTGCCCGCCGCCGCCCGTGTCGACGACCTCCTGGCCCGGATGACCCTGGAGGAAAAGGCCGCCCAGCTGTACGGCGTGTGGGTGGGCGCCACGACGGACGGCGACGGCGTCGCCCCGCTCCAGCACCAGATGAGCGACGACGACCACGACTGGGACGAGCTGATCACCCGCGGCCTGGGACAGCTCACCCGCCCCTTCGGCACCGCCCCCGTCGACCCGGCGGCCGGCGCCCGCGCGCTGGCCACCACCCAGCGGCGGATCGTCGCGGCCGGCCGCTTCGGCGTCCCGGCGCTGGCCCACGAGGAGTGCCTGGCCGGCTTCACCGCCTGGCGGGCCACCGCCTACCCGGTGCCGCTGGCCTGGGGCGCCGCCTTCGACCCGGACCTGGTCGAGGAGATGGCCCGGCACATCGGCCGCGACCTGCGCTCGGTCGGCGTGCACCAGGGCCTCGCGCCGGTCCTGGACGTCGTACGCGATCCGCGCTGGGGCCGGGTGGAGGAGACCATCGGCGAGGACCCGTACCTGGTCGGCACGGTCGGCGCCGCCTATGTGCGGGGACTGGAGTCGGCCGGGATCGTCGCCACGCTCAAGCACTTCGCCGGGTACGCCTCCTCCGCCGGGGCGCGGAACCTGGCGCCGGTCCGGGCGGGGGTGCGCGAGTTCGCCGACGTCACCCTCCCGCCGTTCGAGATGGCCCTGCGCGAGGGCGGCGCCCGGTCGGTGATGGCGGCCTACACCGAGACCGACGGGGTGCCCGCCTCGGCCGACCCGGCGCTGCTGACCGGCCTGCTGCGCGAGGAGTGGGGCTTCACCGGCACGGTGGTCGCCGACTACTTCGGCGTCGGCTTCCTCCAGACCCTGCACCGCGTCGCCGGCACCTCCGCCGGGGCGGCGCACCTGGCCCTCGCGGCCGGCATCGACGTGGAACTGCCGACCGTCAAGTGCTACGGCACCCCGCTGCTGGAGGCGGTCCGGGCGGGTGAGGTGCCCGAGGCGCTCATCGAGCAGTCGGCGCGGCGGGTGCTGCGCCAGAAGTGCGAACTGGGTCTGCTGGACGCGGACTGGACCCCCGACCCGCCGGCCGGCCCCGGCCGCCCCGTCGACCTCGACTCCCCCGCCAACCGGGCCGTCGCCCGCCGGCTGGCCGAGGAGTCGGTGGTACTGCTGGACAACCCGGACGGCCTGCTGCCGCTGGCCCCCGACACCCGGATCGCGGTGGTCGGCCCGCGGGCCGCCGATGCGCTGGCGATGCTCGGCTGCTACTCCTTCCCCTCCCACGTCCTGCCCGGCCACCCGGACGTACCGGCCGGCATCGACATCCCGACCGTGCTGGACGCCCTGCGCGCCGAACTCCCGGACGCCAAGGTGACCTTCGCCGAGGGCTGCGACACCGCGGACCCGGACCCCTCGGGCTTCGCGGAGGCCGTAGCCCGGACCGCCGAGGCGGACGTCTGCGTGGCCGTACTGGGCGACCGGGCGGGCCTGTTCGGCCGGGGCACCTCCGGCGAGGGCTGCGACGCCAGCGACCTGCGACTGCCGGGGGTGCAGGGCGCGCTGCTGGACGCGCTGGTCGCCACCGGCGTCCCGGTCGTCCTGGTGCTGCTCACCGGCCGCCCGTACGCGCTGGGCCGCTGGCACGGCCGGCTGGGCGCGGTGGTCCAGGCGTTCTTCCCCGGCGAGGAGGGCGGCCCGGCGGTGGCGGGCGTGCTGTCCGGGCGGGTCACCCCGTCGGGCCGCCTCCCGGTGAGCGTGCCGCGGCTGCCCGGCGGCCAGCCGTGGACCTACCTCCAGCCGCCGCTGGGCCTGGCCGGCGAGGTCAGCAACCTGGACCCGACGCCGCTGTACCCGTTCGGACACGGCCGCTCGTACACGACGTTCCGGTGGGAGGACCCGGCAGCGCGCGACGCGGAGATCGACACGGACGGGACGTACGACATCTCCGTCACCGTCCGCAACACCGGCGACCGCGCGGGCGCCGAGGTGGTGCAGCTCTACCTGCACGACCCGGTGGCGTCCGTGACCCGCCCCGACGTGCGCCTGATCGGCTACCGGCGGCTGGAACTGGCCCCGGACGAGGCCCGCCGGGTGACCTTCCGCTTCCACGCCGACCTGTCCGCGTTCACCGACCGCAGGGGCCGCCGCGTGGTCGAACCCGGCGCCCTGGAACTACGGCTGGCCGCCTCCAGCACCGACGTACGGCACACGGCACGGCTGACGCTGAGGGGGCCGGAGCGGGTGGTGGGGGCGGAGCGGGTGCTGCGCTGCGCGGCGGAGGTGTCCTGAGGGGCACGCGGCACGCGGCACGCAGGGAGCGGGCACGCGGGGCGGGCGGTCAGGGCGGGCGGTCAGTCCGTGTCCACCGACTCGAACCGCCACCGATGCACCGCCCGGGTGACCAGTTCGCCGGCCGGCTCCGGGAGTTCGGGCAGGTCGGCGTCGTACTGCGCGTCCCACCAGGTGATGACGAGGACCCGGTCCTGGGGGGCCCGGAAGGTCTCCCGGCGCAGTGGCTCGCGGGGCAGTTCCCGGCTCCGGGCCCAGCTGAGGAGTTCCGCGCCCCGGCCGGGGACCGCGCGGGCCTCCCACATCACGGCGACGGTCATGAGTAGAGGTTCTCCTTGCTGGCACCGGCCTCGTGCACATGGCCGTGGTCGTGCGAGTGGCCCGGGACGTGCGGGTCGGTGACGGGCAGGGACGAGTCCGCCGACAGGTCCCAGTCGGAGGCGGACCGGCCGCGGGCCACCATCTCGGCGCCGAGCGCCGCCACCATCGCGCCGTTGTCCGTGCACAGCTTGGGACGCGGTACCCGCAGCCGGATGCCGGCCGCCTCGCAGCGCTCCTGGGCCAGCGCGCGCAGCCGGGAGTTGGCGGCGACCCCGCCGCCGATCATCAGGTGGTCGACGCCCTCGTCCTTGCAGGCCCGTACCGCCTTGCGGGTCAGCACGTCGACGACCGCCTCCTGGAAGGAGGCCGCCACGTCGCGCACCGGCACGTCCTCCCCGGCCGCCCGCTTGGCCTCGATCCAGCGGGCCACGGACGTCTTCAGCCCGGAGAAGGAGAAGTCGTACGCCGGGTCGCGCGGCCCGGTCAGACCGCGCGGGAAGGCGATCGCGCCCGGGTCGCCCTCGCGGGCGTAACGGTCGATGACCGGGCCGCCGGGGAAGCCGAGGTCCATCACCCGGGCGATCTTGTCGAACGCCTCGCCGGCCGCGTCGTCGATGGTCGCGCCCAGCGGCCGTACGTCGGAGGTGATGTCGGAGGAGAGCAGCAGGGAGGAGTGGCCGCCGGAGACCAGCAGGGCCATGGTCGGCTCGGGCAGCGGGCCGTGTTCCAGCTGGTCGACGCAGATGTGGGAGGCGAGGTGGTTGACGCCGTAGAGCGGCTTGCCCAGCGCGTAGGCGTACGCCTTGGCCGCCGAGACGCCGACCAGCAGGGCGCCGGCCAGGCCCGGACCGGCGGTGACGGCGATGCCGTCCAGGTCCCGCGCGCTCACCCCGGCGTCCTTCAGCGCGCGCTGGATGGTGGGGACCATCGCCTCCAGGTGGGCGCGGCTCGCGACCTCCGGGACGACGCCGCCGAAGCGGGCGTGCTCGTCGACGCTGGAGGCGACCGCGTCGGCCAGCAGGGTGGTGCCGCGCACGACACCGACACCGGTCTCGTCGCAGGAGGTCTCGATCCCCAGCACCAGGGGTTCGTCAGCCATGGGTTTCAGTTCCTTGTACGGGAGTCGACGGATCGGGAGTCGCCGGATCGGAGGTCGACGGATCGGAGGTCGACGGCAGGGAGGTCGACGGATCGGTGAGGCGCATGACCAGGGCGTCCACGTTGCCCGGCTGGTAGTAGCCGCGCCGGACGCCGATGGCCGCGAAGCCGAAGCGCTCGTAGAGCCGCTGCGCCCGGATGTTGTCGACGCGGCACTCCAGCATGACCTCGGCGCACTCGAAGGCGGTGGCCGCGCGCAGCAGTTCGGTCAGCAGCCGGGAGCCGAGGCCGGTGCCCCACTGGTCGCGGGCGACGGCGATGGTCTGCACGTCGGCCTGGTCGCTGGAGGAGGCGACCAGACCGGCGTAGCCGACGATCCGGCCGCCGGCCGGCTCCTCGGCGACCAGGTAGCGGCGGGTCGCCGACGGGCCCCGGGCGTGCGCCAGTTCGGACCAGAACATGCCCCGGGACCAGGCGTCCTCCGGGAACAGCTCGCGTTCGAGCCGCAGCACCGGGTCGATGTCCCACCAGCGCATCTCGCGCAGCACGGCGGCCGAGGCCGCGGTCGCGCTCACGGGACCGGTCACTTGGGGGTGACCACCTTGTAGTTCTTGGGCACCTGGGCGTCGGGGCGGCGCAGATAGAGCGGCCGGGGCGCGGGCAGTTCCTCGCCCGCCGCCAGCTTCTCGGCGGCCAGCGCGGCGAGCGCCGCGGCGGAGACGTGCTCGGGTTCGTGGGCCTGCGGGAAGGTGTCCGGGTACAGCAGCGCGCCCGCGCCGACCGCCGGGAGCCCGGCGACCTGGTCCGCGATGTCGGCGGGGCGGTCGACGGCCGGGTCGGTGAGCCGGGTGCGGGAGTCGGCGTAGCGGGCCCAGTAGACCTCCTTGCGGCGGGCGTCGGTCGCCACCACGAAGGGACCCGCCAGGTCGGCGGCGTAGGCCAGGCCGTCCAGCGTGCACACCCCGTGCACGGGCACGCCGAGCGCGAGGCCGAAGGTGTCCGCGGTCATCAGGCCGACGCGCAGCCCGGTGTACGGTCCCGGACCGGTTCCGGCGACGATGCCGGTGACCGCGTCGAGCCGCAGCCCGGCCCCGGCCAGCAGCCGGTCCACGGCGGGCAGCAGCAGCTCACCGTGGCGGCGGGCGTCCACCTGGCTGGCGGAGGCGATGACGTCCGTGCCGTCGTGCAGCGCGACGGTGACGGCGGGAGTGGCGGTATCCAGAGCGAGCAAGAGCACACGAACAGCCTACGGCGGCCCGGACGGCCGTGTCGGCCGGCCCGGTCGGACGGTCACCGACTGCTACCGTCGCCTACGGTTCCAGTAACCCTTGCCCCCGTACGACGCCGAGGTGGTCACCCGTGCCCAGCAGCAGCTCCGCCATGGTCACCGGACTCACCGCGGCGGCCCTGGTCACGATCGGGGTCCTCGGCTACCAGGCGGCGGCGACCGTCCCGGCCGAGCTGGGCAAGCCGCGCGCCAGCGCCTCCCCCTCCCCCGGCCTGTCCAAGGCCCCGCGCGACAAGCGGCACCCCGACGCCCTGCCCGCCGGGTCCGGAACGGGTGAACGGGTGGTGTACTCGGTGGACGACGACCGCGTCTGGCTGGTCGGCGCGGGCGACCGGGTCCGGCGGACGTTCGAGGTCACGCCCAGCACGGTCGATCCGGCGCCGGGCACCTACGCGGTCACCTCCCGCTCCAACCGGATCACCGGCTCCGACGGCACCCCGGTCGAGCACGTGGTGCGCTTCACCAGCGTGGACGGGGTGGTCATCGGGTTCAGCGCGGCGGTGGACGACTCGGCGGCGGCGAAGGCCGCGCAGGGCTCGAAGACCGGCGGCATCCGGGAGTCGCGCGCGGACGGCGACGCGATGTGGGACTTCGCGACGATCGGGCAGAAGGTCGTGGTCGTCCGCTGAACGCCGCGCGGCGACCGGGCTCAGGCGGCGTCGCGGTGTTCCGCCGGCGTGGACTGCCGGGGCTCGGGGTCGGGTGCGCGCGGCGGCGTGGAGATGGTCCGAGCCGCGGCGCATGCGGCCAGCAGGTCACGCATCGGCACCTGGGGCACCTGGGGCACCTGGGTCTGCGAAGCCGACATGGTCGCCTCCTGAAGCTCGGGGGCGGCGTGGTTAGGCATGCCTAACCACGTACTGGATACCATGTGACCACGGGCAGCACGCGGAGCGCAATATGTTCCCGACGTGTTGTCGGGAAGTTGTCGAGGCAGTGATGGGTCGACTGGCCGGCTCAGGCGGTCAGGACGGTCAGGTCGGCCGCCGTCCAGCGGGCGCCGATCCCGGTCAGCGTCACGTGCCGCACCTCGTCGGTGGTGTCGCCGACGGCGCGGTGGATGACGAGCTGGAGCCGGTCGTCGGTCAGCTCCTCGACCTTGCCCTCGCCCCACTCCACGACGATCACGGAGTCCGGCAGCGAGACGTCCAGGTCCAGGTCCTCCATCTCGTCCAGACCGCCGGACAGCCGGTAGGCGTCGACGTGGACGAGCGGCGGGCCGTCGCCGAGGGAGGGGTGCACGCGGGCGATCACGAACGTCGGGGAGGTGACGGCGCCGCGCACGCCGAGGCCCTCGCCGAGCCCCCGGGTCAGCGTCGTCTTGCCGGCGCCCAGCTCGCCGCTGAGCATCACCAGGTCGCCGGGGCGCAGCAGCTTGGCCAGGCGGCGGCCCAGCTCGCGCATCTGCTCGGGGGAGTTGACGGTAGTTTCTGCCATCATCACTCACTTGCGGTAGTACAATGAATGCGCCCCGTGAGGGGTCGGTCCGGGCTGGACCGCAGCCGAAGGCTGGAAGCCGCCTCCATCAGGAGGGGGCGGAGTCACAGCCACTTACGGTAGCCGCAGTGGGCACCGCCCCCACGCGGACGAGCAGGTCGGCGAGGCGGTCGGTGACCTGCTCCGGATGCTCCAGCATCACCAGGTGCCCGGCGTCCGGTACGAGGACCAGTTCCGCGTCCGGCAGCTCGCCGGCGATGGCCTCGCTGTGCTCGCTGGGCGTCACCAGGTCCCGCACCCCGGCCAGCACCAGGACGGGTATGTCCCGGAAGTGGGCCAGGGCGGCGGTCTTGTCGTGGTCGTCGAAGGCCGGGTAGTACTCGGCGACGACGTCTATCGGCGTGGACTCGATCATGCGCTCGGCGAACCGGGCCACGGCCGGGTCGACGTCCCGCGCCGCGAACGAGTACCGCTTGATGATCCCGGCGAACAGGTCCGCCGTCGCCCGGCGCCCCTTCTCCACCAGCTCGGCCCGCTGCCCCAGCGCCCGCAGCACGCCCGGCAGTATCCGCCGCACCGCGTTCACCCCGGCCACCGGGAGCCCGAAGTTGACCTCGCCGAGCCGTCCCGACGAGGTGCCGACCAGCGCGACGCCGACCACCCGCTCGCGGATCAGCTCGGGGAACTCGTCGGCCAGGGCCATCACCGTCATCCCGCCCATCGAGTGCCCGACCAGCACGATCGGCCCCTCGGGCACGGTGGCGTCGATGACCGCCCTCAGGTCGCGGCCCAGCTCCTCGATGGTGACCGCCGCGCCGTCCCGCACCTGGGCGACGCCCCGCCCGGAACGGCCGTGGCTGCGCTGGTCCCAGTAGACGGACCGGACGACGCCGCGCAGGGCGGCCCGCTGGAAGTGCCAGGAGTCCTGGCTGAGGCAGTAGCCGTGGCAGAAGACGACGGTCACGGGCGCGGGGGCCTTGCGGCCGAAGAGCCGCCGGCGGCGCGGTGCGGTGCCGCCCTCCGGCTCCACTTCGTCGATCTCGTAGTACAGCTCGGTGCCGTCGTCGGCGTACGCCTGGCCGGGCATGCCGCGCAGCGCGCCGTACGGACCCGTCGAGTCCAGGGCGAGCCGGGCCTTGGCCCGCATGCCGCGGCCGACGGTGAGCCGCTCTATCGCGACACCGGCCGCCGCGCCCGCCGCGACGACGCCTATCGCGACGCCGGCTATGCCGGTCGCCCGGCGCCAGCCGCCGGCCGCGACGTCGGCGGCGGCCTCGGCGGCGGAGGCGACGGCCGCCGCGCTGCTCTCGCTCACGTACCGCTCCTTTTCGCCACCGGGTCACTCACCCGGGACACTCATTCGGAAGGACCGTTCAGATGGACGCGGGGGACGCGGGAGCCGACGCGGGTGACGATCTCGTACCCGATGGTGCCGGCCGCCTGCGCCCAGTCCTCGGCGGTGGGCTCGCCCCGGTCGCCCGGCCCGAACAGCACCGCCTCCGCGCCGGCCGCGGGCCGGTCGCCGCCGAGGTCGACCACGAACTGGTCCATCGCGATCCGGCCCGCCACCGTACGCCACTTGCCGTCCACCAGGACCGGGCCGGTGGACGAGGCGTGCCGCGGGACGCCGTCCGCGTAACCGAGCGGGACGAGGCCGAGGGTGGTCTCGCCGGGGGTCGTGTAGTGGTGCCCGTAGCTGACGCCGTGTCCGCCGGGGACGCCCTTGACCAGCGCGAGGGAGGCGGACAGCGTCATCACCGGGCGCAGGCCGTGGTCGGCGGGGGTGCCGAGTTCGGGGCTGGGCGAGAGGCCGTACAGCGCGATTCCGGTGCGTACGAGGTCGAAGTGGGCCTCGGGGAGGGTGAGGGTGGCCGGGGAGTTGGCGATGTGCCGCACCTCGGGGCGCACCCCGCGCGCCTCGGCGTACGCCGTCATCTCCCGGAAGAGGGTGAGCTGCGCGGCGATGGAGGGGTGGCCGGGCTCGTCGGCGCAGGCGAAGTGGGACCAGAGCCCGGTGATCCGGACCAGCCCCTCGCCCTCGGCGCGCAGCGCGGCGCCGACCAGCTCGTGCCAGTCCGGGCCGGGCGGGCAGCCGTTGCGCCCGAGTCCCGTGTCGGCCTTGAGCTGCACGCGGGCGGGCAGTCCGGCTCGGCGGGCGGCGTCCTCGGCCTCCCGCAGCGCCCACATCCCGCTGACCCCGACGTCGATCCCGGCCTCGATCGCCTCCTGCCAGGGCCCGCCGGGCGTCCACAGCCAGCACATGATCCGGACCTCGTCCGGCAGCCCCGCGCCGGCCCGCAGTGCGAGGGCCTCCTCTGGGGTGGCGGTACCGAGCCAGGTGGCACCGGCCGCGACCGCCGCCCGGGCGCACGGGATCGCCCCGTGGCCGTAGGCGTCGGCCTTCACCACGGCCATCAGCTCCGCCCCCGGCGCGAGCAGGCCGCGCAGGGTCCGCGCGTTGTGCCGCAACGCGGCCAGATCGATCTCGGCCCGGGCCCGCAGGGCGGCGCCCCGGCGGGCAGTTGTCTCACTCATCGTGGGGCCAGTGTCTCAGAGGGGCCGGACAGGGCGGCGGAGTGAGTCGCGGGGCACATGGCTGCGGGCGGGCGGGCCACAGTTGGTGCCAGTTGTGCCGCTGGGAGAGGCACCCCGCCGCGCCGGGCCTGCGCGGGCCACAGCCACGGGCAGTCGTGCCGCCGGGAGCGGCACCCCGCCGCGCCGGGCTGCGCAACGCCCCCCGGCCGGGCACCGACACCGTGCGCCTAACGATCCCGTACGTCCCGCCACACCTCAGGAACCGCCAACGCGATGTCATGCGCTCCGATCGGCGCCCCCCGCGCCGCGAACCTCCCCGCCAACCCGTGCAGATACGCCCCCACGCTCCCCGCGTCCACCGCCGACAACCCCGCCGCCAGCAACGACCCCGCCAGCCCGGACAGCACGTCCCCGCTCCCGGCCGTGGCCAGCCACCCCGTCCCGGTCCCATTGACCCGCACGGCACCGGAATCGGCACCGGAACCCGCCCCCGCCACCAACGTCGTAGACCCCTTCAACAGCACCGCCGCCCCGAACCGCCCCGCCAGCTCCCGCACCGCCGCCAACCGGGCCCCCTCGACCTCCTCCCGGCTCACCCCCAGCAGCGCCGCCGCCTCCCCGGCATGCGGCGTCATCAGCGTCGGCGCCGTCCGCGCCCGTACCGCCCCGGGCTCCGCCAGCCGCAGCCCGTCCGCGTCGATCAGCACCGGCACCTGAGCCGCGACCACCTCCGCCACGGTCGCGGCGTCGTCCCCGGCCCCCGGCCCGACCACCCACGCCTGCACCCGCCCCGCCCGCTTCGGCCCCTGGTCGGACACGAGCGTCTCGGGGAACCGGGCGACCACCGCGTCCCCGGCCGGCCCCACGTACCGGACCGCCCCCGCCCCGCCCCGCAGCGCACCCGACACCGCGAGCACCGCCGCCCCCGGGTACCGGGCCGACCCGGCGGCGATCCCCACCACTCCCCGCCGGTACTTGTCGCTCTCCGCCCCCGGCACCGGCAGCAACCGCGCCACCTCCGCGTGCTGCAACGCCTCCAGCGCCGGCACCTCCGGCAGCTCGAGCCCGATGTCGACGAGCCGCACCGACCCCGCGTACTCCCGCGCCGGATCGATCAGCAGCCCCGGCTTGTGCGCCCCGAAGGTCACCGTCAGATCCGCCCGGACGGCCGCGCCCCGCACCTCACCGGTGTCCGCGTCCACCCCGCTCGGCAGGTCCACCGCGACCACGGCGGCCCGGGCCCGCCGCGCCGCCTCGGCCAGTGGCACCGCCTCCTGCCGCAGCCCGCCCTTGCCGCCGATCCCGACGATGCCGTCGACCACCAGGTCGGCCCGTTCGATCAGCGCCGTGCCGGCCCCGGCGTCCGCCGTGCTCCCACCCGCCCGGCGCAATGCCGCGAGCCCTCCGGCGTGCGCCCGCTCGGGCGCGAGCAGCACGGCCGTCACCCCCGCCCCCCGCCGGGCCAGCCGCGCCCCGGCGTACAGGGCGTCGCCGCCGTTGTCGCCGCTGCCGACCAGCAGCACCACCCGGCTGCCGTACACCCGGCCGGGCGCCCGGCCGAGCAGTTCGGCGCAGGCGGCGGCGAGTCCGGCCGCCGCCCGTTGCATCAAGGCGCCTTCGGGCAGCCGCGCCATCGCCGCCCGCTCCGCCGTCCTGACCGTCTCCACGCTGTACGCAGTACGCATGCCGTGGAGTCTGCCCCTTGCACGCCGCCTCGTGTCAGGAGGCAAGGAGGCCAGGAGGTCAGCAGGGCAGAAGGTCAGGACGAGTGGCCGTCGGGTCCGGCGAACATGTCGAGCAGCCCGTACGGCGAGTCGGCACCGAACATCAGCTCGTGCAGCCGCCCCGCCTCGACCGCCTCGGCGGCGCTGCGCGCGAACATCTCCGCCTCGAACTCGGCGAGCGCGCCCTCGGTGTCGCCGGGCCGCGCGGCGAGCAGCTCACCGAGCCGGGCACCGTCGTACATGGCCAGGTTGGCGCCCTCTCCGGACGGGATCATGAGGTGCGCGGCGTCACCGAGCAGGGTCACCCCCGGCGTCCGCTCCCAGCGGTGCTCGCCCGGCAGCGTGTACAGCGGCCGGTGCACCGGCGCGGTCTCCCCGTCGGTGATCAGCGCGGTCAGCTCCAGTGCCCAGCCCTCGAACTCCGCCGTGATCCCATCGACGCCGGCGGTGTCGAACCACTCCAGCGGCTTGGTCAGCGCCACATACGTGTGCAGCGTGTCCCCGCTCTCCCGGTGGGCCGTGATGCCCTTGCCCGGCGCCAGCGCGTACATCGCCCCGCCGCCCACGGCCTTCGCGGCCTCGGGGTGCCGGGTGTCTGCCTCGTACAGATACGTCTCGACGAACGACGTGCCGGTGTACTCGGGGGTGGCACCGGACAGCAGCGGCCGCACCCGCGACCAGGCGCCGTCCGCGCCGATCAGCAGATCCGTGCCGACGCTCGTGCCGTCGGCGAAGTCCACCTGGTACCGCCCCGCGCCGACCGCCCGCGCGCCGGTCACTTTGTGCCCCCACCGCACGGTGCCCGCCGGCAGCGAGTCGAGCAGCAGCCGCCGCAGCTCACCACGCTGCACCTCGGGGCGTCCGCCGGTGCCGTCGTCGGGTTCGTCGAGCAGGACGGTCCCGTCCGGGGCGAGCGCCCGGGACGCCTGCCGGCCCTCCAGGACGAGCCCGCGGAACTCCTCGTAGAGGCCGGCCGCCTTGAGGGCGGGCTGCCCGTTGTTGTCGTGGATGTCGAGCATCCCGCCCTGCGCGCGGGCGGTCGGCGAGGCTTCCGCCTCGTAGACGGTGGCCGGGATGCCGTGCACGTGGAGGACCCGGGCGAGGGTCAGTCCCCCGAGTCCGGCGCCGATGATCGCGATGTCGGTGGTCATGGTCGTACCTCACAGTCTGGAATGCCGTTCCAACGAATGACTCCTACACTGGAACCTCGTTCCATAGTTGTCAAGCTGGAACGGGGTTCCAGCACCTGTGCCAAACTGGACCCATGGCAGCGACCAGGACCACCCGCCGCACCGAGCGACGTGAGAACCCGCTCTCCCGCGAGCGCATCGTCGAGGCCGCGATCGAACTGCTCGACGCGGCGGGCGAGGGCGGGCTCACCTTCCGTGCCCTGGCCGAACGCCTGGCCACCGGTCCCGGCGCGATCTACTGGCACGTCACCGGCAAGGACGAACTCCTGCACGCCGCGACCGACGCCGTGGTCACCGCCGCCCTGCCCCCCGCGACTGCCGGTGGCACCCCGCAGGACACCATCCGCGCCCTCGCGCTCGGGGTGTTCGACGCGATCGACGCCCATCCGTGGGTCGGCACGCAGCTCAGCAACTCCTCCATGGACGCGCCGATCCTGCGGCTCTTCGAAGGGCTCGGCCGCCAGGTCCAGGCGCTCGGCGTGCCCCGCACCGTCCAGTTCACGGCCGCGTCCGCGCTGCTGAACTACGTCGTCGGCGTGGCCGGGCAGAACGCGGCCAACGCCCGCGCGGTCGAGCCGGGCACCGACCGCACCGAGTTCCTGACCGCGATGGCACGCAGCTGGACGGAGCTGGACCCCGACGCGTACCCGTTCCTCCGGGACATCGCGGGCGACCTGCCGCACCACGACGACCGGGTGGAGTTCCTGGCCGGCATCGACCTCATCCTCACCGGCATCGCGCCCCGCGACCGACCCGCGTGACCCGTGAACGACCCGCGTGAGGAGACCGGCCCGGCAGCCGTGCTGTCCGCCCTTGGCCCCCGCCTGCGCACCCTGCGCCAGTCGCGCGGCATCACGCTCGCGCGGCTCAGCGCGACCACCGGCATCTCGGTGAGCACCCTGTCCCGGCTGGAGTCGGGACAACGCGAGCCGACGCTCCGCCATCTGCTGCCGCTGGCCGAGGCGTACCGCGTCTCACTGGACGAACTGGTCGGCTCCCGCACCGGTGACCCGCGGGTCCACCCGCAGCCCTTCCTCCGCCACGGCCAGACCTGGCTGCCGCTCACCCCGCACCTGGGCGGCCTGAACGCCTACAAGCAGATCCTCCCGGCCCCGGCCGCCCCGCGCACCACCCGCCCCGAGCAGGGCTCGCACGAGGGCTACGAGTGGCTGTACGTGCTCTCCGGCCGTCTGCTGCTCGCCCTCGGCGACCACGACGTGGTCCTCTCGGCGGGCGAGACGGCGGAGTTCGACACGCGCGTCCCGCACGGCATGGCCAACGCGGGCGACCGCCCGGTGGAGTGGATCGCGCTGTACGGCGCCCAGGGCGAGCGCATGCAGGTGCGGGTCCGCCCGAAGAAGGACTGACCACTCACCTGGACCGGCCGCTCAGCCCTCGGCGATCACCACGGCCGACGCGACTCCCGCGTCATGGCTGAGCGACACGTGCCACGAGGTCACCCCCAGCTCGGCGGCCCGGGCCGCCACCGTCCCCCGCACCCGCAGCCGGGGCCGGCCACTGTCCTCGACGTACACCTCGGCATCGGTCCACAGCAGTCCGCCGGGCGCGCCCAACGCCTTGGCCAGCGCCTCCTTCGCCGCGAACCGTGCGGCCAACGAGGCGGCCCCCCGCCGCGCCCCGCCCGGCAACAGCAGCTCCCGCTCCAGGAAGAGCCGCCCGGCCAGCCCGGGCGTCCGCTCCAGCGACGCCGCGAACCGCTCGATCTCGGCCACGTCGATCCCGACCCCGATGATGCTCATGCGGGCACCTTACGGGGCGGCCTCTTCCACTTCCTCTACGAAGAGATCCTCCATCCGTTCGACCGTTCCGGCCCGGTCGAGCCAGTCATCGAGCCGGGCGAGATCCTTGCAGTCGGTGACGCGGGCACGCACGTCGTCCGAGACGCTGAAGCCGCGCACTTCTAGAACGCGCAGAACGCCTTCCGCCTTGCCCTTGGCCTCGCCGTCGTAGTACGCCTCCTCGAAGACCGTTCCCCTGCCCGGGAAATATGAAATAACCATCTTCTCCAGCTCCCTCCACATCTCTCGGGCCGGAGTGTGCTCCAACCCCACTTCCAGCAGTTCCGACCAGTACTTGGCGGTCGGCTTGTCGAACGACCGCATTCCGCGGGCCAGCAAATTCAGTATGGCCTCGATGCCCTCGCTTTCGCTGTGCACGATGGCGGAGAACGTCGCCAGCGCGGGCTCCCGCGCCACCAACGCCTCATCGGTGATCTCCGGAACGCTGTCCGGGCCGAGTACGAACGGGTACGTCACCTGCGAGGCCCAGGGGCCGACCCGGCATTCGAAGGGCCCCGCCGCCCACTTCGCCGTGGACCGGCTGCGGCAGACCGCGACGAGCAGCACGGGTAGCCCGAACTTGGCGTGCAAGTACGCCACGTAGTACGGCCAGTTGGTGCCCTTGTCCGATGCCTTGCGGGTCTGAGCCTCGACAGCGAGGAGAAAGGAGTCCCCCTCCGACGGCTCGACCTTCAGCACCGTGTCCACACGACGCTCCAGCGGCTTCAACTCCGTGGCGTCGGGCGTCATGAGTTCGATGTCCGCCTTGGCAGGCGGCGGCATGCCCAACGCCTCGAAGATGGGCGCGAGAATCTCCGGATGATCCTGAAAGATCCGGTGCGATGTCTCGTGGGTTGATGTGACCATGTGCGCAACCTATTCCGAGAGATGGGCCGAATTGCCAGCCCGTTGAGGCACGTTCACTCTTTCGAGCGCCGGAAAAACGTTCACGCCGCCCAGCTCACACCAGACAACCTTGCCGCGACCGCCCTCCCGGGCCAGCGGCTGCCAGCCCCATACGTCGGCGCAGGCCCGCACCAGTTCCAGGCCCCGTCCGTCCTCGGTTTCCAGCCCCCGGTCGACGGGAATCGGCGGCTGCGGCGGAGACGGGTCCGCGTCCCACGCGCCGATCCGCAGGACGCCGTTCCCGGACCAGCGCACCCGCAGCGCGGCCGGCCCCTCGGTGTGCCGTACGGCGTTCGACACCAGCTCCGTGGCCAGCAGTTCCGCCAGGTCGACCAGGCGGATCAGCCCGTGCATCGTGAGGATCAGGCGGAGGGTGCGGCGGCAGACGGTGACGGCGCGGACGTCGTTGGGGATGTGGAGGGAGTACTCCCACGGGTCGTTTTCGGGCATGCGGCAACTCCCGTTCGGTGAGGGGTGACTGTGCGCGGCGACCGGTGTCCTCGCCGCGTCCGTCACGGCAGGACGGAGCGGTGCGCTTCCGGTGGCCCGGTATCGCAGAGTGTGCAACGCGCTACCGACCGTAGACCTAAGATGTGATGCCGGACAAGCCGGTCACGGTATCCATCCCCGAACGAGTAGCGCCTGACGGCGCTTCAAGGAGAGTCCATGCCCCTGCGCCGTGAACCAACCGCACGTCAACTGCGCCTCGCAACCGAACTGCGCAGACTCCGGGAGGCCGCAGGGCTTGCCGCCCGCGAAGCAGCCGCACTGCTCGGGGTGAGTCACCCTCAGATCAGCCACATCGAATCCGGCCTCACAGGTGTGAGCGATGCGCGCCTGCGCCGTCTTGCGGCCCATTACGCCTGCCGGGATCAGGAATTGATCGATGCGCTGGCGAGCATGGCAACCAGCCGGACCCGGGGCTGGTGGGAAGAATTCCGAGGAGTGCTGCCTACCTCGTTCCTGGACATCGCGGAGTTGGAACACCACGCTGCCTTCCGGCGTGACGTGGAACTCCTGTTCATTCCCGGACTGCTCCAGACGGAGGACTACGCCCGCGCGGCCTTTTCCTCCAGGGTCCCCGCCCTCCCCCGTGAGGATCTCGAGGCCCGCGTCCAGCACCGCATGCGGCGTAAGTCAGTCCTTGAAGGAGACGCTGCCACCCCGTACGAGGCAGTCATCCACGAGGCGGCGCTCCGCATCAGGGTCCACGACCGTGCCACCTCCCGCACTCAACTCGTCCGCCTCTTGGAGTCTTCCGAGGCGGACAACGTCACTGTGCGGGTGACCCCCTTCGACCTGGACGGCTTCGGTGCGACCTGGAGCACGATGATGCTGGCAGGTGGCGCCGTGCCCCGGCTGGACACTGCCGTCCGTGACGCACCGCACGGTGCCGCGTTCGTTGATTCCGAAGCCCAACTCGACGTCTTTCGAACGCTCTTCCGTAAAGTAGAAGCGGCGTCATACGATCCCGAGCGTTCACGTGACTTCATCCACCGGCTGGCCAAAGAACTGTGAGGCACCCGTGACCACCCCCGGCAACTGGCGAAAGTCGTCCTACTCCGGTGGCGGCGACGGCAACAACTGCATAGAGATAGCGACCACCCCCACCCACATCGCCCTCCGCGACTCCAAGAACCCGGCCTACGCCACCCTCACCTTCCCCGCCACCACCTTCGCCTCCTTCCTCGAAGCCCTGCGAGCTCACTCCACCGTCACCGACTTCGCCAGGTTCCGCGGCTGATCCACCTCGTTCCCCCGCGCCGTCGCCAGCTCGCAGGCGAAGACCTGCAACGGCACCGTCGCCACCAGCGGCTGGAGCAGCGTCGGCGTCGCCGGTACCCGGACGAGGTGGTCGGCGTACGGCGTCACCGCCTCGTCGCCCTCCTCCGCGATGACGATGGTGCGGGCGCCCCGGGCGCGGATCTCCTGGATGTTGGAGACGATCTTGTCGTGCAGGACGGACCGCCCGCGCGCGGACGGAACGACCACGACCACCGGCACGTCCTCCTCGATCAGCGCGATCGGCCCGTGCTTCAGCTCGCCCGCCGCGAAGCCCTCGGCGTGCATGTAGGCCAGTTCCTTCAGTTTGAGGGCGCCTTCCAGGGCGACCGGATAGCCCACGTGCCGCCCCAGGAACAGCACCGTGTCCTTGCCGGCCAGCGAGCGCGCCAGCTCCCGTACCGGCTCCATCGTCCCCAGCACCCGGCCGACCGCCTCCCCGATGCCGGCCAGGTCCCGGATCACCGCGCGGATCTCGTCGCCCCACTTGGTGCCGCGCACCTGACCGAGGTACAGCGCGACCAGGTAGCAGGCCACCAGCTGGGTCAGGAACGCCTTGGTCGAGGCCACCGCCACCTCCGGCCCGGCGTGCGTGTACAGCACCGCGTCGGACTCGCGCGGGATGGTGGAACCGTTGGTGTTGCAGATGGCGAGCACCTTGGAGCCCTGCTCACGGGCGTGCCGCAGCGCCATCAGGGTGTCCATGGTCTCGCCGGACTGGGAGATGGCGATGACCAGCGACCGGGCGTCCAGGATCGGGTCCCGGTAGCGGAACTCGCTCGCCAGCTCCACCTCGCACGGAATCCGCGTCCAGTGCTCGATGGCGTACTTGGCGATCAGCCCGGCGTGGAACGCCGTACCGCACGCGACGATCACCACCTTGTCGGTCTCGCGCAGCTCGTGCGCCGGGATCCGCACCTCGTCCAGGGTCAGCGACCCCTCCGCGTCGATCCGGCCCAGCAGCGTGTCCGCGACCGCCTTCGGCTGCTCGGCGATCTCCTTGAGCATGAAGGACGCGTGCCCGCCCTTCTCGGCGGCGGAGGCGTCCCAGTCGACGTGGTAGGCGCGTACGTCGGCGGCGGAACCGTCGAAGCCGGTCACCGTCACCCCGTCCCGGCGCAGCTCGACCACCTGGTCCTGGCCGAGCTCCAGGGCCCGGCGGGTGTGCGCGATGAACGCCGCCACGTCGGAGGCGAGGAAGGACTCGCCCTCCCCGACCCCCACCACCAGTGGCGAGTTGCGCCGGGCGCCGACCACCACGTCCGGCTCGTCCGCGTGCACCGCGACCAGCGTGAACGCCCCTTCCAGGCGCCGGCACACCAGCCGCATCGCCTCCGCCGGGTCGGCGCAGGCCGAGTACTCCTCGGCGAGCAGGTGGGCGACCACCTCGGTGTCGGTCTCGGAGGCGAGGTCGTGCCCGCGCCCGGCCAGCTCCGCGCGCAGCGCGGCGAAGTTCTCGATGATGCCGTTGTGGACCACGGCGACCCGGCCCGCGTTGTCGAGGTGCGGGTGGGCGTTGGCGTCGGTGGGGCCGCCGTGCGTGGCCCACCGGGTGTGGCCGATGCCGGTGGTCCCGGCCGGCAGCGGATGCTCGGACAGCTCCTTCTCCAGGTTGACGAGCTTGCCGGCCCGTTTGGCGGGGGCCAGCCCGCCGTCCGCGAGCACGGCGACACCCGCCGAGTCGTATCCCCGGTACTCCAGTCGCTTCAGCCCGGCCATGACCACGTCGAGCGCCGACTGCGAGCCCACATATCCCACGATTCCGCACATGATCGGCAGCCTACGAGCACTCCCGATCACGAACACGCCAGAACGGGCCGAATCGTGCCCGATATCGGAAATTCCCACGACAGAACGAGCCAGGTGGCCGACGTGCCCCATGGGCGACGTGACCCACCCCACCCTGCGCCCCGTTCAAACTCCGTTAACAATGGACTGTGATCTCTCCGGTCCCTCCGTCGGCTTCCACGGCTGCCTCCACGCCGGCCTCCACCGCGGCCTCGTCGACGGCCCCGTCGACCTCCCGGAGCGCCCACCGGCACCGGCCGGAGGCGACTCCCTACGTCGACCTCACCCGCGCCGAGTGGAGCGCGCTGCGCGAGAAGACGCCGCTGCCGCTCACCGCCGAGGAGGTGGAGAAGCTGCGCGGCCTGGGCGACGTCATCGACCTCGACGAGGTGCGGGACATCTACCTCCCGCTCTCCCGCCTGCTCAACCTCTACGTCGGCGCCACCGACGGCCTGCGCTCCGCGCTCAACACCTTCCTCGGCGAACAGGGCTCCCAGTCCGGCACCCCGTTCGTGATAGGCGTGGCCGGCTCCGTCGCGGTCGGCAAGTCCACCGTCGCCCGCCTCCTCCAGGCCCTGCTGTCCCGCTGGCCCGAGCATCCGCACGTCGAGCTGGTGACGACGGACGGTTTCCTGCTGCCCACCCGGGAACTGGAGGCCCGCTCCATGATGGCCCGCAAGGGCTTCCCCGAGTCGTACGACCGCCGCGCGCTCACCCGCTTCGTCGCCGACATCAAGGCGGGCAAGGCGGAGGTGACGGCCCCGGTCTACTCCCACCTGATCTACGACATCGTGCCCGGCGAGAAGCTGACCGTGCGCCGCCCCGACATCCTGATCGTGGAGGGCCTCAACGTCCTCCAGCCCGCGCTGCCCGGCAAGGACGGCCGCACCCGGGTCGGCCTCGCCGACTACTTCGACTTCAGCGTGTACGTGGACGCCCGCCCCGAGGACATCGAGAGCTGGTACCTGAACCGGTTCAAGAAGCTGCGCGCGACCGCCTTCCAGAACCCGTCCTCCTACTTCCGCAAGTACACCCAGGTCTCCGAGGAGGAGGCCCTCGACTACGCCCGCACCACCTGGCGCACCATCAACAAGCCCAACCTGATCGAGAACGTCGCCCCCACCCGGGGCCGTGCCACCCTGATCCTGCGCAAGGGCCCGGACCACAAGGTGCAGCGCCTGCACCTGCGCAAACTGTGACCCCACGGGGGGCCGCCTGACGGTTCAATGGGCGCATGCTGCATCTGCGTCTGATCACCCCGCCCGCCCAGACCGACGAGGTGGTGCGTCTCCTGGACACCACGGTCGGCACCGCCCACCTGGTCGTCCTGCCCGGCGCGGCCCGCTCCCCCGCCGGCGACGTGGTGATGTGCGACGTGGCGCGCGAGGCGGGCAACGACCTCATCGACGAGCTGCGCGCACTCGGCCTGCAACGGCACGGCGCCATCACCGCCGAGGACATCGACCTGTCGCTGTCCGAGTACGCCGACCGGGCCGAGGAGGAGGCACCGGGCGAGGGCGCGGACGCGGTCCTGTGGGAGCAGCTCCAGGAGGCCACCCACGAGGAGTCGACCCTCTCGGTCACCTACGTCGCCTTCATCACGCTGGCCACGATGATCGCGGCCTGCGGCGTGGTGCTGGACAACGCGATCCTGATCGTCGGCGCGATGGCGGTCGGCCCGGAGTTCGGCCCGCTGGCCGGCATCTGCACCGCCGCCGTCCAGCGCGCCCCGCGCCTCGCACTGCGCTCGGCGGTCGCCCTGCTGGCGGGCTTCGCCATCGCCATGGCGGTGACCGCCGCGTTCAGCGTCTTCATGGACTCCGTCGGCCTGTTCACCGAGGCGAAACTGGAGGGCGAGCGCCCGAACACCGGCTTCGTCTACGCCCCCGACTGGTTCTCGTTCGTCGTCGCGGTGCTGGCCGGCGCCGCCGGGATGCTCTCCCTGACCTCGGCGAAGTCCGGCGCCCTGGTCGGCGTCGCCATCTCGGTCACCACCGTCCCGGCCGCCGCCAACGCGGCCGTGGCCCTGATCTACGGCGACGCCGACCAGGGCTGGCACTCCACGGAACAGCTCCTGCTGAACCTGCTGGGCATCATCGTGGCGGGCACCCTGACCCTGCTGCTCCAGAAAACCCTGTGGGCAACGATGAAACGCCGCGCAGAAAAGCGCCGCTGAAGGGGCGCGGGGCTGTGTCGACATGCGGCTCCGCCGCGTGGGCGCGACCAGCCACAACGCACCCGCAGCTGACACCCCACAGCACCCGAACGCACCTACTACGTACCTACCCGAGCGCCGACTTCACCGAATCAGCCAACCGCCCCGCCACCGCCCGGGCCTGCCCGATGTCCGCCGCCTCCACCATCACCCGCACCAGCGGCTCCGTCCCGGAGGGACGCAACAGCACCCGCCCGGTGGCCCCCAGCTCCCGCTCCGCCTCGCCGACCGCGGTCGCCAGCTCCGCCGACGTCCGCACCCGCGACTTGTCCACGTCCGGCACATTGACCAGCACCTGCGGCAGCCGCTCCATGACCGACGCCAGTTCCCGCAGCGTACGGCCGGACTGCGCGACCCGCGCCGCCAGCAGCAGCCCGGTCAGTGTGCCGTCGCCGGTGGTGGCGTGGTCCAGCACGATGACGTGCCCGGACTGCTCGCCGCCCAGCGCGTACCCGTGCTGCTTCATCTCCTCCAGCACATACCGGTCGCCGACCCCGGTCTGCACGAACCGGATGCCCTCGCGCTCCATGGCCAGCTTGAAGCCCAGGTTGGACATGACGGTGGCCACCACGGTCTCCGAGCGCAGCGCGGACCGCTCCCGCATCGCCAGCGCGAGGACGGCGAGGATCTGGTCGCCGTCCACCTCCGCGCCGGTGTGGTCCACGGCCAGGCACCGGTCGGCGTCGCCGTCGTGCGCGATGCCGAGGTCGGCGCCGTGCTCCACGACGGCCGCCTTCAGCAGGTCCAGGTGGGTGGAGCCGCAGCCGTCGTTGATGTTGAGGCCGTCCGGCTCGGCACCGATGGTGACGATCTCCGCGCCGGCCCGCGCGAACGCCTCCGGCGAGACCCGCCAGGCCGCGCCGTGCGCCTCGTCGAGGACGATCTTCAGCCCGTCCAGCCGGTTCGGCAGCACGCCGACGAGGTGGGCGACGTACTGGTCGAGCCCTTCCTTGTACTCCCGCACCCGGCCCACGCCGCCCCCGGTCGGCCGGTCCCAGGGCGCCCCGGTGCGGTGCTCGGCGTAGACGGCCTCGATGCGGTCCTCCAGCTCGTCGGCGAGTTTGTGACCGCCGCGGGCGAAGAACTTGACCCCGTTGTCCGGCATGGCGTTGTGGCTCGCGGAGAGCATCACGCCCAGGTCGGCGCCGAGCGCGCCGGTCAGGTGGGCGACCGCGGGCGTCGGCAGCACCCCGACCCGCAGCACGTCCACGCCGGCGCTGGCCAGCCCGGCGACAACGGCGGCCTCCAGGAACTCCCCGGACGCCCGCGGATCACGCCCGACCACTGCGGTCGGCCGGTGCCCCTCGAACGTGCCCACCTCGGCCAGTACGTGCGCCGCGGCGACGGAGAGGCCGAGCGCCAGCTCAGCCGTCAGATCCGCGTTGGCGACACCGCGCACGCCGTCCGTGCCGAAGAGTCGTCCCACTTGTCCTCCTGAGGAATCGTCCGATGCACACCGCACTGACATCCGATCACATAAGCCTTTGAGCGTCTTGTGCCGTTATACGCCCCTGCCTGTGGATAAACGAACGCCCCGGCGGCACAAAGGGCGTGCCGCCGGGGCGTTCGGAGTACGCGCGGGGCGCGTGGGGCTTAGCGCTTGCTGTACTGCGGAGCCTTGCGGGCCTTCTTCAGACCGGCCTTCTTCCGCTCGACCGCACGGTCGTCGCGGCGCAGGAAGCCGGCCTTCTTGAGCGCGCCGCGGTTGTTGTCGACGTCGGCCTCGTTCAGGGCACGCGCGACACCGAGACGCAGGGCACCGGCCTGGCCGGAGACGCCGCCGCCGGAGATGCGGGCGATGACGTCGTAGCGGTCGTCCAGCTCGAGCACCTTGAAGGGCTCGTTGACTTCCTGCTGGTGCACCTTGTTCGGGAAGTAGTCCTCGAGGGTGCGCCCGTTGATCTTCCACTTGCCGCTGCCCGGGACGATCCGGACGCGGGCGATGGCGTTCTTGCGGCGGCCCAGGCCGGCGGCCGGCTGCGGCTCGCCGAAGCGGGAGGCCATCGACTCGGAGGTGTACTCGCCCTCGACGGGAACCTCGGACTCGGTGGTGTAGCTCTCGATGTCAAGCTCTTCGAGCGGCTGCTCGGCAGTGGTCTCAGCCACGATTCTCCTCAGATTCTCTTCAGCTTTAAGGGGGTGGCCGGACTTACTGCGCGACCTGGGTGATCTCGAACGGCTGCGGCTGCTGCGCGCCGTGCGGGTGCTGGTCACCCTTGTAGACCTTCAGCTTCGAGAGCATCTGACGGCCCAGCGTGTTCTTGGGGAGCATGCCCTTGACGGCCTTCTCGATGGCCTTCTCCGGGTTCTTGTCCAGCAGCTCGTCGTAGCGGACCGAGCGCAGACCGCCCGGGTAGCCCGAGTGGCGGTAGGCCATCTTCTGGGTCCGCTTGTTGCCGGAGAGGTGCACCTTGTCGGCGTTGATGATGATGACGAAGTCACCGGTGTCGACGTGGGGCGCGTAGATCGGCTTGTGCTTGCCACGCAGGATGGAGGCCGCAGTGGAGGCCAGACGGCCCAGGACGACGTCCTGAGCGTCGATGACGTGCCACTGGCGCGTCACATCGCCGGGCTTGGGGCTGTACGTACGCACGGTTCGTAGCCTTCGCTTCGAGTGAATGGTCCATAACTGGTCACCGAAACGATCACGACAGCCTGGACCGCACTGCGGCGACGCATACCGCGTACGTGGGTCGCTGGTCATCGGCCCGGTGGACCGGTGTAAGGGCCCGTCCCGTGAGAATGAGCAAGCCAATACACAACGAACAAGCAGGATACCGGGGTGCCCCAGAAGGGTCAAAACGAGGGTTCACCCGGACCCGCTGTCCACCTCCAGCGTACGTGACCGGTCACCACTGCCGCCCGGAGCCCGCCGCCTCCGGCGCCCTGCGTTCGCTGCCGCCACCGTCACCGCCAGCACACCCAGCGTGCACGCGTCCTTGAAGGCCCGTCTGCCCGCCGCCTCCAGCCAGGGCCAGGTCACCCCGGGCAGCTGCGGCACCAGCGCCACCCAGAACCCGGGCCGCCGGGCCACCGAGTCCGGGTACGGCAGTCCGGCCAGCAGCAGCGGCACGACGACCAGCAGATAGTGGTCGTAGGAGGGCCGGGAGACCAGGAACGCCGACAACATCAGCCCGGCGGCGGTCTCGGCGTACCGCACCGGCCCTGGATCGCCACGCCGCCAGCGCAGCGCCGCGCACAGCACCCCGGCGCCCGCCGCGAGCAGGGCGAGGCCCTCGGCGAGCGGCGCGGGCAGGCCGAGCCGGGGCAGCACGGCCGCCGGGGACGCCTCGTAGAGCCGGACGAAGCCGTCGTCGCCGCGCAGCAGGAAGGGGAGGGTGCGGGTGAAGAACCCGGCCGGGTCCGGCATCAGCAGCGCCGCCGCCCCGGAGGCGAGGACCGGCACCAGGACGGCCGCCGCCAGCGCCCGCCACCGCCCGGCCAGCACGAAGAGCAGGGCGACCGGCGCGAGCAGCGGCTTCAGCGCCACCGCGGCCCCGACCACCGTCCCGGCCGCGACCCACCGCCCCCGGTACGCGAGCAGCAGGCACAGCGGCAGCGCGACGGCCGCCGTGACCGTCCAGTTCCCCAGCCGCACCAGGTGCCCGAACGGCGCGAAACAGGCCGCGAGCCCGGTCAGGCCCAGCACCCCGAGGCGGCTGCCCCGGGCCACCCCGTGCAGCCGCAGCGCGCACCGCCACCCCGCCGCCAGCAGCCCGGCCACCACGACCGGCAGCAGCACCCGCAGCACCGCCTGCGGCAGCAGCGCCTGCGGTACGGCGGCCAGCACCGCGCTCGGAAAATAGAGGAAGTGGGGATCGTCATAGGGGTCGCCGCCGGCCAGCCAGGACCGCGCCGCCCGCACCACGATCGCGTTGTCCATGCCGCCGTCCGAGGTCACCCGGGCGGTGTGCGCCGCGAGCGCCCCCAGCACCGCCGCCGGCACCGCCCACGCCGCCCGTCCCGCGGGCCGCCCCAGCCACCCGGAGATGTCGCCTTTACCCGTATTGCCCGTCCACATGGACGGAACGCTAGGCGCTGCGCTCCCGGTGGACACGGACCAGCACGCCATCTGTCCCGTCTAAGATGCGCCCCATGAGCCTTGGGCAGGGGGGACCCGACTCCCAGTGGGATCCCTGGACACCGAATTCCCAACAGCAGCAGCAGCCTTGGAGCGGCGGCGGTGGCGACACCCCGGACTGGGCGGCGCTCGCCGAGGCGTCCGAGGCGCGCGCCAAGCGCCGCCGGCTGCTGTTCGTCGGCGGCGGGGCGCTGGCCACCGTGGCGGTGGCGGCCGCCGTGGCGGTGGCCGTGGTCTCGGCGGACGGCTCGGGCCAGGCGTCGGACTCGCCGTCCTCGCAGCTGCCGAGCGCGGCCGAGATACCGAGCGCGTCGGCCGCGGCGCCGTCGTTCGCCCCGACCAGCGCGCCGCCCCCGCTGGACCCGAAGGACTTCATCTCCAGCGCGAAGAAGGACACCGCCGCGCTCGGCCCGGAGACGCTCTTCCCCGGCACCCAGCTGACCATGGGCGAGACGGTCTACAAGAAGGGCCCCACGGCCGACACCACCACCTGCTCCTCGGCCGCCCAGCAGACCCTGCCGAAGGTCCTCGAAGCCAACGACTGCACCCGGCTGATGCGGGTCACCTACACCAAGGACGACATCGCGGTCACGGTCGGCGTGGCCGTCTTCGACACCGCGGCGAAGGCGACCGGGGCCAAGTCCGGCGCCGACACGAAGAGCATCGTCAAGCCGCTCTCCGGCGGCGGCGTCAGCTCCTTCTGCACCGGCGCGGTCTGCCGCACCACCACCAACTCCTACGGCCGCTACGTCTACTTCACCATCGCCGGCTTCACCAACGGCAAGGACGTCACGGAAAAGGACACGGCGGCCTTCCAGATCGGCGACGACCTGGGCAAGTTCACCTTCCGCCAGATCGTCCGGCGGGGGGAGGCGCAGGCTTCGGCGGCGGCGGGCGGTTAGCCGGCGGGCACCGGCGCGGCGGTCACAGCCGCTTGGCGCTGCGCAGTGTCTTGGCGTAGTAGCCGTTCCCGTCGAGCCGGGAGACCCCGCCGACGTCACCGATGGTCGGACCGTTGACCTCTTCGCGGCTGGATATGAAGATCAGGTGGCCCTCGGTGTCGTATCCGAGCACCATGCCGACGTGGTCGAGCCGCTCCCCCGTGCGGGTGTCCAGCTTGAAGAAGACCAGGTCGCCCGGCTGGAGCTGGTCGATACCGGTCGGCCGGTCGGCGGCGGAGGTCCCGGCGAGCGGCAGCACGTCCGCCCCTTCGTCGGAGCGGGCCATGCCGTTGGCGGTGCGCGGCAGTCCGTCGCCCGAGGTGTCGGAGGACATCAGCGGGTAGCGGGCGCGGTAGCCGAACACCATGCGCATGAAGCCCGAGCAGTCCAGGGACTTCGCGCGCTGCGCGTCCGGTGTCCCCGTCGTGCCGTCCCGGAAGGGATAGTCGACGCCGAGGTAGTCGAAGAAGTCGGACTGCTCCAGCCGCAGGTCGCCGCCCTCGGCGCCGGTGGTGTTCAGCGGACCGAAGTCGGCGTCACCGGCGTAGACGGTGCCCTCGGCGTCCTTCTTCGGCGCGGCGCCCGCCACGTACTGGAAGGCGATGGCGAAGAGGTCGTCCTCCTTGCTGTCCGCGTACTCGGCATACCAGTCCTTGAACCACTTCTTCTCCTCGGCGCCCTTCTGCCACGGCTCGGGCATCAGCCGCACCCAGTCCGTGGTGGAGACCTTGGAGGAGGTCGAGGTTGGTTCCGCGAAGGTGCGGGCCGCCCCGGTGAGGGTCGCGGTGCGCGCCCCGTCGGTGAGTACCGCCTTGATCTGTCCGTCGGAGCCGCGCAGCACCGAACGGGCCGGGTTCTCCAGCCGGGACCACTTCTCCTGCCCCTCGGCCTTCGCGTCCGAGCCGCCGGAGCCCTTGTCGCCGTCCAGGATGCCGACGTTGCGGACCTCGGTCACCCCGGGCTGCTCCTGCTTGCGCAGTTCCAGGGTGAGGTATCCGGACGTCGCCACCAGCCCGAGCACCACCAGGCCCGAGACGACCGGCCGCGACTTCTTCTTCGCTTTCCCTGTCACTGCTGCTCCTCGGTTCTCAGACGGTGGGCATGATGCCGAGCAGCAGCCCGGCGGCGACGACGATGTAGGCCAGCAGGGAGACCGTGCCGGTGGCCAGCAAGGTGGCGCCCTTGGGCTGGCGCACCATCTGGTAGGCGATCAGACCGGGCACGATGAAGCCGAGGGTCTGGTTGCCGTACAGCAGGGGGAACTCCAGGGAGAGCACGATCATCACGGTGCCCTGGAGCAGCACACCGAGCAGCACCACCGCGGCGAACAGCCGCTTGCCGTAAAGGATCACCAGTCGCTGCATGATCTTGGTGCCCCCGTAGGTGAGGGCGGTGACGCCCACCACCATGGCCGCGCGCTGCACGTCCTCGATCAGGGTCAGGGCGAGCCAGCCCGGAGTGATCATGCCGCCGGGCGACAGGTTGGTGGTGAGGTAGCACACCAGTGAGAAGAACAGGCCTATGGCGATGCCCAGGGCGGCCATCTCAGGAGTCAGTGCGGCGGTGATCAACGGAGTCTCCGGGCATCGTCGTGCGGATCGTCGTGAGGCGGCCAGGTCTGCTGCCGGTCAGGGGCGTACGGCTCGTACTGCTGGTATTCGCCGTACTCCTGGTACTCGCCGTACTGCTGGTACTCGCCGGGCGGGCGGTACGTGTCGTCCTGCGGCTGGTACGGCCCGGTCGCCCTGGCCGGGACGCGCAGTACCGGGATCTCCTGGGTCTGCGACGCCTGGTACCGCTCCTCGTAGGCGACGGGGTACGACGCGAACGGGTCGAGGCGGGGCGGCTGGGCCGGGCCGGCGGGGGCCGGACCCGGTGCCGTCTCCTCGGCCTCACCGTCGTCCGCGGGGAGCTCGGCCAGGTACTCCAGGAGCTCCTCGCCCTGCCCGTGGATGTTGCCGATGGCGACGAGCGAGGAGCCGTCGGACATCCGGCCCAGCAGTGCCGGCATGAACTCGTCGGCGGACCGCTTCTCGCCCCCGAGGTCGACCGCCCGGTCCCGCCACTGGGCGGGGATGGCGTCGATGGCACTCTTGGCCGGGTGCCCGATGACGAAGACGTGGTCCGGTTGCAGGTCGGGGATGATCTCGCCCATCTGCCCGTTGCGTTCCACGCGGTCCGGCCGGCAGTTGATGACGACGTTCAACGGCCGGCGGATGGCGCCGAGATCGAGCAGCTGGTTGATGTTCATCAGCGTCGACTCGGGGTCGTTGGCGGCGAAGACGTTGGCGAACGCCAGCCGCTTGCCCTCCGGGGCCTGATAGCGCTCCACGGAGAGGACCCCTGGGTCCGGCGGGGCGTCGTACATGCCCTGCAGGGCGACCTGGCGCTCGACGCCGAGCAGTTCGGCGACGACCAGGGCGATGGCCACGTTCTCCTTGAAGGTGAACCAACTGAAGCCGCGCAGCTCGTCGTCGCTGACGGTCTCCGGGTCGGCGTACACCAACTGGCAGTTACGGGCGTCCGCCTCCTCCTGGAGGATGTGGAAACGGTCCTTTTCGGCGGTGACGCAGATGCCGTCCTGGGGCATCGAGCGGCACAGCGAGCGGGCCACGTCGTCCAGGGTCGGGCCCATCTCGGCGAGATGGTCCTCACGGACGTTGCACAGCACGCCGATCGTGGAGCGGATCAGCTTGCTCTGGTTGACCTCCTGGAGGGCCGGCATGACCGCCATGCACTCGATGACGAGGGCGTCGGGACGGTAGGTGGCGGCCCGCCGGACGATGCCGATCTGCTCCACCACGTTGGCGATGCCGAACTTGCGGTAGACCGGCTCCTCGGTGGCGTCGGGGTGGATGAAGCGGGCCGCGGTGCCGGTGGTCTTGGCGACGGTGATCAGGTCACCGCCGCGCAGCGCACCGGCGCACAGCCGGGTGATGGACGACTTGCCGCGGATGCCGTTGACCAGCACCCGGGACGGGATGGTGTGCAGGGCCGCGTAGTGGCGGCGCTGCTCCACGATTCCCGCGACCAGCAGGAACACACTGCCGACCAACAGGACGAAGTACAGGTAGAGCACGGCGGATCACCTTCCTCCGGCGCCGGGCCGGGACTCGGCGGGCCGGCGGGCCTCGCTCTGCCGACGGGCCTGAAGCTGCTGGCGGATCAGTTCGAGGCTGCGCACCACGGCACCGACCTCGTCCTGGTAGCGGGGGTAGTGCACGGTCTTGAGGTCGCCGTCGGCGAGCTGCTCGGCGCTGACCGCCAGGGCGCGCAGCGGCCGGGCCACGACCAGGTGAATCCAGCCCAGGCAGACGACGATCGCGGCGAGGCCGAGCAGACCGGCCAGAACACTGCGGTCCTCGCGTTCGTACGCGGTGATCTCGAAGTGGTCGGCGTTCTGCCAGCTCACCACCGTCCATCCGAGGTCGGAGGCGATGCCGCCACCGGAGAAGGGGGCCGCGGCGGCCACCGTGACGTCACCGCCGTCCCGGATGAGCAGCCCGTTCTCCACCGGCCCGGCGCCCACCTGGACGCTGGCGGCACGGACCAGGTCGGGCAGCGCGTCCTCGGACAGTTTCTCGAAGGCGAGGAAGCCGTCGTTGGCGGCGAGGGTGCGGGCGTCGGCGTCCACGACCCGGACCTCGCCGAGGCCCGGCCGGGTCAGCAGCGAGTTGATGAACTCGATCCGCACCTCGCCGACGAGAGTGGTGCCCTGGTGGTCCGGCACCGGGGCACCGGCCTGGATCACCGGCTTCTTCTCGCCCTCGCCGGAGACCCGGACCAGCGCGCCGTCCTTCTGGTCGCGCCACGCGTGCGGGTCGTCCCCGGCCCGGGCCACTACCGCGCCGGCGTCGTCGACGACGTACAGCGCCTGATAACGGGTGTGCTCGCGCAGGGTGTCGCCGAGCACCTGTTCGGTGCGCGCGGCGTCGTCGGCGTCGATGAGACGTGCGGTGGAGACGAGGTCGGTCTGCGCCTCGTTGAGCGCCCGGCGGACCCGGTCGGCGACCAGGTCGGTGCGGTCGCGCTGGTCGTTGACCATGGTGGCGGGCACGCTGACCGAGCCGTCGGTGCGGTTGAGCAGCAGTCCGACGGGCACGCACCACAGCAGCAGCAGTACGGCGGTCAGCGCGAGCGGCACCCCGGTACCGAACCGCGTCCCGCGCCCCGCCCCGGCGTCCGGCTCGTGTCCAGGACCACCGAGCTGACCGCGCAGGCGCTCCAGGGCGGTGCCGACCCGGGCGGCCTCGCCCCAGCGGGGCACGTCGACGGGCCGGGTCACATCGCCCCGGGCCAGTCGGCGCGACTCCAGGAACAGCCGCAGCAGCGGCCGTTGCACCCGGCCCCACAGCACGGCCGCCGCCAGCAGTCCGAGCACCACGAGCGCACCGGCCGCGACCAGTCCGAACAGCTCCCGGTCCGCGCCACCGGCGCCCTGCTGCTGGACCACCGGAAGCATGGCCACGACCGCGAGACCGAGACCGGCGGCGACGCTCTTCTTGTCCTCCGGGTCGGAGGAGGCCAGTGAGGCGTAACCGGCGGTGGTGACCCGGCCGTTGTAGTCGTCACCGAGCAGCGTCCCGCTGACCCCCGGGTAACCGCGGGAGCCGGGCTCCTTGGCGCTGACGGGGTTCTGCTCCGTCTTCTCGGCCGCCCGGTCGGACAGCTGGGACATCTGCTTCCGCAGGAAGGTGAGTTCCTCGCGCTGCTTGTCCGAGTTCAGCGCCTCGGACTGTTCGAACCCGGCCGTGGCCAGGACCTCGCCGTCCCGGGCGACCACCGACATGGTGCGGAACTCGCCCAGGCTGACATCGGGAACGGTCAGGCTGTTGGAGGCGATCAGCAGTTGCTGCGGCTGGTTCTTCCAGTCCAGTACGACCATGGTCATCAGCCGCACGTCACCGGTCTCCAGCCGCACCATCCGCGGGGCGAGCGCCTGGTCACCGGTGAGGACGTCATCGTCGAGCCAGGCGAGCGGAATCCTTTCTCCGCGGGCCGCGAGAACGTCCCCGCTCTCCAGGTCGAGGATCGTGGTGCCGGTCCACTTCTGGTAGGCGGCCCCCAGGTCGGACAGCACCTTCTCGGGCTCGGCCGGCGCGCCCGCGTTCAGCACGGTGGCGGTGCGCTCCAGGTCGGTGACGCGTTCGTCGATGGAGGCGCGCAGCGCGATGGCGCCGTCCTCGGCGAAGTGCTGCTGGGAGGTGAGCACGGCCTCGGGCACGACCGAGTCGGCGCCGGGACCGAGCACCTTGGCGGTGAGCCCGGCCAGAGCGAGGATCAGGACGCACAGCACCGCGATGGGCGGACGGATACCGCCCAGCAGAGGCATGTCCGCCCGTCTGCGGCTGCGCCGGCGCCCCTGCGCGGCAGGCCGGACGTGGCTCGTTGTCACCGGTCATCTTCCTTGGTCGCTGCGGATCGCGGCGGATCGGTATGGGATGCCCGACGTCTGCCGGACGCACCACGCCGCGGCCCGTGCGACACCGTCAATGAAGAGACTGATAAAAGCTGAAAAAGTTGTATCCGCGAGGTACGCCGGGACTATGACGCCCATCACGTTGCGAGTGTCAGCGCCTTCAGCCCGTCTCCTCCGGGAGCACCCCGGTTGTAGAGGAAGCCCCGGGTGCGGTCGGCCGCCAGCCGGTAGCGGGAGATCCGCTCCTCGGACAGGTCGCCCGGCTCGTCGAGCCGCTGCTGCACGTCCACGACCCGCAGGTCCTCGACCGCTCCCGCCGGCGCCTTCTCCCCCGCCGCCGGCTCGGGCGGCACATCCACCAGCGTGGTGCGGTAACGGGCGGTGACGTCCCAGCCGTCGGTCGTCTCACGGAACTCGAACCAGCCGATGACGCCCTCCTCCGTGATGCCCTTGGGCGAGGAGTGCCGGGCCACCTGGTTGCCGAGGCTGTAGGCGACCCAAGTGCCGTTCACCTTCTGGATGGGCTGGACCACATGGGCGTGGTGCCCGATCACGAGGTCGATCCCGGTTTCCTCGGTGAGCCACTGCGCCAGCGAGAGCTGAGCGGTACCCGGTTCGTTGTAGTACTCGGCGCCCCAGTGGATGGAGAGGATGACCACCTCGGCGCCCTTGTCCCGGGCCCGCCGCTCGGCCTCCTTGATGTCCGAGGCGTCGGTCGTGTTGAGAATCCACCCCTTGCCGTCGGGCGTGGGGTGGACGAACGACTCCCAGGAGTAGGCGAGGTGCGCCACCTGCACGCCGTTGACATCCCGGATGTTGACCTGCTCTGCTTCCTGCGGCGTACGGGCCGACCCGGTGTGCCCGAGGCCCACCTCGTCCATCACGTCGAGCGTGCGCCGCACGCCGCTCATGCCGTGGTCGTAGGTGTGGTTGGAGGCCGTGGAGCAGGTGTCGTAGCCGATGTCCTTCATCGACTTCAGCACCTGCGGCGGCACGAGGAACTCCGGGTACCCCTCGAAGGGGCCCTCGGGCTCTCCGACGGGGGTCTCCATGTGACAGATCGCCAGGTCCGCCTTGCTGATGACCGGCTGCACCCCGGCGAGCAGCGGGCCGAAGTCCAGCCCGTCGTCCCCCTCGCCGGTCCGCTCGGCGTCCTTCGCCGCCTGGTCGACCAGCTCCGGGTGGATGAGCACATCGCCGGCCGCGGCGACGGTGAACGACCTGCCGCCCGGCTTCGCCTGGACCTGCGCGGGCTCCGAGGAGCAGGCGGCGGTCAGTCCGGCGGCCACGGCCAGCGCCGTTACAATCCGACCCATACGGAGAGACTTACGGAATGTCACCGATCAATGTTCACACGGCACTCACACATCACACGAGTGTTCCCATCACAAGACAATCACATTTCCTGCGCCTTCTGATGCTGAGTGGACTGCTCGTGACATTGATCGGTTGCCAGTCGGCCACGGCACCGCGGCAGCGGGCGGACCCCGAGCCCGCGGCCCGTGAACTGGTGGACCTGCGCGACCGGGTCACCGACTACACGACCACGTTCGACGCCGACGGTGACTACACGCCCCCCGACGCCGGTCAGCGCGAGCGGCTCGCCCGGGGCGTCGGCCGTCTCCTGGACGGCGAACCGCGCGCGGCGGAGCGCGAACTGGCCCGGATCGGCCTCGGCGTCACCCGGCTCACCGACACGGCCTCCGGCCGACGCTACGACGAGGTCGCCGCCAAGGGCGGCGGCTCCGCCGCCCACTGGGGCCGGCTCTACCTCAACGCCGACGCCGCGCTGCGCTGGAACGCGCAGGTCCCCCACCCGGTCTCCGACCGGGACACGGAGTCGCTCGGCCTGCGCCTGCTGGAGGAGAACCCCGGGGGCGCGCTGGTCCTGGCCGGCGCGCACCGCCGGGCCGGCGAAGGGGGCGCCGCCGATGTCGCCCACCGCGAGGACAGCGCGTTCCACACCGTGGTCCTGGAACTGCAGAAGCGCGGTGTGCCCGGCGTCCAGCTGCACGGTTTCACCAACGACTCAGACGACCGGCCCTACGACGCGATCGTCTCCACCGGCGCCGCCGAGAGCGCGCCCGCCGAGGTCGTCGCGATGGCCGACCGCATGGACACCGACGGGCTGCGGGTCTGCCGGGCCTGGTCGGCGCGCTGCCCGCTGGAGGGAACCACCAACGTCCAGGGCCGGGCGGCCCAGCGTCAGCACACCACCTTCGTCCATGTGGAGCTGGCCCCGCCGGCCCGGGACGGCCGGGACGCGGAGGAGGCGGCCGACGCGCTCGCCGGCCTGCTCACCGCCTGGGCCGGCCAGTGAGAGCCGTCAGCGGCCGCCGGCCACCGGCAACGACCGCCGATTGCGTGCCTGCGCACTGCGCTCCGCCAGCAGTTCGTCGGCCGGATACCCGACCTCCTCCAACGTCAGACCATGCGGCCGCACCACATGCACCGCACTGTCCCGCACCCCCGCGTCCAGCACCTTCCGCGGCCATTCCACCCCGCGGTGCCCGTCCCCCACGAACAGCAACGCGCCGACCATGGACCGCACTTGGTTGTGGCAGAAGGCGTCGGCCCGCACCTCGATCTCGATGACCCCGTCGGCGGTGCGGCGCGCCCCGAAGTCGAGGATCTCCCGGATCGTCGTCGCGCCCTCGCGCTTCTTCGCGTACGCGGCGAAGTCGTGCTCGCCGACCAGCGACCTGGCCGCCGTGTCCATCGCGGCGACGTCCAACTCCCAGTCGTGCCACAGCACATGACCGCGCAGCAGCGGGTCGACGCCGCCCGGCCGGTCACCGACCCGGTAGACGTAGCGCCGCCACAGCGCGGCGAACCGCGCGTTGAACCCGTCCGGCGCCTCGGTCAGCGCCCACACCCGCACGTCCTTGGGCAGCCGCCCGGCCAGCCGCTTCAGCAGCTTCTCCCGGTGCGCCTCCCACACCTCCACCGGCAGATCAACGTGCGCCACCTGCCCCCGGGCGTGCACCCCGGCGTCCGTCCGGCCGGCCACGGTCAGCTCGTACGTCCGCTCCCCCGACCGCGTCACGGTCCGCAGCGCGTCCTCGACCTCCCCCTGCACGGTCCGCCGCCCGCCGGCCTGCTTGGCCCACCCGGAGAATCCGGTCCCGTCATAGGAAAGATCAAGCCGGACCCGCACACACCCGTCGGCTGCTGCCTCACTCACACCCAGATCCTCTCACCCACACAAAAGCGGGCCCGCCCCTCCGAAAAGGAACGGACCCGCAACGCGCCCCAAAAGGGGCGCGGGGCTGTATCGATATGCGGCTCCGCTGCGTGGGCGCGACCAGCCACAACAAACCCGCAGCCGCAAACCGCACAGCACCCCGCAGACGCTTACGCGTCCTTCGACTCCTCGGCAGGCGCCTCGGTGGCCTCGGCGTCCTTCGCGGCACGCGCCGTCGCGGCCTCGGCCTCGCCGGTCGCCTGCTGGGCAACCGTCAGCGCCTCGACCAGCTCGATGACGGCCATGGGCGCGTTGTCACCACGGCGGTTGCCGATCTTGGTGATCCGCGTGTAGCCGCCGGGACGGTTCTCGTAGCGCGGGCCGATCTCGGTGAAGAGCGTGTGGACGATGCTCTTGTCCGTGATCACCTGGAGCACCTGACGGCGGTTGTGAAGGTCGCCCTTCTTCGCCTTGGTGACCAGACGCTCGGCGTACGGCCGCAGCTTGCGGGCCTTCGCCTCGGTGGTGGTGATCTTGCCGTGCTCGAAGAGCGCCTTCGCGAGGTTCGCGAGCAGCAGCTTCTCGTGCGCGGCACTGCCGCCCAGACGGGCACCCTTGGTGGGCTTCGGCATGATGTTTCTCCTAGGTGTCTGCCCCGGCCGTATCAGGTACCGGGGTCAGTATCCGAGCAGGCGGTCGCCTGTCGGAGATCCGGGGCGCCGGTGAGGACGCCCCGGAGGAAATCAGTACTGCTCGGTCTCCACGAACCCGGCGTCCGCGTCGTCGTCCGCGCCGAAGGCGTCCGCGGCGGCGGTCGGGTCGAACCCGGGAGGCGAGTCCTTGAGCGCGAGGCCCATACCGGCCAGCTTCGCCTTGACCTCGTCGATCGACTTCGCACCGAAGTTGCGAATGTCGAGCAGGTCCGCCTCGGACCGCGCGACGAGCTCACCCACGGAGTGGATGCCCTCACGCTTGAGGCAGTTGTACGACCGAACGGTGAGCTCAAGCTCCTCGATCGGCAGGGCGAGATCAGCGGCGAGGGCAGCGTCCGTCGGGGACGGGCCCATGTCGATGCCCTCGGCGTCGATGTTCAGCTCGCGGGCCAGACCGAACAGCTCGACCAGGGTCTTGCCGGCCGACGCCATGGCGTCGCGCGGACGCATGGCCTGCTTGGTCTCGACGTCGACGATCAGCTTGTCGAAGTCGGTGCGCTGCTCGACACGCGTGGCCTCGACCTTGTACGTGACCTTCAGCACCGGCGAGTAGATCGAGTCGACCGGGATCCGGCCGATCTCCTGGCCGACCTGCTTGTTCTGCACGGCGGAGACGTAGCCGCGACCGCGCTCGACGGTCAGCTCCATCTCCAGCTTGCCCTTGCCGTTGAGCGTGGCGAGGACCAGGTCGGGGTTGTGCACCTCGACACCGGCCGGCGGCGCGATGTCGGCGGCGGTGACCAGACCCGGGCCCTGCTTGCGCAGGTACATCACGACCGGCTCGTCGTGCTCCGAGGAGACGACCAGCTGCTTGATGTTGAGGATCAGGTCGGTGACGTCCTCCTTGACGCCCGGCACGGTGGTGAACTCGTGCAGGACACCGTCGATCCGGATCGACGTGACCGCCGCACCCGGGATCGAGGAGAGGAGCGTACGGCGCAGGGAGTTGCCGAGGGTGTAGCCGAAGCCCGGCTCCAGCGGCTCGATCACGAACCGGGAGCGGAATTCGTCGACGACCTCTTCGGTCAACGAGGGACGCTGAGCGATCAGCATGAAGACAATCCTTCAGTCAGGGGCACCCGCTATTTGATGCCCGACTTGATACTGCAAGGGTACGGGCGGCACGGCCCGAAGGAGCCGTACCGCCCGGAACCGCGTACCGCGAGGCGAACGTCAGACGCGACGGCGCTTCGGCGGACGGCAGCCGTTGTGCGGGGTGGGCGTGACGTCCTGGATCGAGCCGACCTCAAGACCGGTCGCCTGAAGCGAACGGATGGCGGTCTCGCGACCCGAGCCCGGGCCCTTCACGAACACGTCGACCTTGCGCATGCCGTGCTCCTGCGCGCGACGGGCGGCCGACTCGGCAGCCATCTGCGCGGCGAACGGCGTGGACTTCCGGGAGCCCTTGAAGCCGACGTGGCCGGCGGAGGCCCAGGAGATCACGTTGCCGGTCGGGTCCGTGATGGACACGATCGTGTTGTTGAACGTGCTCTTGATGTGCGCGTGGCCGTGAGCGACGTTCTTCTTTTCCTTGCGGCGCACCTTCTTGGCAGCGCCCTGACGACCCTTGGGGGGCATCTATAACTCCTACGGGGAGGTGGTCGGTCCTACAGCGAAGACCGCTGATGAAGCGTTGTCCGCTGAGGACTACTTCTTGCCCGGCTTCTTCTTGCCGGCGATGGCGCGACGCGGGCCCTTGCGGGTACGAGCGTTCGTGCTGGTGCGCTGACCACGGACCGGCAGACCACGGCGGTGACGCAGACCCTGGTAGGTACCGATCTCGACCTTGCGGCGGATGTCGGCCTGGATCTCGCGACGGAGGTCACCCTCGGTCTTGATGTTGTTGTCGACGTACTCGCGGATCGCGACGAGCTGCTCCTCGGAGAGGTCGCGAACACGGGTGTTCGGGTCCACGCCGACGGCTGCGAGCGTCTGCTGCGAGAGCGTCCGGCCGATGCCGAACACGTAGGTCAGGGCGATCTCCACGCGCTTTTCGCGCGGGATGTCGACACCGGAAACGCGTGCCATTCAATGGCTCCTGGTGATCTTCGGAGGTCTTCCACAGAACCGGCTCCCAGCCCGCCGTACCAGGTACGGGCGAGGTCCCCGGCCTCCGAACCGGGGGTGTCGGGCACAGTCGCGCCCGGGTCCTGCGTATGAACATTTCAGCTCGCGTCGCGCGAAGTACTGCGAATCGCGGAGGGACGGGTCTGCGTCAGCCCTGGCGCTGCTTGTGGCGCGGGTTGTCGCAGATGACCATGACCCGGCCGTGACGGCGGATCACCCTGCACTTGTCGCAGATCTTCTTGACGCTCGGCTTGACCTTCATGGGTGTGAGGTTCTCCGGGTCAGTTGCCGGCGGCCCCGCGCCAACAGCGCACGGGACGTGGGCAAGATCTACTTGTACCGGTAGACGATCCGGCCACGCGTCAGGTCGTACGGAGACAGCTCCACCACGACCCGGTCGTCAGGGAGGATGCGGATGTAGTGCATACGCATCTTGCCGCTGATGTGTGCCAGGACCTGGTGGCCGTTCTGGAGCTCAACCTTGAACATGGCGTTCGGCAGAGACTCGACGACAGTGCCCTCGATCTCGATGGCACCCTGCTTCTTGGCCACGCTTCGCCCTTCGAATCGACTACCTTGATCGACTCTCGTCACACTTACACATATGCGCATGCAGACATGCGGGTGCACCAGAGCCGACGAGTCAGTCTACGTCAGCACACCCGGAAAGGCGAAACGAGGAAGTCTGCCCCAACCGGGAGATCACTATGCGAGCGGGTCCGGCGCGGCGGTGATCCCCAGCTCCGCCAGCTTGGCCTTGCCGCCGTCCGGGGCGGTCAGCACCAGCGGGCCCTGCTCGGTCAGCGCGACCGAGTGCTCCCAGTGCGAGGACCAGGTGCCGTCCGTGGTGATCACGGTCCACTCGTCCGCCAGCACCCGTGTCTTCGGGGTGCCGAGCGACACCATCGGCTCGATGGCCAGGCAGGTCCCGGGCACCAGCTTCGGACCCTTGCCGCGGCGCCGGTCGACGTAGTTCAGCAGGTGCGGGTCCATGTGCATCTCGGTGCCGATGCCGTGGCCGCCGTAGTCCTCGATGATCCCGTACCGGCCGCCGCCGGGCTTGGGCTGCCGGCGGATGTACGTCTCGACGGCCCGGGAGATGTCGACCAGCCGGTTGCCCTGCTTCATGGCGGCGATCCCGGCCCACATCGACTCCTCGGTCACCCGGGAGAGCTCGATCAGCTCGGGCGAGTGCCCGGACCCGACGAAGGCGGTGTAGGCGGCGTCACCGTGCCAGCCGTCGATGATCGCCCCGCAGTCGATGGAGATGATGTCCCCGTCCTTGAGGACAGTCTCGTCGGAGGGGATGCCGTGCACCACGACCTCGTTGGCCGAGGTGCAGATCGTCGCGGGGAAGCCGCCGTAGCCGAGGAAGTTCGGCTTGGCGTCGTGCTCCGCGAGCACCTTGCGGGCGACCTGGTCCAGGTCCTTGGTGGTGGCGCCGGGCACGGCGGCCTCCCGCGTGGCCGCGTGGATGGCGGCGACGACCAGCCCCGCCTCGCGCATCTTGGCGATCTGCTCGGGACTCTTGATCTGCACCATGGAAAACCTGCGGCCTTTCTGGACCAGGGGAAGAAACCAGCACCCCCAACGATACGGGGACCCCGCCCGGCCGCGCCGGGCCGCGCGACGTCCCCCCACAGCACAGCCGCGGCCCCCGGAACAGGGACCGCGGCTGCGACCGGCGTAACAAGATCTACTGCTCGCGCTTGAGCGCCTCCAGCGCCCGCCCGGTGACCTCGTCGACCGCCCCCATCGCGGAGATGGTGACGACCAGCCCCTGCGACTTGTAGTAGTCGATGATCGGCTCGGTCTGCGTGTGGTAGACCTCCAGCCGCTTGCGGACCGTCTCCTCGGAGTCGTCGTCCCGCTGGTACAGCTCGCCGCCGCAGACGTCGCAGACGCCTTCCTTGGCCGGCTTGGTGTACGTCACGTGGAAGACGTGCGCCGAGTCGTTCCGGCAGACCCGCCGTCCGGCGATCCGCTTGACGACCTCTTCCTCCGGTGCCTCGAGATCGAGCACCGCGTCGAGCTTCATGTCCTCGGTCTCGAGCAGCTCGTCCAGCGCCTCCGCCTGGGAGACGTTGCGCGGGAAGCCGTCCAGCAGGAAGCCGCCCTCGGCGTCGGGCTGCTCCATCCGGTCCTTCGCCATGGCGATGGTGACCTCGTCGGGAACGAGGTTGCCGTCGTCCATGTAGGACTTGGCGAGCTTGCCCAGCTCGGTCTGCTGGCTGATGTTGGCGCGGAACAGGTCACCCGTGGAGATGTGCGGGATGTGCAGCGTCTCGGCAAGGCGGGTGGCCTGCGTTCCCTTACCGGCACCCGGCGGCCCGACGAGGACGATTCGCATCAGCGGAGGAACCCTTCGTAATTGCGCTGCTGGAGCTGGCTCTCGATCTGCTTCACCGTCTCCAGTCCCACACCCACGATGATCAGGATGCTGGTACCACCGAACGGGAAGTTCTGGTTTGCCCCGAAACCAACCAACGCCATCGTCGGCACGAGAGCGATAAGACCCAGATACAGCGAACCCGGCCAGGTGATCCGGTTGAGTACGTAGCTCAGGTACTCAGCGGTCGGTCGGCCAGCCCGGATGCCCGGGATGAAGCCACCATACTTCTTCATGTTGTCCGCGACTTCCTCGGGGTTGAAGGAGATCGCCACGTAGAAGAACGCGAAGAAAACAATGAGCAAGAAGTAAAGCGTGATGTAGATGGGGTGGTCGCCCTTGACGAGGTTGGCCTCGATCCAGGTCTTCCAGCCGGACGTGCCGCTGGAGAACTGGGCGATCAGAGCCGGGATGTACAGCAGCGACGACGCGAAGATGACGGGGATCACGCCCGCCTGGTTCACCTTGAGCGGGATGTACGTCGACGTACCGCCGTAGGACCGGCGGCCGATCATCCGCTTGGCGTACTGCACGGGAATGCGGCGCTGTGCCTGCTCGACGAAGACCACCAGGCCGACCATGACCAGGCCGACGGCGATCACCGTGCCGAACTCGATCCAGCCGTCGGCCAGCGAGCCCTGCGTCTTGATGGCCCACAGGGCGGACGGGAAGGTGGCGGCGATCGAGATGAACATGAGGATCGACATGCCGTTGCCGATGCCGCGGTCGGTGATCAGCTCACCGAGCCACATGACACAGGCGGTACCGGCGGTCATGCAGACCACCATCACGATGGTGGTGAAGATGGCCTGATCCGGCACGATGCTGCTGGCGACGGTGCAGCCGGAGAACAGGGCGCCGCTGCGGGCCGTGGCGACCAGACCGGTGCCCTGGAGGATGGCGAGTGCCATGGTCAGGTAGCGGGTGTACTGCGTGATCTTCGCCGTACCCGCCTGGCCCTCCTTCTTCAGGGCCTCCAGGCGCGGGATCACGACGGTCAGCAGTTGGAGAATGATGCTGGCCGTGATGTACGGCATGATGCCGAGCGCGAAGACCGTGATCTGCAGCAGGGCTCCGCCGCTGAACATGTTGACCAGACCGAAGAGGCCCTGGTTGCCGGATGCCTGGTCCACACACTCTTGAACGCTCTTGTAGTCGACGCCCGGGATCGGGATGTGCGTACCCACTCGGTACACGATGATGATCCCGAGCGTGAAGAGGAGCTTCTTGCGCAGGTCGGGCGTCTTGAACGCCCGGGCGAACGCGGTGAGCACGGTGCCTCCTGCGACCCCCGCGCTGGCGCGTCAAGGGTGACGGTCTTGAGGTTCGACTGACGACTTATTGAGTAACGGTCAACTGCCGCTCAGGGTGCCCCATGTGTGACACCCGTGAAAGTGGGCAGTTCCGGTCACCTTACCGGCGAGACCACTGCCCTTGGAACGACCAACCGGGGATACCCCATTTGTGGGGTATCCCCGGTCGGGATCGCTCAAGTCATCGAGACGCCTGAGATGTTCAGACGAGCTCGGTGACGCTGCCGCCGGCGGCGGCGATCTTCTCCTTGGCGGAGGCGGAGGCCTTGTCGACCCTCACCTCGACCGCCACGGAGATCTCGCCCTCGCCGAGGACCTTGACCAGGCTGTTCTTGCGAACGGCGCCCTTGGCCACCAAGTCCTCGACCGTGACCTCGCCACCCTGCGGGTAGAGCGCGGCCAGCTTGTCGAGGTTCACGACCTGGTACTCGGTCTTGAACGGGTTCTTGAAGCCCTTCAGCTTCGGAAGACGCATGTGGAGGGGCATCTGGCCACCCTCGAAGCGCTCCGGAACCTGGTAGCGGGCCTTCGTACCCTTGGTACCACGACCGGCCGTCTTACCCTTCGACGCCTCACCACGACCCACACGGGTCTTGGCGGTCTTGGCGCCCGGGGCGGGACGGAGGTTGTGGATCTTGAGCGGGTTCTGCTCCGCCATGATCAGTCGACCTCCTCGACCGTCACGAGGTGGCGGACGGTGTGCACCATGCCGCGGAACTCGGGACGATCCTCCTTGACGACCTGCGTGTTGATGCCCTTGAGACCAAGGGAACGCAGGGTGTCACGGTGGTTCTGCTTGCTGCCGATGTACGACTTCGTCTGCGTGATCTTGAGCTGCGCCATTACGCACCAGCCCCGGCACGCGCACGCAGCAGAGCCGCGGGAGCGACGTCCTCGAGCGGCAGACCGCGGCGGGCCGCGACCTCCTCGGGACGCTGCAGGCCCTTGAGGGCCGCCACGGTCGCGTGCACGATGTTGATCGCGTTGTCGGAGCCGAGCGACTTCGACAGGATGTCGTGGATGCCGGCGCACTCGAGCACGGCGCGCACCGGACCACCGGCGATAACACCGGTACCGGGCGACGCGGGCTTGAGCAGCACGACGCCGGCCGCCTTCTCACCCTGGATCGGGTGCGGGATGGTGCCCTGGATACGGGGGACCTTGAAGAAGTGCTTCTTGGCCTCCTCCACACCCTTGGCGATGGCGGCCGGCACCTCCTTGGCCTTGCCGTAACCGACACCCACGGTGCCGTCACCGTCGCCCACCACGACCAGCGCGGTGAAGCTGAAGCGACGACCACCCTTCACAACCTTGGCGACACGGTTGATCGCGACGACGCGCTCAACGTATGCGGTCTTCTCGGCGGCAGCTGCGCCGCCGTCACGGCCCTTCCGGTCCCGCCGCTCGCCGCCACCGGCACCGCCACCGCGGCGCTGGGGTCCAGCCATTGGAATTACCTCTCTCTGTTTCCGCTAGCGATACGGAACCGGCTCAGAACTTCAGTCCGGCTTCGCGGGCGGCGTCCGCCAGGGCGGCGATGCGCCCCGCGTACTGGTTTCCACCGCGGTCGAACACCACGGCCTCGACACCGGCGGCCTTGGCGCGCTCGGCGACCAGGGCGCCGACCTGCTTGGCCTGCGCGGACTTGTCGCCCTCGGCGCCGCGGATCGAGGTGTCCAGGGTGGACGCCGAAGCCACGGTGTGGCCCTTGAGGTCGTCGATCACCTGCGCCACGATGTGGCGGTTGGAGCGGGTCACGACCAGACGGGGACGCTCCGCCGTACCCGCGACACGCTTGCGGATGCGGATGTGGCGGCGCTTGATCGCGGCGCGCTTGTAGGCGTCGCCCTTGAGGATCTTCTGCCCGTATGCCATGGCTTACTTACCCGCCTTTCCGACCTTGCGGCGGATGACTTCGCCCTCGTACTTGACGCCCTTGGCCTTGTACGGGTCGGGCTTGCGGAGCTTGCGGATGTTGGCCGCGACCTCGCCGACCTTCTGCTTGTCGATGCCCTCGACAGAGAAGTGGGTCGGGTTCTCCACCTTGAAGGAGATGCCCTCGGGCGCCTCCACGGTGATCGAGTGGCTGTAGCCGAGGGCGAACTCCAGGTTCGAACCCTTGGCCGCGACGCGGTAACCGACACCGCTGATTTCGAGCTTCTTCACGTAACCCTGGGTCACGCCGGTGATCATGTTCGCCACCAGCGTGCGGGACAGGCCGTGCAGGGCCTTGTTCTGACGCTCGTCGTTGGGGCGGGTGACGTTGAGCACGCCGTCCTCACCCTTGGCGATCTCGATCGGCGCCACGATGGTGTGGGTCAGCGAACCCTTGGGGCCCTTGACCGACACCGTCTGGCCGTCGATGGTGACGTCCACGCCGGCGGGAACCGCGATGGGGAGCTTGCCGATGCGCGACATAGCTGTTTCCTCCGTTCCCTTCCGCTACCAGACGTAGGCGAGGACTTCCCCACCCACGCCCTTCTTGCCGGCCTGCTTGTCGGTGAGGAGCCCGTGCGACGTGGAGATGATCGCCACGCCCAGGCCGCCGAGCACCTTCGGCAGGTTGGTGGACTTCGCGTAAACCCGGAGACCGGGCTTGGAGATCCGCTTGATGCCCGCGATGGAGCGCTCACGGTTCGGGCCGAACTTGAGCTCGAGGGTGAGGTTCTTGCCGACCTCGGCGTCCTCGGTCTTCCAGCCCGTGATGAAGCCCTCCTGCTGGAGGATCTCCGCGATGTGAGACTTGATCTTGGACGCCGGCATCGTCACGGAGTCGTGGTACGCCGAGTTCGCGTTCCGCAGACGCGTAAGCATGTCTGCGATCGGATCAGTCATGGTCATGAAGTGGCCTTCGGCCTCTCTCGCCGGGGTTTCCTGGTGCGCCATCCCTCTCCCCGATCCGAGACGGGACGGGTGCGGCGCGGTGGACCTACGGCGTAGTAAGTCGTATGGGCGCGACAGGCGCCCAACCCTGCAAGCCTACGGCATGCGGGGGTGGGCTCCTGTCGACCCAGTTGCTTACCGAGAGCCCTGGGAAGTCCCTAGAAGGGGAACTACCAGGAGCTCTTGGTCACGCCCGGCAGCTCGCCACGGTGAGCCATCTCACGAAGGCACACGCGGCACAGGCCGAACTTGCGGTACACGGAGTGCGGGCGGCCACAGCGCTGGCAGCGGGTGTAGCCACGCACACCGAACTTCGGCTTGCGAGCAGCCTTGGCAATCAGAGCCTTCTTCGCCATCTCGCTCACGCCTCCTTGAAGGGGAAGCCGAGGTGACGAAGGAGCGCGCGGCCCTCAGCGTCGTTGGTCGCCGTGGTGACCACGGTGATGTCCATACCCCGGACGCGGTCGATCTTGTCCTGGTCGATCTCGTGGAACATGACCTGCTCCGTGAGACCGAAGGTGTAGTTGCCACGGCCGTCGAACTGCTTGGGGGACAGACCGCGGAAGTCGCGGATGCGCGGGAGCGCCAGCGACAGGGTGCGGTCCAGGAACTCCCACATGCGGTCGCCACGGAGCGTGACGTGGGCACCGATCGGCTGGCCCTCGCGCAGCTTGAACTGCGCGATGGACTTGCGGGCCTTGGTGATGGCCGGCTTCTGACCGGTGATGGTGGTCAGGTCACGGACGGCACCGTCCATGAGCTTGGAGTCACGGGCGGCGTCGCCGACACCCATGTTGACCACGATCTTGACGAGGCCGGGGATCTGCATGACGTTCTCGTACTTGAACTCGTCACGCAGCTTGCCCGCGATCTCCTCGCGGTACTTCGTCTTCAGACGCGGAGTGGTGGTGGTAGCCATCAGATGTCCTCACCCGTCCGCTTGGCAACGCGGATCTTGTTGCCTTCGTCGTCGAAGCGGTAACCGACGCGGGTCACGACCTTGTTGCCGTCCTTCTCCACGACCAGCTGGACGTTGGAGACGTGGATCGGCGCCTCGGTGGTGACGATGCCGCCGGCCTGCGAACCGCGAGCGGTCGGTCCGGCCTTGGTGTGCTTCTTGACCCGGTTGACACCCTCGACCAGGACCCGGTCCTCACGGGGGAAGGCCGCGATGACCTTGCCCTGCTTGCCCTTGTCCTTACCGGTGATGACCTGAACCAGGTCGCCCTTCTTGATCTTCATGCTCACAGCACCTCCGGCGCGAGGGAGATGATCTTCATGAACTTCTTCTCGCGCAGCTCACGGCCGACGGGGCCGAAGATACGGGTGCCGCGAGGGTCGCCGTCGTTCTTCAGAATGACGGCGGCGTTCTCGTCGAAGCGGATGTACGAGCCGTCCGGACGGCGGCGCTCCTTGACGGTGCGAACGATGACCGCCTTGACGACGTCACCCTTCTTCACGTTGCCACCGGGGATCGCGTCCTTGACGGTGGCGACGATGACGTCACCGATACCCGCGTAGCGGCGGCCGGAGCCACCGAGCACACGGATGGTGAGAATTTCCTTCGCACCCGTGTTGTCGGCGACACGCAGCCGCGACTCCTGCTGGATCACGTCTATCTCCTGAATGTCTGCCGGTTCCCGGCAGGGGCCTCAGTTGCGAGAGCCCCTGCCGAGCCTGGCGGAACTGTCCTGCGGGTCTGCCCGCAGGAATACCTTGCTTCGGAATTCCCTGCGGGAATTACTTGGCCTTCTCGAGGATCTCGACGACGCGCCAGCGCTTCGTCGCGGACAGCGGCCGGGTCTCCATGAGGAGGACGCGGTCGCCGACGCCCGCGGCGTTCTGCTCGTCGTGCGCCTTGAGCTTGTTGGTACGGCGGATGACCTTGCCGTACAGCGCGTGCTTGACGCGGTCCTCGACGGCGACGACGACGGTCTTGTCCATCTTGTCGCTGACGACGTAACCCTCACGGGTCTTGCGGAAACCGCGCGCCTCGGTCGTCGTGTTCTCAGTCACGTTGCTCTCGCTCATCAGGCGCTCTCCACCGTCTCGATGCCCAGCTCGCGCTCACGCATCAGGGTGTAGATCCGCGCGATGTCCTTACGGACGGCCTTGAGCCGGCCGTGGTTCTCGAGCTGTCCGGTCGCCGCCTGGAAGCGGAGGTTGAACAGCTCTTCCTTGGCCTCGCGGAGCTTGTTGAGCAGCTCCTCGTTGCCCAGCTCGCGCAGCTCGGACGCCTTGGTACCGGCCGACATCACGCTTCACCTGCCTCGCGCTTGACGATCTTGCACTTCATCGGCAGCTTGTGGGCCGCACGGGTCAGGGCCTCGCGCGCGATCTTCTCGTTCGGGTAGGACAGCTCGAACATGACCCGGCCCGGGTGCACGTTCGCGATCCACCACTCGGGCGAACCCTTACCGGAACCCATGCGGGTCTCGGCGGGCTTCTTGGTCAGCGGGCGGTCCGGGTAGATGTTGATCCAGACCTTGCCGCCACGCTTGATGTGACGGGTCATGGCGATACGAGCCGCTTCGATCTGGCGGTTCGTGACGTACGCAGGCGTCAGGGCCTGGATGCCGTACTCGCCGAACGAGACCGTCGTACCGCCCTTGGCCTGACCACGGCGCTTCGGGTGGTGCTGCTTGCGGTGCTTGACCCTACGGGGGATCAGCATGACTGGTCAGGCCTCCGTTCCGGTGCTCTCAGCCGGAGCGGCAGCGGCGGGCGCGTCGGCCTTGGGGGCCTCGGCGGCCGGAGCCGACTGCTGCTGCGGCTTGCGCCCACGACGCTCGCCACCGCGGCCACGGGCCGGGCGGTCGTTGCCGCCACCACGGGCCGGGCGGTTGCCGGCACGGGCGGCCGCGTTCTCGGCGCGGACCTCGGCGATGTTCTTGACGTCGCCCTTGTAGATCCAGACCTTCACGCCGATGCGGCCGAAGGTCGTCTTGGCCTCGAAGAAGCCGTAGTCCACGTTCGCGCGGAGCGTGTGCAGGGGCACGCGGCCCTCGCGGTAGAACTCCGAGCGGGACATCTCGGCGCCGCCGAGGCGGCCACCGCACTGGATCTTGATGCCCTTGGCGCCGGCCTTCATCGTGCCCTGCATGCTCTTGCGCATGGCACGACGGAAGGAGACGCGGGAGGAGAGCTGCTCGGCGACGGCCTGGGCCACCAGCTGAGCGTCCGTCTCCGGGCTCTTGACCTCGAGGATGTTCAGCTGGACCTGCTTGCCGGTCAGCTTCTCCAGGTCACCGCGGATGCGGTCGGCCTCGGCGCCGCGGCGGCCGATGACGATGCCCGGGCGCGCCGTGTGGATGTCCACGCGGACACGGTCACGGGTGCGCTCGATCTCGACCTTGGAGATGCCGGCGCGCTCCATGCCGGACGTCATCATCCGACGGATGGCGACGTCTTCCTTGACGTAGTCCTTGTACAGCTTGTCGGCGTACCAACGCGACTTGAAGTCGGTGGTGATGCCGAGCCGGAACCCGTGCGGGTTTACCTTCTGGCCCATTACCGGGTTCCTTCCTTGCTGCTGACGACCACGGTGATGTGGCTGGTCCGCTTGCGGATCCGGTAGGCGCGGCCCTGGGCACGCGGCCGGAACCGCTTCAGGGTCGGGCCCTCGTCGACGTACGCCTCGGAGATGAAGAGGCTGTCGGCGTCGGTGTGGTCGTAGTTGTGCGCGGCGTTGGCAATGGCGCTGTCCAGCACCTTGCCGACCGGCACGCTCGCGGCCTGCGGGGCGAAACGCAGGACCGCCTGAGCCTCCGTGGCGTCCATGCCACGGATGAGGTCCACCACGCGGCGGGCCTTCATGGGCGTGACGCGGATGTACCGCGCCTGGGCCCTGGCTTCCATGGTTGTCCCTTCGGTGTTAGTCATAGTCGATTCCACCCCGCCTTAGCGGCGCTTCGACTTCCGGTCGTCCTTGACGTGACCCCGGAAGGTGCGGGTCGGCGAGAACTCGCCGAGCTTGTGGCCGACCATGGACTCGGTGACGAACACCGGGATGTGGGTCTTGCCGTTGTGCACCGCGATCGTGTGGCCCAGCATGCTGGGGACGATCATCGAGCGACGGGACCAGGTCTTGATGACGTTCTTGGTGCCTGCTTCGTTCTGCGTGTCCACCTTCTTGATCAGGTGGTCGTCGACGAAGGGCCCCTTCTTCAAGCTACGCGGCATCTCAACCCGTCCTTAGCGCTTCTTGTTCGTCTTGCGGCGGCGGACGATGTACTTGTTCGACGCCTTCTTGGGCGAACGAGTACGGCCTTCCTTCTTGCCCCACGGGGACACGGGGTGACGGCCACCGGAGGTCCGGCCCTCACCACCACCGTGCGGGTGGTCCACCGGGTTCATGACCACACCACGGACGGTCGGGCGAACGCCCAGCCACCGCTTGCGGCCCGCCTTGCCCCAGTTGATGTTCGACTGCTCGGCGTTGCCGACCTCGCCGACGGTGGCGCGGCAGCGCGCGTCCACCATGCGGATCTCGCCGGACGGCATACGCAGGGTCGCCATGGCGCCCTCGCGGGCCAGCAGCTGAACGGAGGCACCGGCCGAGCGGGCGAACTTGGCGCCGCCACCGGGACGGAGCTCGATCGCGTGGATCGTGGTACCGACCGGGATGTTGCGGAGCGCCAGGTTGTTGCCCGGCTTGATGTCGGCCCCGGGACCGTTCTCGACGCGGTCGCCCTGCTGCAGGTTGCGCGGGGCGAGGATGTAGCGCTTCTCGCCGTCCGCGTAGTGCAGCAGCGCGATGCGCGCGGTGCGGTTGGGGTCGTACTCGATGTGCGCGACCTTCGCCGGCACGCCGTCCTTGTCGTGCCGACGGAAGTCGATCACTCGGTAGGCGCGCTTGTGTCCGCCACCCTGGTGGCGAACGGTCACACGACCGGCGTTGTTACGGCCGCCCTTGCTGTGCAGCGGGCGAACCAGCGACTTCTCCGGCGTGGACCGCGTGACCTCGACGAAGTCGGCGACGCTGGCGCCACGACGGCCAGGAGTCGTCGGCTTGTACTTGCGGATTCCCATTTCTCAGTCCTCGTCCGATATCGGACGATCCGGACCTCCGTCAGGAGGTCGGACCGCCGAAGATGTCGATACGGTCGCCCTCGGCGAGGGTCACGATCGCGCGCTTGGTCGCGGCACGCTGGCCGAAACCGGTGCGGGTGCGCTTGCGCTTGCCCTGGCGGTTGATCGTGTTGACCCCGGTGACCTTGACCGAGAAGACCGCCTGCACGGCCTCCTTGATCTGGGTCTTGTTGGCCCGGGGGTCGACGATGAACGTGTACTTGCCGTCGTCGAGGAGCGCGTAGCTCTTCTCGGAGACGACCGGCTTCAGCAGGACGTCACGGGGGTCCGTGTACGACTTGCTCAGCGGCGTCTCGACGGTGTTCTTGCCCTCGGTGGCGTGGCGGCGCGCCTTGGCGACGCGCGCGGCCTTGGCGGCCTTGGCCGCCTTCGAGGCGATGCTCGGGTGACGCGTAGCCATCAGGCTTCGCTCCCTTCGGTGTCAGCGGCCTTGTCGGGGCCAGACACGAAGGACTCGAACGCGGCCTGGGTGAAGACCACGTCGTCCGAGACGAGAACGTCGTACGTGTTCAGCTGGCCCGGCTCCAGGATGTGGATCTGGGGCAGGTTGCGGGCGGACAGCCACGCGGCCTCGTCGGCGCGGTCGACGACCAGGAGCAGGTTCTTGCGCTCCGAGATCTTGCCGAACAGCGTCCGGGCGGCCTTCGTGGAGGGAGTCTCGCCCTCGATCACGCCGGTGACGACGTGGATGCGGTCGTGCCGGGCCCGGTCGGTGAGGGCGTGCCGCAGGGCGGCGGCCTTCATCTTCTTCGGGGTCCGCTGCGAGTAGTCACGCGGCTGCGGGCCGTGGACGACGCCACCGCCGGCGAACTGCGGCGCGCGGGTCGAACCCTGGCGGGCGCGGCCGGTGCCCTTCTGGCGGTACGGCTTCTTGCCGCCACCGCGGACCTCGCCACGACGCTTGGTCTTGTGCGTGCCCTGGCGGGCAGCGGCGTTCTGCGCGACGACGACCTGGTGAAGCAGCGGGATGCTGATCTTCTCCACGCCGAAGATCTCCGCGGGGAGCTCGACGCTACCGGTCTTCTCGCCCGCAGGCGAAAGGATGTCAACAGTGCTCATCGGTTACCTCAGGCCCCCTTGGCCGCGGTGCGGACCAGGACGAGGCCGCCGTTCGGACCGGGAACCGCGCCCTTGATGAGCAGCAGACCCTTCTCCGCGTCAACGGCGTGGACGGTCAGGTTCTGGGTGGTGACGCGCTCGTTGCCCATGCGACCCGCCATGCGGAGGCCCTTGAACACGCGGCCCGGGGTGGCGCAGCCACCGATGGAACCGGGCGAGCGGTGCTTGCGCTGGGTGCCGTGGCCGGCGCCGAGGCCCTTGAAGTTGTGACGCTTCATGACACCGGCGAAGCCCTTGCCCTTGCTCTTGCCGGTGACGTCAACCTTCACGCCCGACTCGAACACCTCGGCGGTGACTTCCTGGCCCAGCGTGTACTCGGCGGCGTCCGCGGTGCGGATCTCGACGAGGTGACGGCGGGGGGTGACGTCGGCCTTGGCGAAGTGGCCCTTGAGGGGCTTGTTCACCTTGCGCGGGTCGATCTCGCCGAAGGCGATCTGGACCGACTCGTAGCCGTCGACGTCGTTGGTACGCACCTGGGTCACGACGTTGGGGCCGGCCTTGACGACGGTGACCGGAACAACACGGTTGTTCTCGTCCCACACCTGCGTCATGCCGAGCTTCTCGCCCAGGATGCCCTTGATCTGCTTGGTCATCTTCAGATCACCGGCCTCAGAGCTTGATCTCGATGTCGACACCGGCCGGGAGGTCGAGTCGCATCAGGGAGTCAACGGTCTTGGGGGTCGGGTCGAGGATGTCGATCAGGCGCTTGTGCGTGCGCATCTCGAAGTGCTCGCGCGAGTCCTTGTACTTGTGCGGCGACTTGATGACGCAGTACACGTTCTTCTCAGTGGGCAGCGGCACCGGGCCCGCGACCGACGCACCAGTGCGCGTCACCGTCTCGACGATCTTCTTCGCCGAAGAGTCGATGACCTCGTGGTCGTAGGCCTTGAGCCGGATGCGGATCTTCTGTCCCGCCATGGCTACTCCGTAGTCCTGTCTCTCTTCACGCTCTGGCACATCCGGCGTCCTCCGACCCACGCGGTCGGGCGTGTCGCACTCTCGCTGACACAGATGCCCTACCTCGAACATCCCTGCGATGGGGAGTGCGGGCCCTTCCGGAACCGCGGACCGGGGGCGAAAACCCACCGGGCACCTGGCCGGAACCCCGCATACGCTTCCCGAAAGATTCCCGTACGTCCGCCCCTGCACCTCTCGGTGCAATACATGGAGCGACGAGTACTGTGGGACTCGCTTCCGGTCCCCCCGGCGGGAGGCGCGCAGCATCGGCACTCGACCGAGCAACCCCGCTAGTCTGCCATACGGGGCATCGAGGACGCCAATCGAGCGCAGAACCCTACCCCGGGGGTGACGTAGATCAAACCTGACTCCCGGGCGGCAGCGCCCGGACCACCGGCTCGGCGGCCGGCGCCGCGGACCGCTGCTCGGGAACCCCGGCCGCGGCACACCACCCGGCGGGCGCGTGCGGGCACCGCCAGACACAGCCGCCGCAGGCCGGTTCGGGCGCGGTCCGGGCCGCGCCCGGGTCGGGCTCCGGGTCCGGCGGCTCGGCCGGGGGCGGCGGCACCGGGCCGACCAGCGGCACGTTCCCCGAGCTGAAGGCCGAGTCGTACCGCTCCCGGGCCGCGCGCCAGATCCGGCGGCGTTCGGCGCCCCGCGCGTTCAGGGAGATCTCGGAAAGATGACCGTCCAGGCAGTTGTCGAACTGCTCGTCCAGTCGCCGCCGGGACTCGGCGAGCCGGGCCAGCCAGTCCCCGAGGCCGGCCAGCCGGCCCACCCCGGCCGGCACTACGACGTTGTCCAGCGCCTGGCACAGCCCGTACAGCTCGTCGGCGAACGCCCTGGGCGCCGGCTGCCACAGCACGTAGTCGCGGATGGTCTCGTCGGCCCGCGCGTCCGCCTCCCTCCGGCGGTCCTGGAAACCGGCGTAGATCCGCCCGGCCGGCCGGTCCAGCCGACCGCCCTCCAGCAGTGTGCGCAGGTCGGCCTCGCAGTGCCCGACCGCCGACGCGGCGGCCCCCGACACCAGCCCGCAGAGCGCGCCGAACGTGATCACGGGTTCGTGGGGGCGCTCGCGCCGGGGCGTCCCCCGCAGCGCGACGACGGCCACCACGACGGCGCTGAGCGCGCTGATGGAGGCCACGACGATGTCGCTCCGCACGCTTCCCCCCTTACGCAGCCGAGCGCTGACGTCACTGAACGTCAAGGGTAGGCGCGGGCGACCTCGCCGGACAGGTCACCCGTTGTCCGCGTTGCGCAGCCGGGCGAAGGACGTGTCCAGGCCGCGCTTGACCAGGCGGGCCACCGGCCGCTCCACCAGCCGGTGCACCAGGTGGCTCAGGACGCAGAAGCCGGCGATCAGCACCACCAGCAGCAGCCGGGGGTCCATCGTGTCCCGCAGCCGGTTGATCAGCGTCGTGCCCGCCACGTAGTGGACCAGGTACAGCGGATACGTCAGCGCGCCCGCCGTCACCAGCCACTTCCACCGGACCCGGTCGGTGTGGCCGAGGGCGACGGCGGCCATGAAGAGCAGGAAGACCGTGTAGATCAGGAAGGCGCCGCGCCAGCCGGAGACGTGTTCGACCTCGTCGATACGTTTCCCCAGTTCCAGCTGGCCCATCAGCCAGGCCATGCCGAGGATGCCCCACAGCAGCAGGTCCGGGCCGAAGCGGTGCATCAGGTACAGGGCCAGCCCGGCGATGAAGAACCACGCGCCGTCCGGGTTGGCGACCAGTTCGAGCAGCGGCAGGTCGGAGACCGGCGCCAGCATCGCCACCGCGCCCCACACGCAGCAGAACGCCACCACCCTGCGGTACGTCAGCCCCATCGCGACGACGACCAGGAAGAGCAGGTAGAAGCGCAGTTCGGACCAGAGGGTCCAGTAGACGCCGTCGACGTTCGGCACCGCCGAGCCGGACTGGAGCATGGTGAGGTTGAACAGGACCTCGCGCACCTTCAGGCGCTCCCACACGCCGGGTACGAGCACCAGCACGCCGGTGGTGAACAGGACCGCGAACCAGTAGGCCGGGTAGAGCCGGATCACCCGGGAGACGAAGAACTGCCGGGGCGAGCGCCCCCAGCTGGACATGCAGATCACGAAGCCGCTGATCACGAAGAAGATCTCGACGCCGATCCAGCCGTAGGTGGCGACGTGGTGCACGGTCGGCATGATGTCGCCGACCGGCCGGCCCCAGATGACATTGCCCGGCCGCTCGGTCCGGTAGGTGCCGGCGTAGTGGTGCAGGGCCACCATCAGCGCGGCGACCAGCCGGATGCCGTCGATCACGTACAACCGGCGCCCGGGACTCCGTCCGCCGCCGCTCGGGCGCCCGCCGGTCGGGGAGCGCTGGGCCGGGACGGTGACGGTGAGCGGGGGCAGTGGTTGCTTCACCCCACCAGACAAGAACAGTGCTCATGTCATGCGGTAGGGGTGTGGGCGATCTGGCGCAAAGCCCTTCGACAGCGTTGCCACAGAGTTCACCGAGTGTTCTCCGAGGCGGCTGTCACCTCCTGCGCCCGGCGGCAACGGTGTCCGTACGAGAGCGACGACCCGGGGAGCGGCCGACGCCGCCTCGCGCGTCGCGCCGGGGGCGACCGCCCTGCCGGGTGACCGTCTCTCCGGCAAGCTCACACCGGCCCCCGGCTCGCCGGCTCGGCCCGAGGCAGCAGCAACGGGGTCGCCAGCAGCAGTACGCCGGCCAGCCCGACGGCGGTACGCGGCCCGAGCAGCCCGCCCAGCACCCCCCACAGGGCCGTCAGCAGCGCGGTCGACCCCTTCGCGGTCACTGTCCAGGCGGTCAGCACCCGGGTGACCCGGTCGCCCGGCGTCCGCTGGAGCCGGTAGGTGGCGTACACGGGGTTGAACACCCCGCAGCACAGAATCAGCCCGAACTCCACGCCGATCACCAGCACCAGCCCGCCCGTGCCCGGCCCGACGAAGGCCAGCCCGACCGGCCAGACCGCCCGCAGCGTCCCGGCCCCGGCCAGCACCCGGCCCGGTCCGAACCGCCCGACCAGCGGCCGGGCCAGCCGCGCCCCGAGCAGCCCGCCGACCGAGGGCGCGGCGAACGCGAGCCCGTACTCCCACGGCTCGAACCGCAGCGGCCCGAGCATCAGGACGGCCAGCAGCGGCGAGGTGGCCAGCACCAGCCCGTTGAACAGCGCGGTGTTGAGGAACAGCGGCCGCAGCGCCGCGTCGGCGACGATGAACCGCCAGCCGTCGAGCAACTCCCCGGCCCGCGGCCGACCGCCCCCTCGCCGCTCGGGCTCCGTTTCCCGCCCGCCCATCGCCCGGATGCCGAGCGCGGACACCAGATAGCTGACGGCGTCCGCGGCGACGGTCGCCACCGGCCCGAGCACCCCGACCAGTACCCCGCCCAGCGGCGGCCCGACGATCGTCGCCGACCAGGCCGTGGCCTCGAACCGGGCATTGACGACGAGCAACTCCTCCCCCGTCAGCACCGCCTTCAGATACGCCCCGGAGGCGGCCCGAAACCCGATGTCGGCCGCCGCCACGACAATCGACACCACCAGCAGTTGTACAAAGCTCAGTACGCCGATTGCGTACGCGCCGGGCACGCTGAGCAGCGCCGCCCCCCGCACCAGGTCCATCCCGATCAGCACCGGCCGCTTGCGCCGGAACTCCACCCACGGCCCGAGCGGCACCGCGACGGCCGCGCCCACCGCCGCACCCACGGCGGACAGCGCCGCGACCTCGGCCGACCCGGCCCCCAGCACCTGCACGGCGATCAGCGGAAACGCCCCGAAGGCCAGCCACGTACCGAGCGCACTGGTCCCGTACGCCGCCCAGAGCCATCCCATGCCGCCCATCCAACCGAGCGAGGAGCGTTGCCATCAAACAACCAGAGCACCACTGCCCAACAACTTCCGGTTGTGTCTCTAGGCTGTCCTGATGGATCTCGACACCGTCCGCACCTTCGTCGCCGTGGCCGACGCGGGCCAGTTCCAGGAGGCCGCCGCCGAGCTGGGCATCACCCAGCAGGCGGCGTCCAAGCGCGTCGCCACGCTGGAGCGGAGTGTCGGCGTCCGCCTGTTCACCCGCACTCCGCGCGGCGCCCGCCTCACCATCGACGGGCAGGCGTTCCTCCCGCACGCCCGCGAGCTGCTGCGCGTGGCCGACCGGGCGGCGGCGTCCGTCCGCACCGGCCGCCGCCCCCTGCGCGTCGACGTCCTGACCTCCCGCAGCGCGCAGTCCCGTCTGATGCGGGGCTTCCACGAGACGCACCCCGAGATCGACCTCGACATCCTGACGATCTTCGACATCGACACGGCCGTCGCCGCGATCCGCTCCGGCGCGCTGGACGCGACGTTCCGCGCGGTGGCCGCGCCGGGCCGCCCGCTGCCGGACGACATCGACTCGGTACGGGCACTGGACGAGCCGCTGCACCTGCTCACGGGTCCGGGCCACGCCCTGGCCGGCGCCTCTTCGGTGCCCCTTGCCGAACTCGCCGGGCACCGCATCTGGATGCCGGGCCTCGCCGCCCCCGGCACCGAGTGGGCGGCGTACTACGACGCCCTGGTCGCGGAGTTCGGCCTGACGATCGAGGCGACGGGCCCGAACTTCGGCTCGGACGCGCTGTTGGACACGATCGCGGACACGCCGTCCTTGGCCACGTTCATGGGCGCGGGCTCGCGGCTGGTCTGGCCGAGCGGCCACGACCTGCGCCTGATCCCGGTGACCGACCCGACCCCGGTGTACCCGCACTCACTGCTGTGGCACCGGGACGGTGCCCATCCGGGGCTGGGGGTGTTGCGAGGCCACCTCGCGACCGGCGGGGAGGCCGACGGAACGTGGGTGCCGAGGTGGGTACTTCCGCGCTAACGGACGTACGCCACGAAGTCCGCCCAGGTGGCGGGGGTGACGGTCAGACGGGGGCCGGTGGTGGTTTTGGAGTCGCGGACGTGCAGGGTGTGCGGGGTTATCGCGATCTCGACGCAGGACTCGCCGTTCGTGCCGCCGCTGTAGCTGCTCTTGAACCACGCCAGTTCGGAGACGTCCCCGGCGATCTTCTTACGCATCACGTGTCTCCCAGCAGTTTTTCGATGAAGGTCAGCGACTCCCGTGGCGAGAGAGCCTGGGCCCGGATGGTCCCATACTGCAACTCCAGGATGCGGAGGTGTTTGGGCTCCGAAACGGGCCGCCCGTTAAAGAGGCCGTCGGAGCGCCCCACCGCCGTACCGTCCGGGAACTTCAGCAACTCGATCCTGCCGTCCAGCCCCGGGTGGGCGTCGGTGTTCGTCGGCATCACCTGGAGCGTGACGTTGTTCAACCGCCCTGCCTCCAGCAGACGTTCGAGTTGTCGCCGCCACACCATTGTGCCGCCGATCTGACGACGCAGCGGCGCTTCCTCCTGGACGAAGTGCATCGACGGAGCCGGGTCGCGGTCGAAGACCTCCTGCCGGGCCAGCCGCGCGGCCACCATCCGTTCCACATCGTCCGATGAGTACGGCGGCTGCGCGGCCTCGATCAGGGCCCGAGCATGATCCGGCGTCTGCAACAACCCGGGGATGATGTTGCACTCGTACAGGCCGATCTCAACTGCCTTCCCCTCCGCCTTCCCCATCTCCCGAACCTTCTTCGGATAGCGGACCCTCTTCACGTCCTCCCAGGTCGCTGAGATGAGCCCGCCCGCGTCCAACACCTGGTCCGACCGGTCCAGATACGTCTTCTTGGGAATCCGCTTCCCACCCTCGACCTTGTAGACGAGGTCCTCTCCGTACCCGATCGCCGCCCCGAACTCCGCGGCCCGCATCCCCGCGGCCTCCCGCCGCAGCTTCAACTGCCGACCCACCGTCGCGATGACCGCGACACCCCACTCGTCGTCGGGATCGACCGCCCACCCCGGCTCATCCACCTCGACCGTCATCACGCACCTTTCATCGCACCTGACAACCCCGTACACCCGGGACAAGCTCCGGACAGTCACATCACGCAAGCGCTGAGTCACTGTTCACGGTATGCGGACGACGCCACGCTGGGTGACGTGAACCAGAAATCCCCCGAACTCATCACCGCCCCCCAAGACTTCACCGTGCAACTCTCCCCCACCCCCCGAGGCGCCCGCCTCGCCCGCCTCCTGGCAACTGAGCAGCTCCGCTCCTGGGGCCTCCCCACCCACCCCGCCGACCTCCTCGTCGCCGAACTGGCCAGCAACGCCGCCACCCACGGCCGGGTCCAGGGACGCGACTTCCACGTCCGCCTCCACGTCCTGGACGACACCCTCCGCATCGAGGTCACCGACACCCGGGGCGAACAACTCCCCGCCCTTCAGGCCCCCGACGACGACGCCGAAAGCGGCCGTGGCCTGCTCCTCGTTGAGGCGTTGGCCGACCGCTGGGGCGTAGCGGACGGCCGCTTCCCGCGCAAGACCATGTGGGCAGAAGTGGGCGTCGGCTCACCGGAACCCGGTTCTCCGCGCTCCGGTGCTTCGGGCGCCTTTCCCAAGGAACTCTGAAGGGAAAGAACCCCACCAAGCCCCGCCTTTCCGCCCACGGCGGCGGCTCACTCGCCCGGGTGAACATCACCGGCTCGGCTGGCACTCGGGTCCCTCAACTGCCTTACGCTCAGCCGCAACGCAAACAAAACGGCCCCCGCCGGGACTGGCATCCCACCGCGAGGGCCTGACCACCCAGGAAGATAAGAGCTTCCCGATGGATACCGAAAACCTTAGCGTTCCCCCCTGCGCTCCGTCCGACGTTGCCGACGACTATCCCCCGGCCGGGGTGATCCACGACAACGTCCGCCACACCACCCGCTTCACGGTCGTCGGCAACCACCTCGCCCAGCACAGCGAACTCTCCGGCCTGGCCATCGGCGTGGCCGTGCACATCCAGTCGCTGCCGACCGGCACACCCTCCGACATCAAGTCCGTCGCCCGCCGCCTCCGCGAGGGCACCACCCGCGTCGCCGCCGCCATGCGCGAGCTGGAGGCTCACGGCTACCTCCGCCGCGAGCGCACCCGGAGCCCCGACGGCCGGATCCTCACCCGCACGGTCTCCTGCAACCAGCCCGGCGCCACCCGTCAGCCCCGGTCGCCGCACGCCCCCAAGCCCCGCCGCGAGGCAACGGCCGCACCCAGGAAACGCGCCCTACCCGCCGTACCGAAGCCGTCGTGCCCCGCCCCCGCCCTCATCGCGCAGGCCATCGACGTCCTCGCCGGCCTCCGCCGCCACGACTCCCGCCTGCTGCTCTCCGAGGACGACGCCGCTCACCTGGCCCCCGGCGTCGCCGCCTGGCTGGAACGCGACGTGTCTCCCGCCGCCGTACGCCAGGCCCTGACGACCGGCCTCCCCCTCGAAGACCTCCGCCGCCCGGCCGCCCTCCTGGCCCACCGCCTCACCGACCGCCTGCCACCCGCACCCCCGTTCCGGGCTCCGGCGGCACCCCCACCACCCCCGCTGGAACTGCGCAACTGCGACGGCTGCGACCGGGGCTTCCGCGCTCCTCAGGGCGTGTCCCACTGCCGCGACTGCCGCACCGCCAATCACCCGTGACTCCGCAAGGAACTCCATGGTCAGCTCGTCCCACGAGGCGATGCACCGCATCTTCCAGGACCACCCGACGCTCTTCTCCCGCGTCTCCGATGCTCTCGGCCTCCGCTTGCCTCCGCCGGTCGCGGTCAGCGTGCTGCCCAACGACGTGACCGAGACGGAGCCCATCGAACGCCGTATCGATACTCTGCTCCGTATCGAGACCAGGCACGACGGGCCCTTCCTGCTCGCCATCGAGGCACAGCGCAAAAAGGACCCGGAAAAGTCGGTCAGCTGGAGCTACTACCTCGCCTACCTGCGCAGCAAGTACCGTCTGCCGCCGCTCCTCCTCGTGGTCTGCCAGGATCACGCGACGGCCGAGTGGGCGGCCCGGCCGGAACCCATCGGGTTCTGCTCATGGCCCTCGCTGACGGTGCGGCCCATCGTCGCCGGTCCTCACAACATGCCGGTGATCACCGAGCCGGACCAGGTCCGCGAAGACTTCGCCCTGGCTGCGCTGGCCGCGATCGTCCACGGCACGAGCCCGGACATCGAGGGCATACTGAAAGCGATGTCGACGGCGCTCATGGATGAACCGGAGGCCGTCGGCACACCCTTTGTCGAACTCATCTTCCGAGGACTGGGCAAACTGCCCGCCGCAGAGATCTGGAGCAAACTGGTGGTTGTGGACCTTGATTTCTACCAGTCGGACTTCATGAAGAAGGCACTGGCGAAAGCCCGCGCCGAAGGGCTCGCTCAAGCGGACGCCGAAGTGCGCGCCCAAGCACGCGCCGAAGTGCGCGCCCAAGCACGGGCCGAAGTGCGCGCCGAAGTGCGCGCCGAAAGCGAGGCGCGACAGGCGGCCAAGGACGTCCTCGCCGTCCTGGACAAGCGCGGCATCGACGTCCCGCAGGAAGCACGCGAGCACATCACCCACTGCACCGACCCAGAGACCCTGCACACCTGGCTCCTGCGAGCCGTGACCGCCACCTCCCTCGACGAAGTCCTCGAGTGACAGATCCGAAAACCCCGCCCTTCGGCGGCACGGCGGAGGCCGAGCCGCTCAGACTCTCGTGACCTCCCCGCACGTCATGTCGGGGTCCCGCGTCACCGGCTCGCTCCGGTCGTACGGGTCGACCTCCGGCCCCGTCGCCGGCGAGCCCGTGACGGACGCGCCAGTGAAGGACGGATGCAGGTAACCGTCGTACACCTCGCACGCGGTGTTGCCGAAGTTGACGTAGTACGACTTCGGCAACAGCCGCCCTTCCGTCGCCTCCCACCGCTCCGGGTCGGCCAGCATCACCGTCCAGTCCCGGCGCACGATCGTGCGGTCGACGGCACCACCGTCAGCACGTTCGACGCCGTAGACGAAGGTGTAGTCGGCGTGCACCTCGACCGAACCGGGGTCGCCGGCCTCGTACGTCATCTCCCCGCGCACCTTCACCGCGTCGTCCCCGATGACCCGCGCCTCGCCCGGGTCGAACCGGGTGAAGAGCGTCAGCGGGTCGTCCTCTTCGCTCGGGTCGCTCAGCGACCGCTTCAGGCGGGAGGTCAGGCCGGGGCTCTCCGGGTCGAGCAGCGCCATCGCCTTCTCCGGCCGATCCCCACGCAGCACCGCCGGATCGAGGTTCGAGGCGACCAGCAGCTCCTTGGTCAGCCGCAGCGCTTCGGTGACATCCTCCGCGCTCATGTCACCGACCGCCTGCACCGCCGGCAGCTCGATCCCGTCCGCCCCGTCGGCCCAGCTCAGCGCGGGCGACCCACGGAACGGCTCGGCCCGGGTCGGCAGCCCCGGATCACCGGGCTCCGACGCCGTAGCCGTTCCCCCGCCACCGAACCGGTCCAGCAGCAGCGACGGCCGTACCGCCACCACCGCGACCGCCACGGCCACCACCACACCGACCACCGCGAGCACCCGTCGCCGACGCGCCCGACGGCCGTTCGCCTCCTGCCCCACCGGACCGGTCCGCCAGCCCGGCGGATCAGCGGACCGTCCCTTCTTCGCCTGCCGGGCCGCCGCCTCGTCCGCCTCCCGCAGCCGCCGCGCCACCATCCGCGCCCGCGCCGACGGCTCCTTGGGTGGCGCCCCGCTCGAAGAACCCCCGGCGGCGTCCTTCAAGAAGGCCTCCAACTCGGCGTCGGACAGGTTCGGTTCGTCACCGGACGAGGTACTCACGACTGTTCACTCTCAGGCAAGGGACGGGGCATGTCGGAGGCTCAGTCTTCCTCTCGGCACCGACTATGCCCAGACCTTTGTAGAACCTGTGATCGAACCGGGCCCGGGTGAGCAAGGTCCGGCACTACCCGCTGCCCGCTGGCACACCCCGCCGCCGGACCCTTGCCCCGCCGACGACCGGCCACGATGATCACGTCATGTACAAGCGAAGACGTATCCTGGGCACCTACGCGGGCGTGACCCTGGCCACCGTCCTGCTCTCCGGGATCACCCCGATCATCGACGCGCCGCCCTGGGAAGTGGTCCTGGCCAGCGCTGTCTTCCTCATAGTCAACCAGCTGATCTCCAGCTATCCGGACGCCATCAGGAGCGCGCACCCGATCCTGCTGCTGATCCTCGGTGCCATCGGCATCGTCCAGGACACGCTGCTCTGGCTGCTCGTCTCCTGGCTTAGCTCCACGATGGACTACGGCCTGCACGTCGACGGCTTCCTCACGGCCCTGCTCGGCGGACTCATCACCCGCGTGACCGTCCTCGCCTTCATGGCCGTCGGGCCGCAGCCCGCAGCCCAGACCTCGTAGAGACGGCCGCTCCCGTACGGGCGAGACCGCGCACGCCAAAGAGGCCCGCACGACCGAAGTCGTGCGGGCCCCTTCGAGCCACTCAGGTCAGGTCAGATCACTTGTTGATCTTGGTGACCTGGCCGGCGCCCACGGTCCGGCCACCCTCGCGGATGGCGAACTTCAGGCCCTCTTCCATGGCGACGGGCTGGATGAGCTCCACCTTCATCTCGGTGTTGTCACCCGGCATGACCATCTCGGTGCCCTCGGGGAGGGTCACGACGCCGGTCACGTCCGTCGTACGGAAGTAGAACTGCGGACGGTAGTTGTTGAAGAACGGCGTGTGGCGGCCGCCCTCGTCCTTGGACAGGATGTACGCCTGCGCCTCGAACTCGGTGTGCGGGGTGACCGAACCCGGCTTGATGATGACCTGGCCGCGCTCGACGTCCTCGCGCTTGATGCCGCGGAGCAGCAGACCGACGTTCTCACCGGCCTGACCCTCGTCCAGCAGCTTCCGGAACATCTCGATGCCGGTGACCGTGGTCGTGGTCTTGTCCTGCTTGATGCCGATGATGTCGACGGTCTCGTTGACCTTGAGGACACCACGCTCGATGCGGCCGGTGACGACCGTACCGCGACCGGTGATGGTGAAGACGTCCTCGATCGGCATCAGGAACGGCTTGTCGACGTCGCGCTCGGGCTCCGGGATGGCCTCGTCCACGGCCTTCATGAGCTCCAGGACCGAGTTGCCCCACTCCTTGTCGCCCTCGAGGGCCTTCAGCGCGGAGACCTTGACGACCGGCAGGTCGTCGCCCGGGAACTCGTACTCGGAGAGGAGCTCACGGACCTCGAGCTCGACGAGCTCCAGGATCTCCTCGTCGTCCACCATGTCGGCCTTGTTCAGGGCGACGACGATGTACGGAACGCCGACCTGGCGGGCCAGGAGCACGTGCTCCTTGGTCTGCGGCATCGGGCCGTCGGTGGCGGCGACCACGAGGATGGCGCCGTCCATCTGCGCGGCACCCGTGATCATGTTCTTGATGTAGTCCGCGTGACCGGGGCAGTCGACGTGGGCGTAGTGACGGGTCTCCGTCTGGTACTCGACGTGCGCGATGGAGATGGTGATACCGCGCTGGCGCTCCTCGGGAGCCTTGTCGATCTGGTCGAAGGCCGAGGCCTCGTTCAGGTCCGGGTACGCGTCGTGCAGCACCTTGGTAATGGCGGCCGTGAGGGTCGTCTTACCGTGGTCGATGTGACCGATGGTGCCGATGTTGACGTGCGGCTTAGTCCGCTCGAACTTCGCCTTCGCCACTGGGGTCCTCCTGTGGAGTGGTTCTGAACGCCTTGCTTCATCGGCGCCAGGTGATCTTTGCTGGATAGCCCGGGCCCAGGGGCATTCCGCCGGGTTGGTGGCGGAATGCCCTTCGACAGGCTCCGGAGTCAAGCCTAAAGCGTGGGAACGTCGTCCGTTAAACGGAGTACGACGTCACTCGCCCTTGGCCTTCGCGATGATCTCCTCGGCGACGTTCCGCGGAACCTCGGCGTAGGAGTCGAACTGCATCGAGTAGCTTGCGCGACCCGAGGTCTTGCTGCGGAGGTCTCCGACGTAGCCGAACATCTCCGACAGGGGGACCAGACCCTTGACGACGCGGGCACCGGCCCGCTCCTCCATGGCCTGGATCTGGCCACGGCGGGAGTTGATGTCACCGATGACGTCGCCCATGTAGTCCTCGGGCGTGGTGACCTCGACGGCCATCATCGGCTCGAGCAGCACGGGGCTGGCCTTGCGCGCGGCCTCCTTGAAGGCCTGCGAACCGGCGATCTTGAACGCCAGCTCGGAGGAGTCGACCTCGTGGTAGGCGCCGTCGAGCAGCGTCACACGCACACCGGTCATCTCGTAGCCGGCGATGATGCCGAACTGCATGGCCTCCTGGGCGCCCGCGTCGACCGAAGGGATGTACTCCTTCGGGATACGGCCACCGGTGACCTTGTTGACGAACTCGTACGAGGCGTCGCCGCCCTCGATCGGCTCGATCGCGATCTGCACCTTGGCGAACTGACCGGTACCACCGGTCTGCTTCTTGTGCGTGTAGTCGACGCGCTCGACGGCCTTGCGGATCGTCTCACGGTACGCGACCTGCGGCTTGCCGACGTTGGCCTCGACGCGGAACTCGCGCTTCATCCGGTCGACCAGCACCTCGAGGTGAAGCTCGCCCATACCGCCGATGACGGTCTGGCCGGTCTCCTCGTTGGTGTGCACCTGGAAGGAGGGGTCCTCCTCCGCGAGCCGCTGGATGGCGACACCCAGCTTCTCCTGGTCGCCCTTGGACTTGGGCTCGATCGCGACCTCGATGACCGGCGCCGGGAAGTCCATGGACTCCAGGATGACCGGGTTCTTCTCGTCGGCCAGCGTCTCACCGGTGGTGGTCTGCTTCAGGCCCATGACGGCGACGATGTCACCGGCGCCCACCGACTCGATCTCCTCACGCTTGTTGGCGTGCATGCGGTAGATCTTGCCGATGCGCTCCTTGCGGCCCTTGACGGAGTTCAGCACGGCGGTGCCGGACGTCAGGCGGCCGGAGTACACCCGGACGAAGGTGAGCTTGCCGAGGTGCGGGTCGCTCATGATCTTGAACGCCAGCGCCGCGAGCGGCTCGTCGTCGGACGGCTTGCGCGCGACGACCTTCTCCGGGTCCTTGACGTCGTGGCCCTCGATGGCCTCGACGTCCAGGGGGGAGGGCAGGTAGCGCACGACCGCGTCGAGCAGGGGCTGCACGCCCTTGTTCTTGAACGCGGTGCCGCAGAACACCGGGGTGACCGTGGTGCCGTCGCTCTTGCCGGACGCGATGGTGATACGGCGGATCGCCGCGTACAGCTGCTCCACGGAGGGCTCGGTGCCCTCCAGGTACAGCTCCATCAGCTCCTCGTCGTTCTCGGCGACGGCCTCGAGCAGCTTGCCGCGGTACTCCTCGGCAGCCTCGGCGTGGGTGTCCGGGATGTCGACGATGTCGTACATCTCGCCCTTGGTCGCCTCGGCGGACCAGACGAAGGCCTTCATCGTCACGAGGTCGACGACGCCCTTGAAGTCGGCCTCGGCGCCGATCGGCAGCTGCATGACCAGCGGCTGCGCACCCAGGCGGTCGCTGATCATGTCGACGCAGCGGTGGAACTCCGCGCCGGTCCGGTCGAGCTTGTTGACGAAGCAGATGCGCGGGACGCCGTAGCGGTCGGCCTGACGCCACACCGTCTCGGACTGCGGCTCGACGCCGGCGACGCCGTCGAACACCGTCACGGCACCGTCGAGCACGCGCAGCGAACGCTCCACCTCGACGGTGAAGTCGACGTGGCCCGGCGTGTCGATGATGTTGATGGTGTGGTCGACGTCTTCCATCGGCCAGTGACAGGTGGTGGCAGCGGAGGTGATCGTGATGCCACGCTCCTGCTCCTGCTCCATCCAGTCCATGGTCGCGGCGCCGTCGTGGACCTCACCGATCTTGTACGACACACCGGTGTAGAACAGGATCCGCTCGGTGGTGGTCGTCTTGCCCGCGTCGATGTGGGCCATGATCCCGATGTTGCGGACCTTGGCCAGGTCAAGTGAAGTGGTAGCCATAAGGCTTCAGTCTTCTCTCGGTCTCGATGTGGGTAGCGACTACCAGCGGTAGTGCGCGAAGGCCTTGTTGGACTCGGCCATCTTGTGCGTGTCCTCGCGCTTCTTGACGGCCGCACCGAGGCCGTTCGAAGCGTCGAGAAGTTCGTTGAGCAGACGCTCGGTCATGGTCTTCTCGCGCCGGGCGCGGGAGTAACCGACCAGCCAGCGCAGCGCGAGCGTGTTGGCGCGACCGGGCTTGACCTCGATCGGCACCTGGTACGTGGCGCCACCGACACGGCGGGACTTGACCTCGAGGGTCGGCTTGATGTTCTCCAGCGCGCGCTTCAGCGTGATGACCGGGTCGTTGTTGGTCTTCTCGCGCAGGCCCTCCATGGCGCCGTACACGATGCGCTCGGCGGTGGAGCGCTTGCCGTTCAGCAGCACCTTGTTGATCAGCGACGTGACAAGAGGAGAACCGTAGACCGGGTCGATGATGACCGGGCGCTTCGGGGCGGGGCCCTTACGAGGCATTCTTACTTCTCCTTCTTGGCGCCGTAGCGGCTGCGGGCCTGCTTGCGGTTCTTGACACCCTGGGTGTCGAGCGAGCCGCGGATGATCTTGTAGCGAACACCGGGCAGGTCCTTCACACGGCCGCCGCGCACGAGCACGATGGAGTGCTCCTGCAGGTTGTGCCCCTCACCCGGAATGTAAGCAGTGACCTCGATCCCGCTGGTCAGACGCACACGCGCGACCTTACGCAGGGCCGAGTTCGGCTTCTTCGGGGTGGTCGTGAACACACGCGTGCAGACGCCACGACGCTGGGGGGACCCCTCCAGTGCCGGCGTCTTGTTCTTCTCGACCTTGTCCTGCCGGCCCTTCCGGACCAGCTGCTGGATCGTAGGCACTACTTCTCCGGTTTCTGTGTGCCGAATGGTGAAGCTAACCTGGAACGTCACCGACCCACGCGGTCGGGTGTGTCGAATCCGGCGGACCTCCGCCGCGAGGCGAAAACTGCACAGATTGCGGTGGCCGCTCACGGATCCCGTGCGGTTGAAGGCACACACAGGAGCCAGGGCACACCCCAGGCACAAGGTCTGAGCGTACCTATCGCATTCGCTGTGGTCAAAACAAATGCGGACGGCCCGCATCCGTCACGGGACCGCTGTCAAGCCCCCGCACCGAAGACGATCAGTCCGACAGTCCTCCTGCCGTCATCCGCTGGAGGCCAGCCCCGCCGCGATGAGGACGGTGAGGATGAACGCCCAGCCGGCGACCGACACCCAGCCCAGCACCAGCCCGGTCATGGCGAGGCCCTCACCGCGCTCCCCGGACCGCCGCATCTCCGCGCGGGCCGAGTGCCCGAGCAGCACCGCGGGGACGCCGCTGAGCCCGGCGGTCACCAGCGTCAGCACCCCGCACACCATGGCGCCGACCGCCTTGCCGTTGGTGGCCGGGGGCGGCGCCGGCAGGAAGGTCGCCGGCACGGCGGTGCCGATCCGGGCGACCGGCGCGGGCCCCTGCGGCAGATCGGCGACCAGCAGCGCCAGCTCGTCGACGGTCCGGGCCGCGTAGGCCCGCCCGACCCGCTTCTCGAACTCGCCGTGTTCCAGTCTGCCCTCCCCGTAACCGGCCCGGAGCACGTCCACGGCCCGCTCACGCTCGGCATGGGAGGCGAGCATCGGCGCGGTTCCGGAGGACGGCCAGGACTGCGCGGCGGGGACCCGCGGCCCCTGCCAGGGCAGTGGGGGCCGGGGGTGCGGCGCGCCCCCGGCCGACGACTCGTCCTCGCTGCGCCAGGACTGCCCAGACGGCTGCGACACGGACTTGCCTCCCGTCCCCAGGGGTTCCTTCACCATGATGCGGCACGATGCGCGCTTTGCCACGGCCGATGAGAGCCACACCGGCCGGAAACCTCCGCTTCGCGCGGGCGGATGGCGGAGACCGGCCGGTCAGGGCGAGACCGTTCGGATAACGATTCGGCCGCGAAAGAGTGTTCGTCGTATAAGTGTGCTTAAGGTGATGCCTGCTATCGGGGGGATGCATGGGGACTGTGAAGAAACAGTGACCGAGGCTTGCCTCCTGCGCGACTGTGTGATCACCAGTTGGGGGGGCCCACTGTGTCAACTCTTTCCATCGTCATACCCGCCTTGAACGAGGCCGAGAACCTGCCGCACGTCTTCGCCACCATTCCGCTGGACGCGCTCACCGCGGAGGGCTGGGGCGTCGAGGTGGTCATCGCGGACAACGGTTCCACGGACGGCACGGGCGAGATCGCCGCCTCCTACGGCGCGCGCGTGGTGGACCAGCCGCTGCGCGGGTACGGCAACGCCTACAAGGCCGGGATAGCCGCAGCCCGCGGCGACGTCATCGCCACCGGCGACGCCGACTGCACGTACCCCTTCGACGACCTGCCCCGGCTGCTGCGCATCCTCGACGAGCACCAGGTGGAATTCCTCAACACCAACCGGCTCGGCCGCGAGAACCGCGAGGCGATGAAGCCGTCGCACACGCTCGCCAACCACGCGCTCAGCCTGGTCAGCCGCAAGCTCTTCAAGAGCCAGATGCGGGACTCGCAGAGCGGCATGTGGGTGTTCCGCAGCTACATATGGGAGACCCTCAAGGTCACCTCCGACGGCATGGGCTTCTCGCAGGAGATCAAGAACGCCGCCGTCCGGGAGGGCTTCCGCTGCCTCGAGGTGCCCATCGAGTACCGGCCCCGGGGCGGCGAGGTGAAGCTCAACGCCTTCTCCGACGGCATGGCCAACGTCTCCCAGCTCTTCCGCCACCGGCTCAGAGACAACGCGCTGCGCACCTCGACCCGGGCCCAGTGGTACGACCGTTCCACCCGGCCCGCTCCGCAGCCCCTGGTGCCGGTGCGGCCGCCGAAGCCCGCTGCCGCCCCCGAGCAGACGGGCCGGGGACTGGCGGGAACCGGGCGCGGTCTCGCATGATCGAGTACAGCTTCTGAAAGGGCACGATGGGGACTGACACAGCGCGGGGCGGGCGACGCCGCAGGGCCGGGACAGCGACGGCCACCGGGGCACGCGGCCCGGTGGTCCGGCGTGCCCTGGTGGCCGTCGCGCTGGCCGCCGCGGTGATCGCCGCGTGCTCGACCCCGGCGGTCCGCACCGAACTGGCGCGGTCGTTCACCCGGCAGGACCGCCCCTACCTGGAGCTGTACTTCACCGAGCTGCCGTTCCTGGCCGGTTCGAAACTCCAGGCCCAGCTCGCCCTCACCGCGCACGGCGGGCCGACCGCCGACGGGCCGACCGCCGCGGAACTGGCCGACGGTGCGCCCCGGCAGGTGTCCGGCAGCTTCGTCCTCAAGGCCGAGGCCGACCGGGACGGTGAGCCGCTGGCCACCGGGTGGGCCACCGTACGGGCCGTGGACGGGCAGGCGCAGGTCGTCGATGTCGCCGTACCCGGTGCGCAGGACGCCGACGCGCTGCGGGTTTCGGTGGCGGGCCGGTCCGAGTACGTCGTCGGGCATCTGGAGACCGCCGAGTGAGCGGGGACAACCCGGAGGTCACGGGACCCGTGGAGAAGGGGACGGCTGCCATGGGCCGCAGAGTCATACAGGTCACGCCCTACTACCCGCCGGCCCTGGGCGGTCTGGAGCGGGTGGTGGCCCACCTGTCCCGGGAGCTCGCGCAGCGGCACGAGGTGCACGTGGTGACCACCCGGCTGCGGACCGAGGGCCTGCCCCGGCACGACGTCGAGGACGGCGTGCGGGTGCACCGGCTGCCCGCCGTCGAGGTCGCCAACACCGCCGTCTCCGCGCTGCTGCCCGTGCAGCTGGCCAAGGCCCGGTCCGGTGACCTCGTGCATCTGCACATCGCGCACGCCCTGGTACCCGAGCTGGTCGCCGCGGTCGCCGCGCTGCGCGGAGTGCCGTACGTGGCTCACTTCCATCTGGACGTGGACGCCAGTGGTCCGCTGGGCCGGCTGCTCCCCCACTACAAGCGGCACTTCCTCGGCCGGGTGCTGCGCCGGGCCGCCGCGGTGATCGCGCTCACCGCGGAGATGGCGGACTTCCTCGCCGCCCAGTACGACGTGCCCCGGCACCGGCTGCACATCGTGCCGAACGGAGTGGCGGACGAGTACTTCCTCGCTTCCCGGACCGCTCCCGCCGCCGGGCGGCTGCGGCTGCTGTTCGTGGGACGGCTGCAGATCCAGAAGAACGTGGCCCGGCTGCTGGCGGCCATGGCCCTGGTCCAGACGGACGTGCGGCTGCGCATCGTCGGCGACGGCGAGCTGCGCGGGGCACTGACCGAGCAGGCGGCCCGGCTCGGACTGGACAACGTCGAGTTCGCCGGAGCACTGCACGGGGACGACCTGGTGAAGGCGTACGCGGACAGCGACGCCTTCGTGCTGCCCTCCGACAAGGAAGGCATGCCGCTGGTGGTGCTGGAGGCCATGGCCGCGCGGCTGCCCGTCGTCGCCACCGACGTGCCCGGCAGCAGGGAACTGGTGCACGGCACCGGACTGCTGGCGGCTCCCGAGCCGGCCGCGCTGGCCGAGCGGATCGACCTGCTGGCCACCGACCCGGCACTGTGGCGGGACCTGTCCGAGCGCAGCGCCCGCAAGGCCGAGGGGTGCTCGTGGTCCCGGGTCGCCGAGCGGGTCGAACACGTCTACGCCGAAGCACTGTCATGACCGTGGAAATCGACGAGACCCTCGCGCTGACCTCCGTCGCCCACCGCCACCGGCGCGGCCCGGAGCCCGGCCCGGACACCGGTCCGGAGACCGGCCCGCGCGGTTCGCGCCGCCGCGGCCGGCGCCGTTCCGGCGTGCCGGGCGGCGCCGTGCTGATCGCCTCGCTGGTCTGTGCCGCAACGGTGCTGGTGCCCGGCATGCCCGCGCTGCCCCGGCTGGCGGCCGGGCTGTATCTGCTCTTCGGTGCGCCGCTCCAGCTCTGGCGGCCGCTGGCCGGGCGGATCGTGCCGACCGGCAGCGGCGGCACCCTGGTCTCGGCCGGCCTGGTCGTCCTCGGCGACATGCTGCTGGCGCTCGTGGTCAACACGGTGCTGCCCTGGGTCGGCGTCGACCGGCCGCTGACCACGGTGAACCTGACCGCGGTGACGGTGCTGGGCATCGGCGCCCTGTGGTGGTTCCGCCGCCGATACGCGCCGTACGACAGCGCCGCCGCCCGCACCGGGCCGCTCGGGCTGTGGCGGCTGGCCCGCGCCACCCCGGGACTGACGGCGGTGACGTGCGCGGGGGTGGTGACCGTCCTGTGCGGGATCGCCGGCGCGGTCCGGCTGAACAACGGCTACGGCGGCACCGTGAGCGTCGTCGCGAGTGTGCTCGGCGGTTCGCTGCTGTTGCTGCTGGCCGTCAAGCGCCGCCGGTACCACGTGAGCGCGCTGGAGACCGGGCTGTACCTGGCGACGGTGGCCCTGCTGCTGCTGGCTTCGCTGCGCGGCTGGTTCATCACCGGGCACGACGTCCAGACCGAGTACCTCTTCTACCGGATGGCGCTGGGCGGCGAGTACTGGGACGTCTCCACCTACCGCCACGCCTACAACGCCTGTCTGAGCATCACCCTGCTGCCGGTGAGCATCCGGCAGCTCACCGGCGTCTACGACATCTACATCTTCAAAGCGGTCATCCCGGCGCTGTTCGCGCTCACTCCGGTCATGCTGTTCCGCTCGGTACGCAACGCCGCCCCGCGTTCGGTGGCGCTGCTGGCCGCTGTCTTCTTCGTCGCCTTCCCGACCTTCCTCACCGACATGGTCTTCCTCTGCCGGCAGGCCATCGCGTTCCTGCTGCTGGGCAGCGCGATGGTGGTGCTCACCGACAGCCGGGGACCGCGCCCGGCCCGGCGGGTGCTGTTCGTGGTGCTGCTGGTCGGGGTGGTCCTTGCGCACTACTCCACCGGCTACGTGGTGATCGGGACCCTCGGGCTCGCGCTGGGCTTCGACAAGGCATGGCGGCTGTTGTCCCGGCGGGGCCGGGAGCGGTCGCGGCGGCTGCGGCGCGACAACGCGATGGTGTCGTTCACCCGGTGGTGGATGGTACTGATTCCGGCCGTCGCGGCGCTGGTCTGGGCGGGGCCGGTCACCCACACCGGTGGCCAGTTGCAGACCACGGTGGCCCAGACGGTCTCCGACCTGGTGTCGCCCGAGAAGGACACGGCCGGTTCCTCCGACACCGGTTACAGCCTGTTCGGCGGCGAGCAGCTGTCGCCGCAGCAGCGCCTGGAGGAGTACGCCCGGCAGGCGAAGACCGAGGCCGCGAAGGAACGCGCCGGTCTGCTGCTGACCCAGGCGGATCTCGACGGCATCGACTGGCAGGCCGTGTCCACCCCGGACATGCCGCTCACCCCGCTGGGCCGGGTCCTGGACCTGGCCGGCGTGCCGGTCGCGGCGCTGAACGCGGCCGTGCGCGGTATGGCGGCCTACTTCTTCCAGCTGATGACCGTGCTCGGCCTGTGGGTGGTGCTGCGGGCCCGCCGCTCGGCGTTCCGTGCCGTCCGGGACCAGACGACGCTGGCCTGGGCCGCGCTCAGCGCGGTCGCGCTGTTCACCGTCGTACCGCAGCTGTCCGTGGACTACGGCGTGCTGCGCGCCTTCCAGCAGGGGCTGTTCTTCTTCGCTCCGTTCCTGGCCGCCGGAACCCTGTGGGTGCTGCGCTGGGCGGGCCGGCGCAAGGAGGTCCTCGGCGCGGTGCTCACGTTCTGTCTGCTGCTGAACCTGGTGGGCGTCATGCCGAAACTGCTCGGCGGTTACCCGGCGCAGCTCCAGCTGTCCAACAGCGGTGACTACTACGACATCTACTACACCCAGGCGCGCGAGGTACGGGCCGCGCTGTGGCTGGACGCCTGGAAGCGGTCGCGCAAGGACCAGGCACCCATCCAGATGGACAGCTTCTCGTACACGCGGCTGAAGCCCTACATGGCGTCCGACGCCAGAGGTGTGGGGAGTCCGGCGTGGCTGAGCAAGGACGCCTACCTGCTGCTCGGCTCGACGCCCGCCGAGACCGGCCGCGTGTCGATCTTCTACCGCGGCGACCGGATCACGTACGAGTTCCCGCGCGAACTCGTGGAGCGGAAGAAGGACCTGGTGTACAACAACGGCGGTTCGGTGGTGCTGAGATGACCCCTCCAGTACGGCGGGTGCTCCTCGTCAGCCACTTCTACCCGCCGCACCTGGGCGGCATCGAGCGCGTCGCGCAGGCCGAGGCGCGCCGGCTGGTCCGGCTCGGTCTGGAGGTCACCGTGGTGACCTCGGGCGAGCGGACGTCGGAGACCGTCGAGGACGACGGTGTGCGGGTGGTCCGGGTACGGGCCTGGAACGGGCTGGAGGCCCGGTTCGGGGTGCCGTTCCCGCTGTTCGGGCCGGCCCTGCCGCGGCGGATGCGGCACTGGGCGGCGTGGGCGGACGTCGTGCACGTGCACGACACCTTCTATCTGACGTCCTGGGCCGCGGCCCGGGCCGCCCGGCGGACCGGCCGCCCCTGGCTGGTCACCCAGCACGTGGAACTGGTCCATCATCCGTCGGCACTGGTCACGGCGGTGCAGCGGGCCGTGTACCGGCTGGCGGGGCGGCGGATCTGGCGGGGCGCGCGCACCGTCTTCACCCTCAACGCCCGGGTCGCCGGCTTCGTCCGCGACCACGGCGTCCCGGCCGGGCGGCTGCGGCACCTGCCCAACGGGGTGGACACCGGGCTGTACCGGCCGCGCCGGGACGACGCCGAACAGCGCGAAATCCGGACCGAGTTCGGCCTCCCGGACGACCGTCCGCTGGCGCTGTTCGCCGGACGGCTGGTCCCGAAGAAGGGGTACGACGTCGCACTCGCCGCGAGTGCGCGGGGCACCGGCTTCGACCTGGTCCTGGCGGGCGGCGGCGACGCCGCGGCGGTCGCGGACCGGCCGGGCGTGCACTACGTCGGCGCCCTGCCCGCCGACCGGCTGGCCCGCCTCTACCGCGCCTGCGACATGTTCGTGCTGCCGTCGGTCGCGGAGGGCTTCCCGCTGTCGGTGCAGGAGGCGATGGCGTCCGGCCTGCCGGTGGTGACCACCCCCGACCCGGGGTACGCGCCGTACGCCCTGGACCCGGACCGCTTCGTGTTCGCCGAACGGGACGCCGGGACGATCGCCGGGGAGCTGTCCCGGCTGGCGGCGGACGCCGCGCTGCGCGCCGAGATGGCGGCCTACTCGGCGCGGTACGCGCGGACCGCGTTCTCCTGGGACTCGCACGCCGAGACCCTCGTCGCGGCGTACACGGAGGCCCGCGGGCGACACCGCTGACGCCGCTGCCGGGCGGGGGCTCCCGGCGTTCTCGCCGAGGAGCCCCCGCCCGCGCGCGGTCACAGTGAGCGGAACAGCTCCGTGTACCGCTCGGTCAGCCGCTGCCAGTCGTACTTCTCGACCACTCGGGTGCGGGCCGCCCGCCCCATCCGGTCGGCCAGCTCGTCGTCGGTGAGCAGGGTGCGCAGGGCCGCCGCGAGCGCCTCGGGGTCGCGCGGGGGCACGATGAGGCCGGTCTCGCCGTCGGCCACCGTGAAGGGCAGCCCGCCGACAGCCGTGCCGACGGCCGGGGTGCCGCAGGCCTGCGCCTCGGCGAGCGCGGTGCCGAAGCACTCGGCGTCGCTGACCGAGGACAGCACCCCGGCCCGGGCCTGGCGCACGGCGTCCACCAGGTCGTCGCCGCGCAGTTCGCCCGCCGCGATCACCCGGTCGGCGACGCCCAGTTCGGCGGCGAGCTTGAGCAGGTGCTCCACGTCGTCACCGCCGCCGATCAGCTTCAGCCGGGCCTCGGGCAGGTCGGTCAGCAGCGCGAAGGCGCGGATCAGCTGGTCGACGCCCTTCCAGCGTGAGGTGGAGTCCATCCGGCCGACGTACACCACGGTGGCGGGCCGCTCGGAGGGGCGCGGTCCGGGGGTCCAGCGGTGGATGTCGACGCCGGGCGGGATCTCCTGGGCGCGCGGCCTGCCGTACGCCATCGAGCCGGGCGCGACGGCGACCGGCACGGTGGTGCGCTTCAGCAGCCGGGGCAGCACGGACCGCTCGTAGACGGCGATGATCCGGTTGGCCAGGCCGTTGCCGGCGTCCTGCTTGTGCATGCTGCCCGCGTGGTACGTCAGCACCGTCGGCCGGCGCTTCGCGGCGAACACCGCGATGTCCGCGAGACCGGGCACCGGGGCGTGCGCGTTGACGACGTCGACCTGCTCCCGGCGCAGCCGGCGGCGGACCTGGAACGGCCAGAGCGGGCTGAGCGGGCTGTTGGACAGCTTCAGCCAGGTGCCGAGCCGTACCACCTTCACGCCGTTCTCGACGGCGACCCGGGTGCGCCGCCCGTCCGGGTTGGTGGTCAGGACGACGGCCCGCATACCGGGCGCGGCGGCGACGCCCTCGGCGATGCGGGCCGCGTAGTTCTCCACGCCGCCGATCTTCGGCGGGTAGTACGAGGAGACCACGGCCACCGTGCGGGTCCGGGCCGGGGGCACGACCGACCGCAGCCGCCCGGTGAACTCCTCGGCGCGGGCCCGGTAGTCCGGCAGCACGGCGCGCAGGTGGGCCCGGTAACCGTCCGACTCCTCGATGAGCCGGTCCACCAGCGGGATCAGGTTGCCGGGACGCACCTCGTCCATCCGCAGCACCCAGTCGCCGAGGCCCAGGTCCTGCATGATGCCGCGGGTCTTGTGGTCGTACTCGATGGCGGCGCACGGCACCTCGGACAGCAGACCGAAGATCACCGAGTGGAACCGGGTGCCGAGGATCAGGTCGGCCTGCCCGTACAGGGCGAAGACGTCATGGTGGTCGAGGGAGGCGTCGTCGACCAGGTGCAGGCGGTCGCTGAACAGCTGGGCGGCGATCCGGCGGTTGACGATCCGGTCGTCGTCCGCCTGGAAGGCGCAGGTCACCTGGGGGACGAGCACCACGTGGCAGTCGGGCGCGGTGAGCAGGTGGCCGATGGTGGCGGCCATCGCCGCCTCGTACGCCGCCTGCTCGGCGCCGGGCAGATGCTGCCGTGCGGTGACCAGGACCAGCCGCGCGCCGGGGGCGACGCCGAGTTCGGTCCGCCACGGGCGGGTGGACCGGCCGCGGAAGGCGAAGGCGCTGTCGATGCCGCGCTCCAGGTACGGGCCGGACACCCCGATCTCCGCCAGCCGCCGCACACTGATGTCCTCGCGCACCGAGACCAGCCGCGCCTGCCGCAGCACCCGGCGCATCAGCGTCCGCTGCGTCCGGGTGGGGAAGGGTCCGTAGGACTGGGGGCCCAGGACGACCGGAGTGCCGAACCGGGCTGCCAGCCACAGCGGCAGCAGCAGGAACGCCACGCTCAGGTCGGAGGGGAAGTCCTTGGTGCCGCGCAGATAGCCGCCGCCCAGCGACAGCACCAGGTCGGCCTCGGCGAGGGCCCGTACCTCACGGCGTATCTCCGCGGGCATCAGCCGGGCGAGCGCCCTGACGAGCCGGCCGCCGCCGGGCAGCGCGGCGAGGGCGCCGAGCAGGACGGCGAGCAGTTTGCCGCTGATCCGGGCGATGCGGGCGGCGTCCTCCCGGCCGATGTGACGGCGGATGGACCCGATGTTCTCGGCGCCGTCGAATTCCGCGTACTCCGCGGGTTCCTCGAACCCGGCGATCCGCACCCGGGCGCCCGGGTAGGCGGCCCGCACCTGATCGATGGCGACGCTGAGCAGTGCCGCGTCGCCGCGGTTGCCGCGTTCGAAGGCGTTGACGATGACGACGTTCACCGGCGGGCGGCCTCTCTGTAGTGGTTCTCCAACGCGTCGAGGAACCGCTCGACGTCATAACGGTCGGCGCGGGCGGCCGAGCCCTCGCCGAGCCGGCGCAGCCGCTCCAGGTCGCCCACGAGCGGGCGCAGGGCGCCGGCCAGCGCGGTGGCGTCACCGGCGGGGACGAGCACGCCGTTGTCCTCACCGACGAGTTCGGGCAGTCCGCCCACTCGGGAGGCCACCAGCGGGCGGCCGATCTGGAGGGCCTCCAGAGCGACCGTGGGGAAGTTCTCGGGCCAGACGGACGGGATGACCACGACCGACGCGTCGGCGAGCGCCCCGGCGACGGCGTCCGGAGCCAGCCAGCCGCGGAAGCGCACCTGTCCGGCGGCCGTGAGATCCCCGGCGGCGGCCTCCAGCGCGGCCCGGTCGGCGCCGTCGCCGACGATGTCGAGGGTGGCGCCGGGATGGTCCGGCCCCAGGGCCCGGAAGGCGTCCAGCAGGACGTGCACCCCCTTGACCCGTTCCAGCCGCCCGACGTACAGCAGCCGGCCGGGCTCCTTGACCGGCAGCGGCAGGGCCGTGCGGGGCACGCCGTTGGGCAGGACGTGCACGGGCACCCGGCCGATGTCCCGCCGGACCAGTTCGGCGAAGTAGCCGCTGGGGGCGAGGACGCGGTCGAGCCGGCGCAGCCGGGGCAGGTAGGCGGGGCGCTGGAGGTATCGCAGGTAGAGGTAGCGGGCCTGGTCGGGCAGGGACAGCCGCTCGCCGCGGGTGGCCGAGCGCAGGTTCCAGCGCAGCAGCTCCAGCGTCCAGTCCTCGGGGCCGTGCAGGGTGAGGATCTGCGGGGCGCGGTCCGTGGCGGCGAGGGCCGCCGGGCTGAACTCGCCGATGGTGTGCAGGTGGACGAGGTCGGGCTGGAACTCGTCCATGATCCGGGCCAGCCGGCGGTGGGCGTCGCGGTGCCAGAGGTATCCGAGCAGCCGCTGGGCGGCGCCGCCGGTGATCGCGGGGACGAGGTCGTCGGCGAACAGTTCCCGGCCCTCGGCGTCGAGGGTGGTGGCGACGGTGCGCATCCGGTGGCCGCGGGCGGTCATGCCCTGCTGGATGAGACGTACGCTGCGCTCGGCACCGCCCGCCTCGTGGCCGATGTTGATGACGTGCAGGAGTTTCACGAGCGCGTCCAGGGGTCGGGGTCGTGGGGCCACTCGCCGGGGGCGGGGGCGGGGGCAGGCGGTGGAAGGGGGTTCGGCTCGTACGGGGCGGGCGGCACGGAGCCGCCGGGCACCGGCTCGTAGGGGGCGGGCGGCCACGGACCACCGGACTCGTACGAGGCAGGCGACGCGGGGCCCCCGGGCTCGTACGGGTCGGGCGACCACGGGCCAGCGGGCTCATACGGGTCGGGCGACCACGGGCCACCCGGTACTGTCCCGGCTGCCGACACGGAGGCGCCGAGTACCGGCCATTCGGACGGCCACGGGCCACCGGGCGGCACAGGCCCCGCGGCCGGCACAGTTCCCGCCGCCGGCCCGGAACCGCCGGGCACCGGTGCTTCGGACGGCCACGGGCCACCGGGCTCGGGCGCGCCGGCCGGCCCCGACCCGTAGGGGTCCGATGCGGCGGGCGCGCCCGGCCCGCCCGGCCCGGACCCGACAGCCGCGGCCGCCTCGCCGGGTGGCGTCCGGCCGGGTGACGGCGACTGGCCCCGGCGTCCGCGCAGCAGCGCGGTCACGGCGACCAGGCCCGAGGCGAGGTTGCCCGCCCCCCAGGCCCAGCCGATCCAGACCAGCCCGCGGTCCGCCCACCACAACGCCAGCCCCAGCGTCACCAGGGCGAACACGGCGTTGTTGACGATGAGCTGGCGCAGTTGCCGGGTGACCTTCAGGGCGAAGTTCGCCCAGGAGGAGAGCGCGACCGCCAGCGAGCCGAGGGCGAAGGCGACCAGCAGGGGCCCGGCGGCGTCGGCGTATCCCGGTCCGAACACCCACAGGACGAGCCCGCTGCCCACCGCGATCACGGCGGCGGCCGGGGTCTGGGCGGCGGCGATGATCACGGCGGTGCGGCGCAGCAGTACGGGCAGTTGTCCGGGGTCGTGCGAACCCTCCGCGAACAACGCCTCGCCGACGGAGAAGGCGATGGCGTTCAGCAGGGCCGCGATCTGGAAGGCCACGTAGAAGTAGCCGGTCGCGGCCGCGCCGAGCTGGTGCAGCACGATCAGCGGCAGGACGAGCTGCGGTACCAGGTTCAGCAGCCCGGAGGCGTAGCTGGCCAGGGAGTAGCCGAACTGCTCGCGCAGCCGGGTGCCGCCCCACCGCGGTTCGAAGCGGAAGCCGAGCCGGCGGCGCATGAGGAACACCGCGCACACCACGGCGGCGGCGAATCCGGCGCCGGTGGACCCGACGACCCCGTACATGCCGAAGCCGGTGAGGCAGACGGGCAGGGCGAGCTTGACCAGGCCTTGCGCCAGCCCGTCCGAGAGGACGTTGAGCTGGGGGGCGCGCGCCCCGGTGAAGACCGACTTGGCCAGTTGGTTGAGCGCGGCGAAGGCACACAGCAGGACGAACGCCGTGATCGCGAGCGGGTTCTCCCGCACGAACAGCAGCTTCTCGCCGTACCAGGGCAGGCCCGCCAGATAGCCGAGCGCCAGCAGTCCGCCGGCCCCGGCGACCGCGCACAGTGCCAGCGTGAGCTGGGCGTTGCGGTCGGGCGAGGCCGCGGGGAAGCGGACGAGGGTGCTGTTGAGGCCGAACTGGCTCAGGTACGAGATCAGACTCATCGCGGAGATGAGCGAGGTGGCGATGCCGACCTGGACCGGGGTGTAGAAGCGCGCGACGACCACCCAGAACAGGAAGCCGAGCAGGGCGGTGGTGGCGGTGGTGGTCAGCACGAAGAGCGAGTTGCGGTAGACGGAGGGGGCCGCGCGGGGACGGCTATGTTTCGGCACGGCTGCCCCGTCGACGCCGGTGTGCGCGAATCACTTTCCCCCCACTTGGTGCTGACGGTGTCACGGCGACTGGCCGGGGCGGACTTTCCCCCCCGCCCGGCTCAGCGGCCGTCAGTTCTGGGCGCGGTAGTCCGCGATGGCGTCACGATAGGCCGCGAACGACGGCTTGTGCTCGCCGGTGTACTCGATGAGTCCGTAGTAGTGGCTGCCGACGGCGTTCGCCTCCGGCGGCTTGGTGTCGCGGTGGCTGTACCAGAACACCTTGGTGACCGCGCCGAGGGCGTCCGCCGCCGGCACGGTGTCGGTGGCGATCTTCGCCTGGAAGCCGGCGGTGGCGTGGGTGGCGTCCTCGCCGGGCTGCTCGCTGTCGGCGGCGGCGCCCCGGCCGTGGGTGGGCGAGCCCGTCTCGGTGAGCCAGATCTCCAGGCCGGTCTGCTCGTACGACTTCAGGACCGCGGTCAGGCTCTTGCGGGCGCCGTCCACCCGCTCGTAGGGGCTGTCACCGGTCTTGGTGCTGGGCAGCAGGGTGCGCGAGAACGGGTGGAAGCTGACGGCGTCGATGTGCTCGGCGGCCCCCAACTTCAGTGCCGCGTCGAGGAAGTCGGCCGCGGACTGCCGTTTGCCCGCGCCCTCGGTGTCGGCGTTGGCGAGCCCGGCCATCACGACGAACGCCTCGGAGTCGGCCGCACGGACGGCCTGGGAGACCTGCGCGAGCATGTCGGTGTAGCGCTCGGGGTCGGGGCCGCCGGGCCAGAAGCCGCTGATGTTGGGCTCGTTCCAGATCTGCCAGGCGTGCACGCCCATCGCGGCGTACCGGGTGACCGCCTCCGTGGCGAACTGCGCGAAGCGGGCGTTGTCCGCGGGCGGGCAGGACTGGTTCTTGTACATGCACGCGGCGTCCCGCGACCACTGGGGCGTGTAGCCGAGGGTGGCGAGCACCGTCAGGTCCCGCTCCCGGGCAGCCGAGGCGACGCGGTCGAAGCGCTCCCACAGGTACTGCGTCGGGCTGTCGGGCTGGATGTTCGTCCAGGCCAGGTCGGCGCGGATCCAGGTGATGCCGAGATCGGCGGCGTCGTCGAGCGCCTGGGCGAGGTCCGCGTCGCTCATCCACGGCAGGGTGTCACTGTAGGCGAGCCCGAAATCCAGCGGCTTCGTCCGCCCGCCCCCGGCCCGGCCGGCCGTCGAGGGCAGTTCGTAGGGCGACGCGGCGGTACCGGCGGTCTCGCCGGACTTCGCGTCCGTGCCCGTGCCGCATCCGGCCAGCGCGACGACGGCGGGGGCGGCGGCCAGCGCCCGCAACACTCGTCGCCGGGAGGCGAGTTGTCCGAATCTCTCGGGTTCCTCACCTTGTTCGAATCTTGTGGACATGCGGTGCACCTTAACCGAAGCCGCAAGGCCGCGGGCAGAGATCCATTAGGGTCGGGCGGCTCGAACGCCCGCCGCCACCAGGGAATCTCGTGCGCCGCCCGTCGCCGCGTACTGTCCGCGCCGCTGTGAAGACGATCCCCAACCGGACGGACTCGAGGCACGGAGGCCGGGTGACTTGAGGCACGGAGGCCGGCTGACTCGAGGCACGGCGGCCGGGTGAGCCGACGGCGCCGACCACGGCCTGGCATCGGCACTCCGACAGTACGCGGAGGTCAACGGGGTTCGGACGTACTTCGGCCCTACTTCGGTCCTACTTCGGTCTTACTTCGGTCCTACTCCTCGCCGGGCCGTTCCGGGCGGCGCTGACTCCGGTCGCCGTCCCGGCGCCGGTTGTGGCCCGGCGCCGGTTGCCGCACGAGCGCGCCGACACCACCGCCGCGCCCAGCAATCCGCCGGGCCCGCCCCCTTCCGCCCTCCTCCATTCCTGAGACCTCATGGCCACGCGACGCGTGAGGAGTCCGAGCGGGCCGCCGCGCGGCCACAGCCCTCCCGCTCCGTGACGCGGGCCTGATCGCGCGCATGCTGGCGTCGCACCCCGCCACGCACACCCGGTGCCCGGGAGTGGGACCAACTTGCGGATGGTGGCGGGGGCGACCCATCGGCCTCCTGGGCGGCGAGGAGCTCGCTCCAGTCGGCCGGCGTCATCCTTCGCCGGCCTCATTCCCCGCCGTGGCGGTCCGGGCGGGGCTGACGGAAGAGGCGGGGGATGGTGGGGGCGCGGGAGCGGGGGTTCTTGGGTGCGAAGACCGGCGGTTCGTCGGGGTGGGTGCCAGTGGTGTGCGTGCCGGTCTCGGCCGGTGCGGCGGTGTCGGGTCCGGTCGCGGCGTCCGTTCCGGCGGCCTCGGGGGCCTCGGCTTCTGGCCGACGCTCGTCGGGACCGGCCGGGACCGGGAGCGTTCCCGGCTCCGCGGGAGTACCGGGGCGCGTGCCCTCGTCGTCACGACCGGACGACGTCCCCTGCTTCTCCGTACGGCCACCACCGGGATCGCCGCCGGCCCGTTCACGCCGCATACCCTGGCCCGCCCGGTCGGGCCGCTCCCGGCGGCGGAACGGGATGACGGCCGCCTGCCCAGGAGTACGGCCGCTGCCGGGCACGGCGGCAGCGGTGACCAGATCGATGAGGGAACGGTACTGCGCGGCGGCGTCCCGCCAGCCCTGCCCGTACGCGTCGAATTCGGCCCGTTCGCGTGCGTCGCGGGGCACGACCTCGAGCTCACCGGGTTCGTACTGCTCCAGCAGCGCGCCGACCTCGGCGAGCAGTTGCCCGAGAGCACTTGAGCCCTTCGCCTGCCGGGAGCCTTGCTCGCCCTCGACCATGCGCGGCTCTTTCTGACGTCCCCTTCGTTACCGCCGTACTGCCGTCACCGGCAGGGGCGTCCCGTCCCCCGCCCGAAGGCCGCCTCCGGGGACGGACTCGAACAGCTTAACTGTCTTGCCTTTTCGCAGCCCAGGACGTGTCTGCTCACCCATTCGAAGGGCGCGCGGAGATCAGCCGCGCCGGCTGCGCCGGGCGGGAAGGTCGCGGGCGGCCGGGGCCGGCAGGAACTGCCCGGCGACGCGCAGGAACATCTCCCGCTGCTCGGCCGGGATGCCGAGGGCCGTGGCGGCCTCCTCCAGGGTGAGCTGTTGCCGCTCACCGCCGGACCGGTCGACGCCGGCCTCGGACGACGACGGCAGCGGCAGGTCCTCCTCGCTGAGCCGCCCGGAGCGGATCAGCATCTCCCGTACCGGGATGTCGAGGACGTGAGCCAGCCGCCGCATGGTCTCCAGGTCAGGCATGCTCTGGCGCTGGAGCAGCCGGGTGATGGCGGCGCGGTGCACCCCCGCCTCGTCGGCCAGGCGCGACTTGCCGCCGCCGCGCGGACTGTCGATGTCGTAGCCCCGTCGGCGGATCACCTCTTCGATCCAGACCGTGAACGCTTCCAGTTCGCTGACTGTCACGGATGCTCGCCTCCCTCCAAAGCGGGCACCAGGCTATCGCGCTTGCGCGCACGGAATTCCAAATTTTACGCGCGCAATGTGGAGATTCCGTCGAGAGAGTGCTGCATCCGGCCACCTCCACCCCACCACATCGCACCCTCCGTGTTCAACCGGAACCCCACTGTCAAATTTTCGTTGCGAGCTCGCACGCAATCTGTCAGTGTGCCGTGCGGCGGCTGTCTCTCCCTCCTCCTTCGCCGCTCGCTACTCGTGTTCCCCGGAGACCTCATGGACCTCGCTCCTCGCACCACCCTCGACCACACCTGGACCGAGGCGGCCGCCTGCGCCGGGCTGCCGCCCGAAGCGGTCTTCGCCCGCCGCCCCGCCCAGGCCGCCCCGGCCCTCGCCGCCTGCGCCCGGTGCCCGGTCGTACGGCTCTGCGAGGAGACGGTGGCCCCGGCCGACAACTGGTTCGACGGCGTCTGCGCGGGCCTGCTGTGGCACAACGGCCGCCCGGTCGCCCTGGACCGGGGCAGACGGCGCCGTACGGCGGCGGCCTGAACCCCGGTCCCGCAACACCCGCCCGCCCACCACCCGATCACCCCGATCAGACCCCGATCACGGCCGATCACCCCGAAACCTCCCGCACCTCCGCACCTCCGCGCCCCCGCGCCTCCGCACCTCCCGCACGAGAAGGGCCACGCCATGACTGAGCACACGTCCGCGCGAACAGCCGCCACCCCGGGCACGACCCCCGTACCGCGTGACGCGCAGGCCCCCGGCGACGAGGTCGGGGTCGGGGACGGGGACGGCACCGCGCGGGACGCGGCCCTGTGGGCGACGACCCTGCTGCGCCAGCTCCCCGACCTGCTCGACGAGTTGGCCCCGTCGGCGGGCAGCCGCGGCACCGCCGCCCGGCGCGCACCCGGCCCCGCCGAGCGCGCCGCCCTCGCCGCCCTGCTCCGCGAGGAACGCGCGGAGGCCCTGCGCAACGAGCAGCAGCACGGCCTCGCCGTCCCCGGCCACTCGGCCGCGCCGGTACGCCTGCACGTGTCGGACGCGCTGCGCGACATCACGGACGGCGTGGTGGAGTTGGAGGAGGCGCTGTACGACCGGCTCGGCCTGGGCCGCCCCCGCCGCGCCGCGCTCCCGGAACGGCTCGCCCGGGTCGGGGGACTGCTGGGCAGAACGGCCGCCGACCCGCTGCTCGCCCGCCATGCCCGCGACGAGCTGCGCCGGATGGCCCGCCGCTGCGCCCGCGCCCTGGGCGAGACCGAGACGATGGTCCGGCTGCCCGGCCGCTGCCCGTGGTGCGACTCCGTCTCCCTGCGCGCCTTCCCGGACCGGAACGCGGTGCTGTGCGTCAACCCCGGCTGCCGGTGCGGGAGTCCGGACTGCGACTGCGCCACCGACCCGGCCTTCCGCCACCTGTGGGAGCGGGACGCGTGGGAGGCCCTGACGGGCGAGCGGGCGGCAGGTGAGCCCCGGTGACACTCCGCCCGTACGCCGCCGCCGGCGCCACGCTGGTGACCGGCGCACTCGCCGCCCAGGAGACCGGAGTCGTCCCGGCGACGATCCGCAAGTGGGTCCAGCTCGGCCACCTGAACCCGGCCGGCCGCCAGGGCCGTACCCACCTCTACCGCCTGGAGGACGTCTTCGCCGCCGAACGCGCCACCAGGCGCCCCCCGGCCGGCGCCCGCGCCGACTGACCCGGCGCCCACCCCGCACCGACCAGCCCCCGGTCCCGTGAACTCACGGAACCGGGGGCTTTTCCCTGGTACGGGGATGATGGCGGGCGCCCGCCGGGGACCGGTACGGCACGGAGCCGGAGGGGCCCGTGGGGAACCGGCGCGCGGCGGTCACTCCGCGTGAGGACGCTACGTGTCCCTGACGGCCGGAGCCCGGCCGACGGAGACCTGGATCAGCGGGGTCCGGGGGTTCTGGGGACGGACCGGGCCGCCACGGCCTCCTGCCACCCCATCGAGAACCCGCGCACTTCGGCGTCGTCGGCGATCCGCGCCCCGACCTCGCCCACGACCGCGGCCAGGGTGCGCCCGACCTCTCCGGTGTACCGGCCGGCCTGCGCGGATGCCACCGCCACCGCGACCGCGGCGGCCGTCACATCGGCCAGGCGCTCCTGCGGCCCGCCGGTCACCACGACCGCTCACCGCCGGCAACCGGCCCCCGCCCGCTCATCGTCGTCAATGACCTCACCGTCCTGTTCGAATTTACGTTCGAATTGATCCCCAGAGTAACGCAGAGTCGGCCCGAACGCCCGGCATATGACGCGCTGTTGCGATCTTCCATCGCCGCACTGACAGTGGCGCCCAAAGCTGACTGCGCGCACACGATCGATGGATCGCGTGCAGCGGCGAAGCTGCTCCCCCCCTCCCCCTCCCCCCTCCCCCCATCCCTCCGGGGCCAACTCCGCCGCCATCGTGTCCGGCGCACGCACGGGCCGTACGCACAGACACCCGTCCTCGACCCGTACACCGGCTTCAACGGAGCCCAGAAGGCAGTGACGGTCTCCCGCATGGGCGGCGCCTGGATCGACGATCTACGCGGACGCCAACCGGTACGTGTGCATCCTGCGGTTCACGGTCCGTACGGACTGAGCGGCACGACCGCTCCCCTCCACACCGGCGTCGCCCATCCGACACCGCACCAGAGCAAGGCCCCGCCACTCCGAGATCCGTATCACCGGCACGGGCCGCCTCCTCATCAGCAAGGTCGGCGCGGCCACGCCCACCCAGTTCTCCGCCAGTCCGTCTGCCGCCTGGGACAACACGGTCTGGCGGGAACTCGGTACGCCTCACCGACGGCGTGACCTTCAGCAAGAAGGACAAGCTCGACCCGGTGGAGACCTGGCAGGCGGTCAGCCGGGCCCGCTTTCGTGTGCTCGGACCGCGACCGGACGCTGAAGTTCGCCACGCTCCGGTTCAACGAGGACACGCTGTCGTTCTTCACGGACGACGACACCGCCGACTCTTCTCCTGCAACGTGCCGGACGGCCCGCAGTACGACGAGCACGCCCTGGCGGAGTGCAACGACGGCTCCGACATCATCTACCGGTTCGTCATTCCGCACGGCCAGGTCACCGCCTCGGACGACATCAAGCTGGCCCGCGGGGCCGCCGCGCCCCTGGGCATCACCTTCACCGCCCCTCCCTCCGGCGACCCAGCCGCTGGCGGCCTTCGTGATGAAGGACCCGTCGTACGCGACGACGGCGTAACCCGCCGCCCCGGCTTGCCGGGCGAACACATCGAGGCGCCGACGCCGTGTGTGCACCGGCACCCCGTAGCACCTGACGCACGACCGCACCAGCACCACCGCCGCGCTCAGCGCTCCGTCGGACTCGGCCCCTTCCGCCCCCTTCCATTCCTCCTGGAACGAAGACCTCATGGGCCACCTTCGACGTGAACGCGGCCCGCGCCCATCACATGGAGACACTGGCCCGAACCTGGTCGTTCGAGTTTGACGGCGAGACCTTCCAACTCTCCACCGAACTGACCGGGACCACCGCCCGGACCCTGCGCGGCCTGGACGACAACGACGTCGACGGATGCAGGACGTCGCCGCCATTTTGGAGGCGTACGGCAGGGAGACCGGGCTCGGCCCTGGGGGGAGGCTGAGCCTCGACGCGTCCACCGAAAAGCACGCCAGGGCCGCTGAGACCCTCGTAGCCGACCTGCTCCGGCACTACGAACTTGACCTGCTCGACTGGCACCGCGGCCGGCTCACTCACCGCCGACTCGCCATCCCGATCAAACACCTGCCCAGGGACAGCGCCACAATCCGCGAAACGGACGGCGAAGCCATCCACTGGGCCGGCACCAACTACCCCCTGGCAGCAACCGTCGACCACCACGCGGCGGCCAACTGGACATCCTCAGTCGCCAAGGGCGACGGCGACTCCGACCAACCGGACCCCCGGCACCGGGCCCCGTCCGGGCCTGGAGGAGGAGCCTACGGAAGTCTTCGGCGGAGCTGCCATCGCTCAACGTCTCCTGGGCCAGTTTCAGTGCTACCAGCAGAACCAAACCACTCGGACATTCATTCGATTCATCACGTTCTAGGACTGCAGCGTCCTGAACGAAAGCCACAATACGAGGATGATGAATATTCCTATAGGCGAGATGAAAAGGATACCCTTCCATGGATCGAACGCGGAGCGATCCCCCGCAAGCTCCGCATCACTGCGATCTTTAGGATCGTAGGAGATAGTCACCTTGGCGCCCTCCTTGAACCGAGCCCGCTTCTCCTTCTTGAAGACCTCAATTCGACTGTCCGGGATCGCCTGAAAAGACACGTGATACACGTCGTCCGCCACGTATCTCGACGAAACACACTGTCCCGACACCTCAACTCGTCGGCGCCTCTTCATGACCTCTCGCACCGAGCCCCACACACCGATTCCTATCCACAGGACGCCGATCGCGTACGACCATCGATATCCTACCGAACCATCTGAGGCAAGATAGACATGATGCATAAATTCTCTCCGTACCATGCAAAACACCTACGTCTGATAGACCATAAGAACAAGAAGGGCATGCACCAAAGAAGACCTTACCTTTGAAAGGGCATACAGAGATCAACTAACCGATCGCGAGAGCGCCCGAAAATCTGTCGCCCCACAGGGGAGAGGATCAGACGATCTACAAAAACGCCTCACAGCGCTCGAGGCGGACGCCCAAAGGACGGATAACTCACCCGATACAGCAAAAACCGGAGAGCTGGAGTTCGACAAGGAGGGGTGGGGACTCAGCTGGACTGACCATGTCGCACTACCCGCTACTTACAGATCGACCGGATCGGACCAAGCGGCGACGACTGACTAGGTCTAGGCGTAGATGGCTGCAATTCCTACCGTCACTATGATTGCCAATCCGAGACCAACCATCACCATGTACCCGTCCATAGTCTTCCATTTAGGAGCGTGCAAAACCTTTTCAGTCATCGCTCTGTCGACCTTGAGTGGATCGTAGACGACGGGTACGGGCGAGTCCGGGCTGGAAACACCCAACTCTTCTGCAGCTACCGTGACGTAATGCTCGACCCCATCCCCATCTCGATAGATGACGTCTACCGAAGGAATGTTTCCATTCCAGCTCGTGCCGCCGCGTTGCCCTTCTGCTCGCACACCGCGCTTGTTGAGAAGAACGGCGTCACGTAGTCCGAGACCTCCTAGCACCAGAAGTGCGAGCGTAGGCGCGTAAGCAAAGATAAGACCCAAAACTCCACCTTTCACAACAAGTATCCAATGGACAACTCGACGCAGGGAGGGATACGGAAACCGAACGATCGACAGCGCGAGATTCAGAGGACCCCTTTGAACGGATGGGTCCCGCTTGGATTTGAGTTACTTTCCGATCCGGTGGCTTGCATACACCGATCGGGTACCTCATAGAGCTGCGTAAAGACAAAAAGCGACATTGCGGCCAAAAAGATCACAAAGAACAGCATCCCGACCTGCCGATCATTCTTCTATTCACACTCCCCAAAGGATCACTATGGCAAGCCTGGAAGTCATGGTCAAGGATCTTGAGGACGCTACAAAAAATACAGCGTTCTCGGGCTCGAAAACTCCGAATCTTTCGTTCCGTCTTCAAGTCAGGGTGATGCACTTAGGCGGCGCACACTCACAAAGAACGCATCTTCAGGCAACAGTGGGTTGAGAGTCGGCCCCTCAAACACCCGGCAAGTCAAGCCGCCAAAGAGCTGATATCGCACCAGACCGCAGCCGGCAAGACCGAGAAGTCCCTCACCGCGGCCGGCCAGACCGGCGGTACCGCCATCTGCAAGTTCCAGTCCGGGGCCACCAAGGCCGACAGGGCATGCAGGGGCTCAACAAGTCGATGAAGGGCAACTCATCGGCGTGCTGCTCGCCCTCCCGGCACCGCTGATCACCGAGGTGTTGGACATGGCGATGCAGTCGAAGGCCATCCGCGCAGAAGGTCCTCAAGACCGCCTTCAGCCCGCTCAGGAACGTCATCACCTTGGCGATGAAGGCCGTCGGGCCGATCAGGCAGGCCACCGACGCGCTGATGGAGAAGGTCTGGAACGGGGGCAAGACCGCCGTCCCCGAGGTCGTCAAGGCCGTCGCCACCGCCATCAAGTCCTACTTCACCCTCAGGCAGCTGCGTCCCGCACCCGCCTCCTTCCCGTGCTCACTCACCACCTACGTTGCGTGCGCGCACGATCCGTGTCACAGTTGGTGCAGCGGCGGAGCTGTGCCCGCAGGGTCGGACAGCGATGCCGCCGCTCCCGCCGGGTGGGCGCCGCGCGCCTCCCCCGCTCCTCCGCGCGGCGCCCACCCGGCGCCTCCCGGCCCGCAGCCCGTAACCCGCCCCGGCGCCCTGTGCGCCCCGCCGCCCCGAGGTGAACCCGGCATGACCACACCCGTCCCGCCCCCGAGCGCCTTCATCGAAGTCGAAAGGCTGGTCGTCGAGATCCTGGAGGACGACCCGGGCCTGGCCACCGCGCTCGTCGCGGTCGAGCCGCCCGCCGACTTCGACGGCACCGCCGCCGCCGTGCTGGTCAACCGGCGCGGCGGCGCCTGGGTCGGCGAACTGCACGTCGACGAGCCGCTGATCGAGCTGGAGGTGTACGGGCCGGACAAGGCCACCGCGCACACCCTGGCCAACACCGGCCGGCGCGCGCTGCTCGCTGCGGCGGGCCGCACCTTCGGCACGAACGTCATCACCGACGTCGTCGAACAGGACGGTCCGCGCTGGATGCCCGACTACCTGTACGCCGCGGCCAACCGCTACGTGTGCGTGATCAAGGTCGCGGTCGACATCTACTGACCGCCCCCGCGCCCCCGCACCGAGGGGCGCCCACAAGCCCGAAGGCCCCGTCACCCGGCGGGGCCTTCGTCGTGCCCGGGACGCCGTCACAGGCGACCGGACACACCCCCGTAGTCCCCCTACCTCTCAACAAGGAGACCGAGCATGGCAGGCACCAACACCTCCGAGATCCGTATCGCCGGCGCCGGGCGCCTCTTCATCGCCCCCGCCGGGACGGCCGTCCCGGAGACGTTCACCGACACCGACTCCGCCGACGACTGGGGCACCACCTGGAAGGACCTCGGCTACACCTCCGGCGACGGCGTCACCTTCAGCAAGAAGGACAAGCTGGAGCCGGTGGACGTCTGGCAGGTCGTCAGCCCGGTGCACTTCGTGTACTCCGACCGGGACCTGACGCTGAAGTTCTCGCTGATGCAGTTCAACGAGGAGACGCTGCCGTTCTTCATGGGCGGCGGCGCCGTCGCCGACGCGGGCGCCACCTCCTCGGGCGTCTACAAGTACGACGTCGCGGACCGCCCGTACGCCGACCCGCACGCCCTCGGCCTGGAGTTCACCGACCGGGCGGGCAGCACCGCGGTGACGTACCGGTTCGGCATCCCGCGCGGCCAGGTCACCGCGGCCGACGACATCAAGCTGGCCCGCAAGGCCCCGGCCCAGCTCGGCATCACCTTCACCGCCATGGCCACGCCGGACGGCTCGCCGCTGGCCAGCTTCGTGATGAAGGACAGCGCGTACGCCGCGGCCTGATCCACCGACGGGCGGGGCGGCCGAACCCCGCCCCGCCCGTCTCCCTCCCCCTTCCCCCTTCTCCACCTCACACACGAAGGAGCATCCGTGTCCCGTTTCGACGTCAACGCGGCCCGCGCCCAGCGCCTCGAAGCCCTCGGCCGTACCTGGTCGTTCGAGCTCGACGGCGAGAGCTTCACCCTGCCCACGGAACTGTCCCGCGCGACCGCGAAGGCGCTGCGCAAGCTCGACGACAACGACGTGGACGGGCTGCTCCGCCTGCTCATGGGCGAGCAGCAGTTCGCCCGCTTCGAGCAGTACGAGGTCACCATGCAGGACATCGCCGCCATCCTGGAGGCCTACGGCAAGGAGACCGGGCTCGGCCTGGGGGAAGGCTGAGCCTCGTCGGGTTCGTAGACGAACACGCCGAGGCACTGGAGTCCGATCTGCTCCGGCACTACGGAGTGGATCTGCTCGACTGGCACCGCGAACGCCTCTCCAGCCGGCGGCTCGCGGTGCTCATCAAGCACCTGCCACGGGACAGCGCCGTCAACCGCGACCTGCACGGCGAGGCCGCCGACTGGTCGGTGACGGACCACCTGCTGGCCGCCGCCGTGGACCATCTCGCCGCGGCCAACTGGATGTTCGCCTCCGTCAACTCGGAGGAGGGGGACCAGCCGGAACCGCCGGCGCCGGTGCCGCGTCCGGGGGACGGGGCGGAGGCGGACGACGCGGAGCCGGTGGCCCCGGGCGGGACCGGAGGCGGTTACCCGGACCGGACCGCCGGCTCAGCCGCGGAGACACCCACGGCGGCCCCGACTGCGAACGGGTCCGGTCCCCAGCGTCCGTCCCCGGTCGAGCTGGCCCGGTTCTTCGCCTGAACCGGGTCCGCGCTAAGCGGCGTCCGACGATGACCCGTCACCGCATCTGGAACGTCCGTACGACGTCTCCCTGCCCACCGCCCGGCAGCCTCTGTGCCGCCGGGCGGTCCAGCGGCCCCCAGCCGCCCGGATCGACCGGAATGCACACAGACATGGCGACTGGCACGAGCAACTCCCCGCAGCAAGCGGTCGACACCTACGCCCGTCTCGCCCATCTCCTGCACACCCTGGCCGCTGCCGACGAGGCCCTCTTCGGCCGGGTCTACGAGGAACTGCTCACCCTGGAGTCGCACGCCTACGCGGCGGGCTGGACGGACGCGCTGACGGCAACCCGACAGACCGGCCATCCGTGCGTCTTACGCACAGTCACCTTGAGGTGACAGAACTTGCAGGGAAAGCCCAATGAAGGCCGAACCGGCGACACTGTCGAACGCTACGAGTTTCAACCTCGGCACGCCACTCGAATTCCGCCGGCCTGAGTTCCGGATAGCGAAAGCGCAAAAAAGAAAACACAGGCGATCAGCAAACTGAAAGTTCCGGCGAGCACGTCAGACTAGCGCATCGATGAGGCAGAGCACCACCCCCGCAAAGATCAGGATCAGGCCGCCGGCACCGAGCAGGAGAACACTCCCCAACTCATACTCGTAGTCCAATTCCGCCCGTACTCCCACCTTCGCCCGCTTCGGCTTCCGGCTGTCGTACACAACCGGCACGACCGTGCCCTCAGGACCCGGCAATGCTTGCATGTACTCATGGAACCGGGCTCTCGGCTGCCCCTCCGGAAGGCAGATGTCGAGAAATACTCGATGGGAATTGGTCACGTACTCATGGAAGGCGTATACCGCCTGTCCGTCCACGCCGTGATGTTTCAATGCCTGCAGTCGACGATGCTCCAAGAAGTTGCCCGACTGAGCCAGAAGCGAAAACAACCCCAGACATATGAAAACGGCTCCCAGAAAAATCATTACCTACCCTTCCGCTTGTCCAGATACCCGAGCAGAGCAGAGCCCCATCTCCACACGCCGGCTCAGATAATCCACGCCCCCACTGCGAGCAGAATCCCGCTGAGGCCGAGTTAAATCAGGCCTGCCGCTTCGCCAGTCCCTCGTTCCGCCCGTCATACACGAGAGGCACCGCCTCCCCCGATTTGGGGGCCGGTGCCAGGACCCGCCTCACGACTATCGGGCTGCAGTCGACCATGCAACAAAAGGCTGCCTGTCCGAGCCGACGACGAGAATGTTCATGGACGGCAAATAATCACTGCCGGACAGTTACCCATTTTCCTCCTCAACCAGACAGATCCGAACAATAGGACCGACGCGACCGCCGGCTAGAGAAGATCGGCCACGAAAATCAGCGCCAGAATGGCGGTCATCATCAGGTAGATGACCAGCCCCACCTTGCTGTCACGCTCGCTCTGCAACACAGCCCTACCCGACATTTTCGGATTTACCAGAACTTGCACCGTCTGCCCGATTTCGGCAGGGTGATATTTCCTTTTGGTCACCTCGGCTCGATAGGGCCCCAAGCCGGCGACCGAGTACTCGAGCACGGACCCCGCGTATCCGTCCGCGGCAGGAGTGAAGTGGCCGACACACAATGCCTCCACCACCACACCTCCTCGCTTGAATCGCCTGCCCTGAATAAGGAAAAAAAGTGAGATTACGGACAAGGTCAACCAGACAGTCAGAAGTATCAGGTTAATCACGTTGCGCCCCCTCGAAACGAACTGATCAGCCGGAGGCAAGTATGACAGACGACTGCAAAGAGCTCAAAGACCGTCTCGGCAGACTGGAAACCTACACCGGATACAAGCCGGGAAGTGAGCCGACCGCTGATCAGGCTCTCAGTGACCGGATCACGGCCATCGAGAATCAGAGCGACTTCCAACAGACGGCCACTGGTGGTGTGTTGGGGAAGTTCGAATCCAATCTCGGCGTCGCCGCCTGGGACGTCTTCAAATTGGAGCTACCTTCCCTCTGGAAAGGCGAGGAGGTAATCGAGAGGTTTCTGAGTTCAAGGGGAATCGAGCGCAACAATTACGGCTTTCTCTGGCCCACGGGCGCATCCCCCTCCAACACGCAGCAACCTCCGCCAGCCAACGAAACCGACACCCAGCGCGCCGCCCGGCTACAGCGAGAGGGGCAGGAGGCGCAGACGCGCTTCCAGCAGACCCAGCAGCAGATAGCCGATCTCCAGCGCCAATCGCAGAGTGCCATGGACCAGCTGCAGACCAGTGCGCAGGGCCTTCACCGGTTGGAGGAGGCAGCCCGAGCGGCTGCCGCGGCGGTAGGAGGCGGCGGACCCGACAGCTGACGATCCACATAGGAGACCCGCCCCCGGAGGTATGAATGTCCCTGGCAGTATCACTTAAAAACGCCTCAAGCTCCCTGCAAACTTTCAAAAACAAGGCGACCGCCGCTGCTTCTACCGCGAAGTCGCTCGGCAGTGCGGGGAAAACAGGGGCAACTCAGCTCAAGTCCCTCAAGACAGCTACCCAAAGCGCAGAAAAGGAGCTGAAGGACCTCAGGAAGGCTTCCGACCAGGCCGAGAAGTCGGTCGCCAAGGCCGGCAAGACCGGCACCAGCGCCGGCAAGAACCTCGGCAAGTACGAGTCCGGGGCGAGCAAGGCGGCCAAGGGCCAGGACAAGATGAACAAGTCGATGAAGGGCAACTTCTTCGGCATGCTCATGGACCTGCTCATGCCGCTCATCCAGAAGGTCGTCGAGATGGCGACCAAGTCGAAGACCATGCAGAAGGTCCTCAAGACCGCCTTCGACGTCATCAAGTCCGTGATCAGCACCGTCATGAAGGCCATCGGGCCGATCATGAAGAACGCCGCGAAGCTGATCAAGTCCGTCTGGAACGGCATCAAGTCGGCGATCTCCAAGGTCGTCAAGGCCGTGGCGACGGTCATCAAGACCTACGTCGCCATCTGGAAGACGGTTATCACCACCGCGCTGAAGGCGATCAAGACCGTCGTCTCCAGCGTCTGGAAGGGCATCAAGGCCGTCATCTCCCCGGTCGTCAACTGGGTCAAGTCGGCGATCCCGAACGCATTCCGCGCCGTCAAGGACAAGCTGTCGAGCATCTGGGGCGGCCTCAAGGGCATCGCCGGCCGCGCCTTCGACGGCATCAAGAGCGCGGTCAAGGGCCCCCTGAACTCGGTCATCGGCATCATCAATCGCGCGATCGGCGCCCTCAACGGCATCAAGGTCTCGATCCCCGGCTGGGTCCCCGGCGTCGGCGGCAAGACGTTCGGCGTCAGCCTCCCGAAGATCCCCATGCTGGCCACCGGCGGCGTCGTCATGCCCCGCTCCGGCGGGGTCCCGGCGATCCTCGCCGAGGCCGGTGAGGCGGAGGCCGTCCTGCCGCTCAGCAAGCTCGACCAGCTGCTGCGCCGGGCCGCCGGGCGCCAGGCGTACGCCGGGACCGGCGTGACCGACAGCGCGCTGTACATCGAGCACTACTACGCCGCCGAGACCAGCAGCGCCCAGCAGACCGCCCACGCCCTGGAGTTCCTGGCGAAGGCACGCGGATGAATGCCACGGTCGCCACCGGCCAGACCACGTTCCGCAGTCCGCTCACCAGCGTCTCGCCCGCTTTGCGGACGTTCCATACGCGGCTGTCCCAGAGCGGCGGTTCCCTCCGGACGTTCACCAGCCGGGTGAAGAGCTCATCCAGCGCCATCGTCGGGTTTCGCTCCGCCGTCGCCCAGAGCACCACCGCCCTCACTCCGTTCAAGGCGCACGCCGAAGCCGCGACCCGATCCGTCACCAAGACCGGGCAGACGGCCACTACCGCGGCCTCCAGCCTCAAGACCGTCGGCACCAATGCCAAGGGCTCCAGGAAGTCCCTGACTAGAATCCTGTCGGGCATCGGCGGTGTTATCGCCCTGGTGGGCGGTTTTCTCACCGCGGCGGGCGTCCTCGGCAACCTCCTGGGCACCTTCGGCACCGCCGTAACCATCGGCTCCGGCGTCATGCTGGTGATCAACGCCCTCACCCGCGCCAACCCCATCGGCTTCGTCACCGGGCTCCTCCTCCCGGTCGCCGGCTGGCTGATCGACCTGGCGGTCAACTCCGAGACCGGGCAACGCCTGATCGAGCAGCTCGCCACGCTGATCCTCCAGTACGTCGAGGGCTACCTGACCCTCATGACCCCGCTGCTCAAGGCCGTCGCGAGCGCGGTGAACACCTACGTCACCGGCTACCTCGGCGTCATCACCACCGCGCTCACCGCCATCGGCGCCCTCGTCGGCACCGGCTTCGCCGTGCTCAGGGCGCTGACCACCGGGGACACCCGGGCGCTCAGCGGCAAGGTCGCGTCGATCTGGCGGGGCTTCAAGGACCGGGTCAAGCCGATCCTGAACTGGATCACCAAGGACGTCCCCCGGATGTTCACCCGGGCCAAGGACGCCACCTCCCGCACCCTGCGAGCGATCGGGCAGTTCATGACGACCGGCACGCAGACCGTCGCCGGTGTGGTCAAGGGCCCGATCCAGGGCCTCATCGCCTTCGCCAACTGGGTCATCGACGGCCTCAACCACCTCAGCTTCAACTTCTTCGGCAAAAAGTTCGGCGTCCACCTGTCAAAGATCCCGCAGCTCGCTGAGGGCGGCATCGTCCACCCGGCCGCGGTGCCCGGCGCCGCCACCGTCAAGCCGCTCACCTCGCTCGGCCGCTACCTCCCGGCGCCGTCCCGCTCCGTCGCCACCACCGGGCCCGCCTCCCTCGCCGGCCGTCCCAAGGTCCGCGTCTACGAGGAGCGCGCGGGCAGCAGCCCGATGACCGTCGCGGAGGACCTGCTCTTTCTGCGCCAGGCCGCCTGAACGCCACCAGAGCCACACCCGAACGACTCAAGAAGCCGCCCGCCCACACCGCCGGCGGCCTTCGGCGTGCCCGCGGCCGGCATACCCGCCCACCAGCGACAACCCCAAGCGAGGTGACGGCCCACCATGGCCACAACCGTCTCCGCCCCCGCCCCCACCAGCACCGACGACACCCCCGGCTCCCTCATCACCCTCGACGGCCAGATCCAGTGGGGCAGCCTCCTCATGGGCACCGGCACCCCCTACCCCGTCGACCGCACCGGCATCACCGGCTGGGACGACCTGCCCGAGCTGGACCTCGGGGACGTACTCCGCCCCGACCAGCACGGCGCCTGGCCCGGCGACCGCTGGGCGCAGCCCCGGCTGGTCGGCGCCACCGTCTGGCTCGCCCCGCCGGCCGGCACCGACCCGCTCGCCACCACCACGGCGTTCCGCGCCGCCACCGGCCCCGACGGCGAGGAACGCTGGCTGGCGGTCCGGCTGCTCGGCGAGACGCTGGCCGTGCGCGCCCGGGTCAGCCGCCGGGTCGTCCCGCAGGACCGCTCGTACGCCACCGCGGGCTTCGCCAAGGTCAGCCTCCAGTGGACCGCGACCGACCCGCGCCGCTACGCCCCCGCGCTGCACGAGGCGCTGACCGGGCTGCCGGTCGCGGAACCCGGCCTGGTCTGGGAGGACGCGGCCGGTTCCGGACTGGCGTGGCCGCTGGACTGGGGCGGTGCCGGGGCCGCCGGTTCGATCGCCGCGGTCAACGCGGGCGGCGCGTCGGTCCGTCCGGTCGTCGAGTTCCGCGGGCCCGTGCAGCGGCCGTCGCTGACCCGGCTCTCCGACGGCCGCCAGCTCCAGTACGACCTGGCGCTCGGCCCCGGCGACCTCCTCACCGTCGACACCGAGGCCGGCACGGTCCTGCTCAACGGCACCGCGTCCCGTATCTACACCGCCACCCCCGACTCGTCCCCCGAGCAGCTGTTCACGCTCGAACCCGGCACCACCGACCTGGCGTTCCGCTCCGACGACGTCACCCCGTCCGCCACCGCCTCGGTCACCGTCCGCTGGCGCGACGCCCACTGGTGACCGTGACCCCGCCGCGCCCCCACCCGAAGCCGGCCAAAGAACGACTGGCGTTCCGCGCCGACGACGTCACCCCGTCCGCCACCGCCTCGGTCACCGTCCGCTGGCGCGACGCCCACTGGTGACCCCGCCCGCACCCGCGCCCAAATCCCCTCACCACACACGAAAGGACTTCCCATGCCCCTCCGCACCGCATGGCTCGTCAACCGCACCGACGCCGAGAACGGCCAGTCCCGTGCCGACACCCGGCTCGCCCCGCTCGGCGCCGTCACCCCGGTCAGCGGGCTGGCCGGCCGCAGCGGGCTGATCCCGGGCTCGCCGGACGGCAAGTCGCTGACGTCGGCCTTCTACGTGTTCAGCTCGACCGCCGGGATGACCGCGACGATCGCCCCCGGACGGGCCGTCGTCCAGGGCAGCGAGACCGCCGGCGCGTACCCGGTCGTCCTCACCGACTACACCAGCGTCACCTTCGAGGACGGCGACGCCAACAACGCCCGCACCGACCTGGTCGTCCTGCGGATCTACGACGCCCAGACCGACAACTCCGGCCGTACCGAGGCGGTCCTGGAGATCCTGCGCGGCCCCACCGACGGCAGCCTCGCGCTCCCGCTGGTCCCGGACGCGTCCCTGCCGCTGGCCAGTGTGCTGGTCCCGGCGGGTTCCTCGGTCGGCACCGGCGGTATCAACTGGGCCACCGCCGTCACCGACCTGCGCACCACGACCGTCGGCGTCGGCGGCATCCTCCCGCTGTACGGCAACACCGCCGAGGCCGGCGGCTACCCGGGCCAGTACCGGGACATCAGCTCGCAGCTCCAGCGGTGGGACGGCAGCCAGTGGGTGAGCTACCCGGCCCAGCTCGGCGGCATCGCCCCCACCGGCCGGGTCGCCACCGGCTCGTACGTCGGCCAGTACCGGGACAACAACGGCCGGCTGGAGCGCTGGACCGGCACCGCCTGGGTGCTGGCGCTGCCCAGTCCGGCGTTCGCGTACGACAACGACGGCGGCTACTGCAAGACGACGACCTGGTCGGAGGCGCTGACCGGGACGGTCGGGCCGACCATCACCGCGACCTTCACCGCGCCGGTGAGCGGCAAGGTCCTGGTCACCGTGGGCTTCCAGGGCCAGCCGGGGGTGGAGGGCGGCTGGGGCCGGATGTCCGCCAACATCCGCAAGGACGGCGTCCTCGTCACCGGTCAGGGCGCCGTCGAGACCCGGTCGGCCATCGACACCAACCGCGGCAACCAGTCGGTGACGACCACCTTCCCGGTCACCGGGCTCACCGCGGGCGCGACGTACACCGCCGTGTCGGCGTACTCGTCCAGCGCGACGACCAACAACCACTGGTTCGACAACCGGTTCATCCGCGTCGACCCGATGCTCTGAGGAGCGCCGCGTGACGAGTTCCCCCCGTACCGCCTACGCCCCGCTCACCCCCGTCTACCGGGCCGTCTTCTGCGACCTGCGCACCGATCAGGTGATCGACGTACTGCCGTTGACGGACACCAAGTTCGACGACTACATCGGCAAGTCCGGCTCGCTGTCGGCCACCGTCCCGCTGCCGAACGCCGCGCTGGCCCGCCGGGCCCGGGCCGCGCTGGTACCCGGCCGGACCGCGGTGTGGCTGGAGCGGGACGGCGACATCTGGTGGGGCGGGGTGCTGTGGACCTGCACCCCGTCCAGCGACGAACGCGGCCGGGTGCAGGCCGAGTTCCAGGCCGGCACCTTCGATTCCTACCTCGATCACCGCATCCTCGCCAAGGATCTCTCCTACACCGCGCTGGACCAGCTGGAGATCGCCCGGCTGCTCGTGGCGCACGCCCAGGAGCAGCCGGGCGGCGACATCGGCATCCAGCTCGGGCACGAGATGTCCGGGGTGGCGCGGGACGCCTCCTATCCCTACTCCTCACTCAGCCGCGTACGCGAACTCCTGGACTCCCTCTCGCAGTTGGCGGACGGCTTCGAGTGGCGGGTGCACTGCTACCGGGACGCCGAGGGGCGCCGCGCCAAGCGGCTCCAGCTCGGCCATCCGACGATCACCGCGAGCGCGTCGGACATCGTCCTGGACCACCCGGGCCAGGTCATCACCTACAGCCTGCCGGCCGACTCGACCGTGCAGGCCGATGTGTGGGTGGCCCGCGGCGACTCGCCCAACAGCGACCAGTCCGAGGAGTCGCAGCCGCTCACCGTGTCCGTCGAGGCCCCCGACGACCTCGCGGAGGGCTGGCCCCGGCTGGAGTCCACCTCGGACCACAGCGGGGTCACCGACGAGGCGACGCTGCGCTCGCTGGCCGAGGCGCAGCTCGCCGAGCAGCGGATGCCCGAGGTCATCCCGGAGATCACCGTCCGGCTCGACGGCCGGATCAGCCCGGCGCTGCTCGGCGCCGGCATCCGGCTGCGGCTGCGCGACCTGTGGCACCAGGACCCGCAGGACGAGCGGTACCGCGTCGTCGGCATCGCCGTGGAGCCGCCGGGGCGCGGCAAGTCCGAGACGGCCACCCTCTACCTGGAAGGCGTGTGATCCGTGGCGACCATCCCCACCGACCTCCTCGACCGCATCCGGGCCATCGAGCGCCGCATCCGCGAGCTGATGGCCTCGGCCAACAGCAGCCCGCCGATGAACCAGGTCGGCACCGGTGACATCGTCGTCGGCGACCAGGGCCGGATCCGGGCCCGCACCTCGCTCGGCGACGACCTGTTCCTCGTCGGCCGGGTCGATCCGGACCGGGACACCGACGCCAAGCGGTACCAGCAGGGGCTCGAACTGCGCCGCGACGACGGTTCGATGGCCCTGTCGCTGATCACCGCCGACCCGGTGAACAGCCCGGTCCAGCAGCTGCGGGTGCTCGACCACCAGGGCAACACGCTGCTGGCGACCGACGCGGCCCGCGGCGGCCTGGCCCGCCCCTACCTGCCGTTCCCGCTGCCCGTCCCGGTCGACACCGGCCGCTGGGAGTCCACCGGCGCCACCGACTGGACCACCCTGTACGCCGGTCCGGGCATCGCCCAGCACCCGCGCGTCCAGTGCGAGGTCGCCGTCACCGGCAGCGTCGGCGCCGCCGTACGGCTGCTGGTCGACGGCATCCCGGTGGCCGCCGAGCAGACCGTCACCGGCACCGCGACGCTCTACGCCGCCTTCACCGGGGACGTCGCCGCCCCCTTCGGCGACCCGGTCGCCTTCGAGATCCAGGCCAGGGTCGCGGCGGCCGGCGACACCGTGGCCTGCGTCCCGCGGGCGCTGTACGGCATCCAGTCCTGACGCCCCCACCGAGAAACAAGGAAGTCCTCGTGCTGCCCGAATCCATCCCCACCGTCCGGCTCACCGCCCAGTACCTCGCCCTCGACGGCCGTCCGCTCGGCGGCACCGTCGAGTTCGCGCCGCCGTCCCTGCTCACCCACTCGGACGCCGATGTCTTCGTCGGCGGTCCGACGACGGCGACCCTGGACAGCGACGGCCGCCTCGACGTGACGCTGCCCGCGACCGACGCGGACGGCTGGAACCCGCTGGCCTGGACGTACACGGTCACCGAACGCCTCAACGGCATCTCCCGGACCCGCACCTACCGCATCGCCCTGGCCCAGTCCGTCCCCGAGGTGGACCTCGCGGACCTGGCCCCCGCCGACCCGGCCGGCCCGCAGTACGTGACCGTGCCCGGCCCGCAGGGACCGCAGGGCGAGCCGGGTCCGCAGGGCCCGGCCGGTCCGGTCCACTCGGTCAACGGCCACACCGAGGCCGACATCATCCTGACCGCCACCGAGGTCGGCGCCCTGGCCACCGCCGCGGCCGGCCAGCCGAGCGGCGTCGCCCAGCTCGACGCCACCGGCAAGGTGCCGCTCACCCAGCTCCCCGACGGCACCGGCGACGGCGTCACCTCGGTCAACGGCCTGACCGGCGCGGTCACCCTGGCCGCCGCCGACCTCGGGGCGCTCACCCCGGCCGCGGCCGACGCCCGCTACCTGGCGATCGACGGCGCGCCGGTGCTCTCCGTCAACGGCCAGACCGGCGCGGTCACCCTGACCGCCTCCGGCCTCGGCGCGGCCCCCGCCGACCAGGCCGTGCTGCTCACCGGCGACCAGACCATCGCGGGCGCCAAGTCCTTCGCCACCGTGCCCACCGTCTCCGCCGACCCCGCCACCGCCGACGGGCTGGTGCGCCGGTCGTACGTCGACACCCGGATGCCGTCGGGCATCTGGACGCCCGCGGCGCTGGGCTTCAAGGCCTGGGCGTTCGACCCGGCGGCGTCCTCCCCGTCCACCGCCCAGTACTGCATCAACGGCAACGTGTACCTCATCGGTGTCCCCCTGACCACCGGCGGCACCGTCACCAACGTCTGCTTCTACGTGGACGGTTACGCCGGCACCGGCCTCGCCGCCACCTCCTTCGCCGGGCTCTACGACAGCGCCGGCAAGCGGGTCGGCGTCACCGGCGCGCTGAACACCCAGATCACCGCGACCGAGGGCACCACGTTCGTCCTGAAGCTGACCACCGCCTACACCGCCGTCGCCGGCTACTACTGGGTCGCGCTGCTGATCAACGGCCCCGACCCGAAGACCAACGGCCCCGGTTTCATGGTCGGCGCGAGTATGGGCAGCTACCCGGGCGGCAGCGCCCGGATACCCGGTGCCTTCGTCCGGCACGGCCGACTGCCCTCCACCGGTCTCACCTCACTGCCCGCCTCGTTCACCCCGTCCACGATCGTGGCCGACGCCAACGCGATCTGGGCCGCGGTCTCCTGACCCGCTCCCCTGCCCCCCTCCGACCTCACCCGAAGGAGCCATGATGGCCACACCCCTCACCGCCGACACCCTCGTCGCCGCCCTGACCACCGAGGGCGTCACCGTCGTCGAACACGGCGACTGGCGCACCCACAACCGCAACAGCGCCGGGGCCTGGGGCCCGGTCAACGGCGTGATGGTCCACCACACCGTCACCTCCGGCACCGACGCCTCCGTCGCCCTCTGCTACGACGGCACCACCGACCTGCCCGGCCCGCTCTGCCACGGCGTCATAGCCAAGGACGGCACGGTGTACCTGGTCGGCAACGGCCGCGCCAACCACGCCGGGCTCGGCGACACCGACGTCCTGACCGCCGTGATCGCCGAGACCGCGCTGCCCGCCCCCGACTCGGACGACGTCGACGGCAACACCCGCTTCTACGGCTTCGAGTGCATAAACCTCGGCGACGGCTCCGACCCGTGGCCGGAAGCCCAGTTGGAGGCGGTCGCCCGGGTCTGCGCCGCGATCTGCCGCGCCCACGGCTGGGGCGCCGCCTCCGTCATCGGCCACCTGGAGTGGACCTTCCGGAAGATCGACCCCAAGGGCTTCTCGATGGCGTCGATGCGCACCCGGATCGCCGCCCTGCTGGCCGCCACGCCGGGCGGCAGCGCCACCCGCTACCAGCCGTTCCCCGGCGACGCCTTCTTCAAGTCCGCCCCGAACTCCACCATCGTCGCCGCGATGGGCGGCCGGCTCGTCGCCGAGGGCTGCTCGGCGTACGCCACCGGCCCCGGCCCGCAGTGGAGCGAGGCCGACCGCGCCTCGTACACCCTGTGGCAGCAGAAGCTCGGCTACACCGGCGCCGACGCCGACGGCTGGCCGGGCGCCACCTCGTGGAACGCCCTGAAGGTCCCGTACACCGCCTGATCCCCCTCCCCCCGTCCCGCCGCGCCGCCGTCCCGTCCGGACGGCGGCGCGGCGGGCCCCGACCCACCACCGGAGGACCCATGTCCACGCCACTCACCGCCGCCGCCCTGGTCGCCGCCCTGAAGGCCGAAGGCGTCACCGTCGTCGAACACACCGGCTGGCGCACCCACAACCGCAACAGCAAGGGTGCCTGGGGCCCGGTCAACGGCGTGATGATCCACCACACCGTCACCTCGGGCACCGACGCCTCCGTCACCCTCTGCTACGACGGCCGCTCCGACCTGCCCGGCCCGCTCTGCCACGGCGTGATCGCCAAGGACGGCACGGTGTACCTGGTCGGCAACGGCCGCGCCAACCACGCCGGCAGCGGCGACGCCGACGTCCTGGCCGCCGTCGTCGCCGAGCGCACCACCCTGCCGGCCCCCAACCAGCAGAACACCGACGGCAACACCCACTTCTACGGCTTCGAGTGCATCAACCTCGGCGACGGCAAGGACCCCTGGCCCGACGCCCAGCTCGACGCCATCGCCCGCACCGCGGCCGCGATCTGCCGCGCGCACGGCTGGAGCGCGGCCTCCGTGATCGGCCACAAGGAGTGGACCAGCGCCAAGATCGACCCGCGCGGCTTCACGATGCCGTCCCTGCGCACCCGCGTCGAAACGCTGCTGGGCAAGAAGCCCACCCCCAGCACCCCGACGTACCAGCCCTTCCCGGGCGCCGCCTGGTTCAAGCAGGAGCCCAAGTCGGCGATCGTCACCGCGATGGGCAAGCGCCTGGTCGCGGCCGGCTGCTCGGCGTACGCCACCGGCCCCGGCCCCCAGTGGACCGACGCCGACCGGAACAGCTACGCCAAGTGGCAGCGCAAGCTCGGCTACACCGGCACCGACGCCGACGGCTGGCCGGGCGCCACCTCCTGGGCGGCGCTGAAGGTGCCATACACCAGCGGGACGTGACGCCCGTGTCCGACACCACCGACACCACCAGACGCACCCTGCGCACCGTCGTCCAGACCGCCGTGGCCCTCTGCGTCCTGCTGCCGACGCTGGTCGACACGGCCGGCCTGTCCCGCAGCCTGCCCTGGGTCGCGGGCGCGCTGGCCGTGGCCGGCGCGGTGACCCGGGTGATGGCGCTGCCCGCCGTACAGTCCCGCCTCCCCGCCTGGCTGCGCACCGCGGCCCCGGAACAGAACGCGACCGAGAAGAGCACGACATGAGCGACGATCAAGCCACCGTGGCAGTCGAACTGGAACGCCTGCGCGGCACGGTGGAAGCGGGCTTCGCCCGGGTCGACGGCTCCCTCGCCCTGCTGGTCCAGCGCAGCGACCAGACCGACAAGCAGCTCGCCGACCACGAGCAGCGGCTGGACGCCCTGGAACGCTCCCGCTGGCCGCTGGCCAGCATCGGCGTCCTGGCCGCCCTGGCCACGGCGGTGGTCACCGCCCTGGAACTGACCGCCCGCTGAACCCGCACGCACGCCGAAGGGCGGCCACCCCGCGAGGTGACCGCCCTTCAGTACGTCAGACCCTGGCCCTACTGGTTGTACGGACCGTAGTCGTAGTCCTCCAGCGGAACAGCCTGACCCGACCCCGTCCCGAAGGGCGAGTAGTCGATGTCGTCGTAGCCGACCGCCGAGTACATCGCGGCCTTGGCCTCCTCGGTCGGCTCCACCCGGATGTTGCGGTAGCGGGACAGACCCGTACCGGCCGGGATGAGCTTACCGATGATGACGTTCTCCTTGAGGCCGATGAGCGAGTCGGACTTGGCGTTGATCGCCGCGTCCGTGAGCACTCGCGTCGTCTCCTGGAAGGACGCCGCCGACAGCCAGGACTCCGTCGCCAGCGAGGCCTTGGTGATACCCATCAGCTGCGGACGACCCGAGGCCGGGTGACCGCCTTCCTGGACCACCCGACGGTTCTCGGTCTCGAACTTCGACCGCTCGACCAGCTCGCCGGGCAGCAGCTCCGCGTCGCCGGACTCGATGATCGTCACGCGGCGCAGCATCTGCCGGATGATGATCTCGATGTGCTTGTCGTGGATCGACACGCCCTGCGAGTTGTAGACCTTCTGCACCTCGCCGACCAGGTGGACCTGGACGGCCCGCTGACCGAGGATGCGCAGCACGTCGTGCGGGTTGGTGGCACCCACGGTGAGCTTCTGGCCCACCTCGACGTGGTCGCCCTCGCCCACCAGGAGACGGGCCCGCTTCGAGATCGGGAACGCCGTCTCGTCGCTGCCGTCGTCCGGGGTGACGACCAGCTTCTTGGTCTTCTCGGTCTCCTCGATCCGCACCCGGCCACTGGCCTCGGAGATCGGGGCGACACCCTTCGGGGTACGGGCCTCGAAGAGCTCGACGACACGCGGCAGACCCTGGGTGATGTCGTCACCGGCCACACCACCGGTGTGGAAGGTACGCATCGTCAGCTGGGTGCCGGGCTCACCGATGGACTGGGCGGCGATGATGCCGACCGCCTCACCGATGTCGACCAGCTTGCCGGTGGCCAGCGAACGGCCGTAGCACATCGCGCAGGTGCCGACGGCGGACTCGCAGGTCAGCACCGAGCGGGTCTTGACCTCCTCGACGCCGTGCTTGACCAGCTCGTCGATGAGCACGTCGCCGAGGTCGGTGCCGGCCGGGGCCAGCACCTTGCCGTCGACCACGATGTCCTCGGCGAGGCAGCGCGCGTACACGGACGTCTCGACGTCCTCCGCCTTGAGCAGCACGCCGTCCTGCCGGTCGGCGATCTTCAGGCGCAGACCGCGGTCGGTGCCGCAGTCCTCCTCGCGGATGATGACGTCCTGGGAGACGTCGACCAGACGACGGGTGAGGTAACCCGAGTCGGCGGTCCGCAGCGCGGTGTCCGCCAGACCCTTACGGGCACCGTGCGTGGAGATGAAGTACTCCAGCACGGACAGACCCTCACGGAACGAGGCCTTGATCGGACGCGGGATCGTCTCGTTCTTGGCGTTCGACACCAGACCACGCATACCGGCGATCTGACGCATCTGCATCATGTTGCCTCGTGCGCCCGAGTTCACCATCATGAAGATCGGGTTGGTCTTCGGGAAGTTCTCGTTCATCGCCTCGGCGACCTCGTTGGTCGCCTTGGTCCAGATCGCGATGAGCTCCTGGGTGCGCTCGTCCTTGGTGATCAGACCGCGCTCGTACTGCTTCTGGACCTTCTCGTCCTGCGCCTCGTAGCCCTTGACGATCTCCTTCTTCGCCTCGGGAACGACGACGTCGGAGATGGCCACGGTGACACCGGAGCGGGTCGCCCAGAAGAAGCCGGACGCCTTCAGGTTGTCGAGCGTCGCCGCCACGATGACCTTCGGGTAGCGCTCGGCGAGGTCGTTGACGATCTCGGAGAGCTGCTTCTTGCCGACCTCGTAGTCGACGAACGGGTAGTCCTCCGGCAGCAGCTCGTTGAAGAGCGCGCGGCCCAGCGTGGTGCGCAGGGTGAAGACATCACCCTGCTGCCACTCGGGCTCGCCCTCCTCACGGGCCGGCGGCTGCCAGCCGCGCGGCGGGATGGTGCCCACCGGGAAGCGGATGTCGATCTTCGACTGGAGCGACAGCTCGCCGGCGTCGAAGGCCATGATCGCCTCGGCGGCGGAGCCGAACGCGCGGCCCTCGCCCTTGAGGTCACGGCCCTCGCCGTCGGTGGTGAGGAAGAACAGACCGAGGACCATGTCCTGGGTCGGCATCGTCACCGGACGGCCGTCGGCGGGCTTCAGGATGTTGTTCGAGGACAGCATCAGGATGCGGGCCTCGGCCTGCGCCTCCGCGGACAGCGGCAGGTGCACGGCCATCTGGTCACCGTCGAAGTCCGCGTTGAACGCGGTGCAGACGAGCGGGTGGATCTGGATGGCCTTGCCCTCGACCAGCTGCGGCTCGAAGGCCTGGATGCCGAGGCGGTGCAGGGTGGGCGCACGGTTCAGCAGCACCGGGTGCTCGGCGATGACCTCTTCGAGGACGTCGTACACCACGGTCCGGCCGCGCTCGACCATCCGCTTGGCGCTCTTGATGTTCTGCGCGTGGTTCAGGTCGACCAGGCGCTTCATCACGAACGGCTTGAACAGCTCCAGCGCCATCGCCTTCGGCAGACCGCACTGGTGCAGCTTCAGCTGCGGACCGACGACGATCACGGAACGCGCGGAGTAGTCCACGCGCTTGCCGAGCAGGTTCTGCCGGAAGCGGCCCTGCTTGCCCTTGAGCATGTCGGACAGCGACTTCAGCGGACGGTTGCCCGGACCGGTCACCGGCCGGCCACGACGGCCGTTGTCGAAGAGGGCGTCGACCGCCTCCTGGAGCATGCGCTTCTCGTTGTTCACGATGATCTCGGGCGCGCCGAGGTCGAGAAGCCGCTTCAGGCGGTTGTTGCGGTTGATGACACGGCGGTACAGGTCGTTCAGGTCGGAGGTCGCGAAGCGGCCACCGTCCAGCTGCACCATCGGCCGCAGGTCCGGCGGGATGACCGGCACGCAGTCCAGCACCATGCCCTTGGGGCTGTTGCTGGTCTGCAGGAACGCGGAGACGACCTTCAGGCGCTTGAGCGCACGGGTCTTCTTCTGGCCCTTGCCGGTACGGATGATCTCGCGGAGCTTCTCGGCCTCCTCGTCGAGGTCGAAGGACTCCAGCCGCTTCTGCAGCGCGGCGGCGCCCATCGAGCCGTCGAAGTAGGTGCCGAACCGGTCGCGCAGCTCGCGGTAGAGCAGCTCGTCGCCCTCCAGGTCCTGGACCTTGAGGTTCTTGAACCGGTTCCACACCTCGTCGAGGCGGTCGATCTCGCGCTGCGCGCGGTCGCGCAGCTGCTTCATCTCACGCTCGGCACCCTCGCGCACCTTGCGGCGCACGTCGGCCTTGGCGCCCTCGGCCTCCAGCTCGGCGAGGTCCGTCTCGAGCTTCTTGGCGCGGGCCTCCAGGTCGGAGTCACGGCGCTGCTCGATCTGCTGGCGCTCGACGGAGACGTGCGCCTCCAGCGACGGCAGGTCGCGGGTGCGGCGCTCCTCGTCCACGAACGTGATCATGTACGCCGCGAAGTAGATGACCTTCTCCAGGTCCTTCGGGGCGAGGTCCAGCAGGTAACCGAGGCGCGACGGGACGCCCTTGAAGTACCAGATGTGCGTGACGGGAGCGGCCAGCTCGATGTGGCCCATCCGCTCACGGCGCACCTTGGCGCGGGTGACCTCGACGCCACAGCGCTCGCAGATGATGCCCTTGAAGCGGACGCGCTTGTACTTGCCGCAGTAGCACTCCCAGTCCCGGGTCGGACCGAAGATCTTCTCGCAGAAGAGTCCGTCCTTTTCCGGCTTGAGGGTGCGGTAGTTGATGGTCTCGGGCTTCTTGACCTCGCCGTGGCTCCACTGACGGATGTCGTCAGCGGTGGCCAGACCGATCCGGAGCTCATCGAAGAAGTTGACGTCGAGCACTATGCGTCAATCCCTCTCAGGGTTGTAAGTCATGGGGTCTGATACGGGGGTCCTGGGGCCGGCCGGGCTCAGTCGAGCCCGGCCGGACTCCCGTCAGACCTCTTCGACGCTGCTCGGCTCGCGCCGGGACAGGTCGATGCCAAGCTCCTCCGCGGCGCGGAAGACGTCCTCGTCGGTGTCACGCATCTCGATGGACATGCCGTCCGAGGACAGCACCTCCACGTTGAGGCACAGGGACTGCATCTCCTTGATGAGCACCTTGAAGGACTCGGGGATGCCCGGCTCGGGGATGTTCTCGCCCTTGACGATGGCCTCGTAGACCTTCACGCGGCCGGTGACGTCGTCGGACTTGATGGTCAGCAGCTCCTGGAGGGCGTAAGCGGCGCCGTACGCCTCCAGCGCCCACACCTCCATCTCACCGAAGCGCTGGCCACCGAACTGGGCCTTACCACCCAGCGGCTGCTGGGTGATCATCGAGTACGGACCGGTCGAACGGGCGTGCAGCTTGTCGTCGACCAGGTGGTGCAGCTTGAGGATGTACATGTAGCCGACCGAGATCGGCTCCGGGAACGGCTCACCGCTGCGGCCGTCGAACAGCCGCGCCTTGCCGGACGGGAGCACCATGCGCTCGCCGTCGCGGTTCGGGATGGTGTGCTGGAGCAGACCCGCCAGCTCGTCCTCCCGCGCACCGTCGAAGACCGGGGTGGCGACGTTGGTGCCGGGCTCGACCTGGTCGGCGCCGATCACCTGGAGCCGCTGGGCCCACTCCTCCGCGAGGCCGGAGACGTCCCAGCCGCGGCTGGCGAGCCAGCCGAGGTGGATCTCCAGGACCTGTCCCGGGTTCATTCGGGACGGCACACCCAGCGGGTTGAGGATGATGTCGACCGGCGTGCCGTCCTCCAGGAACGGCATGTCCTCGATCGGGTTGATCTTGGAGATGACGCCCTTGTTGCCGTGCCGGCCGGCCAGCTTGTCACCGTCGGTGATCTTGCGCTTCTGCGCGACGTAGACGCGGACCAGCTGGTTCACGCCCGGCGGCAGCTCGTCGCCCTCTTCGCGGTCGAAGACGCGGACGCCGATGACCTTGCCGATCTCGCCGTGCGGCACCTTCAGCGAGGTGTCGCGCACCTCGCGCGCCTTCTCACCGAAGATCGCGCGCAGCAGCCGCTCCTCCGGGGTCAGCTCGGTCTCGCCCTTGGGCGTGACCTTGCCGACCAGGATGTCGCCGGCGACGACCTCGGCACCGATCCGGATGATGCCGCGCTCGTCGAGGTCGGCGAGGACCTCCTCGGAGACGTTCGGGATGTCCCGGGTGATCTCCTCCGGGCCGAGCTTGGTGTCACGGGCGTCGACCTCGTGCTCCTCGATGTGGATCGAGGAGAGGACGTCGTCCTGCACGAGGCGCTGCGACAGGATGATCGCGTCCTCGTAGTTGTGACCCTCCCACGGCATGAACGCGACCAGCAGGTTCTTGCCGAGCGCCATCTCGCCGTTCTCGGTGGCCGGACCGTCGGCCAGCACCTGGCCGGTGATGATCCGGTCGCCCTCGTCGACGATGACCTTCTGGTTGACCGAGGTGCCCTGGTTGGAGCGGGCGAACTTGGCCAGCCGGTAGGTGATGTACGTGCCGTCGTCGTTGGCGGTGGTGATGTAGTCGGCGGAGACCTCCTGGACCACACCCGGCTTCTCGGCCTTGACCACGTCGCCGGCGTCGACCGCGGAGCGGTACTCCATGCCGGTGCCGACCAGCGGCGACTCGCTCTTGATGAGCGGCACGGCCTGCCGCATCATGTTCGCGCCCATCAGGGCGCGGTTGGCGTCGTCGTGCTCCAGGAACGGGATCATCGCGGTCGCGACCGACACCATCTGGCGCGGCGAGACGTCCATGTAGTCGACGTCCTCGCCGGTGACGTAGTCGACCTCGCCGCCACGGCGGCGAACCAGCACGCGCGCCTCGGCGAACCGCATGTCGTCGGTGAGCGTGGCGTTGGCCTGCGCGATGACGAAGCGGTCCTCCTCGTCGGCGGTCAGGTAGTCGACCTCGTCGGTGACGACACCGTCGGTGACCCGGCGGTACGGCGTCTCGACGAAGCCGAACGCGTTGACCCGGCCGTAGGAGGCGAGCGAGCCGATCAGACCGATGTTCGGGCCTTCGGGCGTCTCGATCGGGCACATGCGGCCGTAGTGCGAGGGGTGCACGTCACGGACCTCGAAGCCGGCCCGCTCACGGGAGAGACCACCCGGACCGAGCGCCGACAGCCGGCGCTTGTGGGTGAGACCCGACAGCGGGTTGTTCTGGTCCATGAACTGCGACAGCTGGCTGGTGCCGAAGAACTCCTTGATGGAGGCGACGACCGGCCGGATGTTGATCAGGGTCTGCGGCGTGATCGCCTCGACGTCCTGCGTCGTCATGCGCTCGCGCACCACGCGCTCCATCCGCGCCAGACCCGTACGGACCTGGTTCTGGATGAGCTCGCCGACGCTGCGCAGACGGCGGTTGCCGAAGTGGTCGATGTCGTCGGTCTCGACGACGACCGGCGAGCCGTTGTCGCCGACCGTCTCGGTCTCCCCGGCGTGCAGCTTGACCAGGTACTTGATCGAGGCGATGACGTCCTCGACGGTCAGGATGCCGGCGTCCAGCGGGGCGTCGGCGCCCAGCTTCTTGTTGACCTTGTAGCGGCCGACCTTGGCGAGGTCGTAGCGCTTCGGGTTGAAGTACAGGTTCTCGAGCAGCGTCTGCGCGGCCTCGCGGGTCGGCGGCTCGCCCGGACGCAGCTTGCGGTAGATGTCGAGCAGCGCGTCGTCCTGGCCCTGGGTGTGGTCCTTCTCCAGGGTGGCGCGCATGGACTCGTACTCGCCGAACTCCTCCAGGATCTGCTCGGTCGTCCAGCCGAGCGCCTTCAGGAGAACGGTGACGGACTGCTTGCGCTTGCGGTCGATGCGCACACCGACCATGTCGCGCTTGTCGATCTCCATCTCCAGCCAGGCACCCCGGGACGGGATGATCTTGGCGGAGAAGATGTCCTTGTCGGACGTCTTGTCGATGGAGGAGTCGAAGTAGACACCCGGCGAACGGACCAGCTGCGACACCACGACACGCTCGGTGCCGTTGATGACGAAGGTGCCCTTGTTCGTCATCAGCGGGAAGTCGCCCATGAAGACGGTCTGGGACTTGATCTCGCCGGTCTCGTTGTTGGTGAACTCGGCGGTGACGAAGAGCGGGGCGGCGAACGTGAAGTCGCGCTCCTTGCACTCGTCGATGGAGTTCTTCGGCGGCTCGAAGCGGTGGTCGCGGAAGGTCAGCGACATCGACCCGGAGAAGTCCTCAATCGGAGAGATCTCCTCGAAGATCTCCTCCAGGCCGGACTTGGTGGGGACGTCGTGACCGGACTCCAGAGCCTCCTCGACGCGAGCCTTCCACGCGTCGTTGCCGAGCAGCCAGTCGAAGCTCTCGGTTTGCAGCGCGAGAAGGTTCGGAACCTCGAGGGGCTCCTTGATCTTTGCAAAAGAGATGCGCAGCGGGGCGGTGCTGGCAGCGTTGTTCGTATTCGCGGTCGAGGCATTGCGCGAGGCGGCCAAGAGGGGGTCCTTCCGAGGGCTCGGACTCACTACGCGCGTACCGGTCCCCCACCTCGCACAGAGACGGATTCCCCTTTTCTGGCTATCAGGCCAGCTCAGGGGCGGTCCGGTCATCGATGCTGAAGCGAGGGCATGCCCCTGGTGACGGGCAGGGAGCAGCTAACAGGCAGCGCAAAGGGTCAGTGTAGCCACTTGGCACACTGATGTCCAGTCCCGCTCTACGGAGCGCCTCACTACCCTCTTCTCAACGTCTGCGGCAAGCTGCCCTCAACGCAGGTTCATACTTCCCTCTGCGCCGTCGATCCATGCCTCGGAACCCGGATCGTTGTGACGACGCGTCCTGAGAATTGCGCGCTGCGTGCGGTTCGTCAAGGCCCCCCTTGCCCGAACCGGGGCGCTCGAAGACACGACGAAGATCACCATACCCCGCACACACTCGGTCGCAAGGCAACCACGGCGGGGGCCCGGGAACGACGAAGAGCGACCACCCGGATGGATGATCGCTCTTCGGTGCGTACGCGTTACAGCCCTACGGACTGTTCACCCGAACGCGAAGGTGTTACTTGACCTCGACGGAGGCGCCGGCGCCCTTGAGGGACTCGGCGGCCTTCTCGGCGGCGTCCTTGGCGACCTTCTCGAGGACGGGCTTCGGGGCGCCGTCCACGAGGTCCTTGGCCTCCTTCAGACCCAGGGAGGTCAGCTCGCGCACGACCTTGATGACCTGGATCTTCTTGTCGCCGGCACCGGTGAGGATGACGTCGAACTCGTCCTTCTCCTCCTCGGCCGGGGCGGCGGCGCCACCAGCGGCACCACCGGCGACGACGACCGGCGCGGCAGCGGCGGCGGTGACGTCGAACTTCTCCTCGAACGCCTTCACGAACTCGGAGAGCTCGATGAGGGTCATCTCCTCGAACTGGGCGAGCAGGTCGTCCTGGCTGAGCTTCGCCATGATGGCGGTCCTTCCACTATTCGGCAGGGGGTGCCGGATGTACTGGGTGAGGCGGGCGTAGTCGGGCCCGCTGCGACCGTTGCCGCGCTCAGGCGGCGTGGGTCAGAAAGCGAGCCGAATTACTCGGCACCGCCCTGCTCGTCCTGCTTGGCACGGAGCGCGTCCAGGGTGCGGACGAGCTTCGACGGCAGCGCCTGGAAGACAGAGGCAGCCTGGGACTGCTTGCCCTTCATGGCACCGGCCAGCTTGGAGAGCAGAACCTCGCGGGACTCGAGGTCCGCAAGCTTCTTGATCTCGTCGGCGGACAGCGCCTTGCCGTCAAGGACACCGCCCTTGATGACGAGATTCGGGTTGTCCTTGGCGAAGTCGCGCAGACCCTTCGCCGACTCCACCGGGTCACCGGTGATGAAGGCGACCGCCGTCGGACCATTGAACTGGTCGTCGAGCGTCGTGATCCCGGCCTCGTTGGCCGCAATCTTGGTCAGCGTGTTCTTCACCACGGCGTACTGGGCGTTCTCACCGAGCGACCGGCGCAGCGTCTTGAGCTGCGCCACGGTGAGACCGCGGTACTCGGTCAGCACGGCGGCGTTCGAGTTGCGGAACTGGTCCGTCAGCTCGGCAACCGCGGCAGCCTTGTCGGGCCTCGCCATAGAGCCTCGGCCTCCTTCCGGGTGATTCGGACCGCGCGGACCCGAAGGAGGACTGGAGAAAACGAAACGCCCCGGCGCAGGCGCACGGGGCGTAGCTCAACCGATGTTCTTCGCACGCGCACGGTACGAACTGATCGGGAGCTTCTCCACTGACACCTGCGCGGGTCGTCCGCTGTTCAGCGGATCCTTCGGCCACCGCACTTTCTTTCGAACGTGCGGCAACGACCAGCGGTCTTTGGCTTCTTCAGGAGAGTACGCGACCGGATCGCCGGCAGGCAAATCCGGTCGCGGACCGTCGGGACGAGCGGGGCGCGGGCGGCTCAGGTGCCGGAGGAGGTGTCCGTCTTCTCCAGCTCGGCCAGCTCCTTCTCGATGTCGGCGAGCTCCTTGTCGAGGTCCTCGGTGGAGCCGCCGAGGTCCGACGACACGTCGTCCAGCCCCTCCAGCGCCGCGGTCATCTCCTTGAGCTTCTCGAAGAGGTCGGCGGTGTCGCCGGCCGGCGGCACCTCGACCGCGGCCTTGGCGCCGTAGTCCGAGAACTTCATGCTCATGTCGATGTCGCCGTCCGGGGACTCCATCGTCACGTCCATACGGACCGGCAGGTCGTCCTCGTTGACCCACACCTCGGTGTCGTAACCCTTGATGCCGGCCTGCTCGGTGCCGTCCAGGAGCTGCTTGCGCTCCTTGGCGTCGAGGACGTCCAGGCTGTCGTTGCTCGCCATCATCTCCTTGACGGTGAGCGTGCCCTTGTAGTGCTCCGCCTCGACGCCGGCCACCTTCTCGGTGCCGACGTGCTTGAGGTTGGGCGACTCCAGCAGCATGGCGAGCTGGTCGGCCGGGTTCTGGTCCATGCTCTCCAGGCCGGACGTCATCTGCTTGGTCAGCGCCTCGTCCCCGGCCATCTCCGCCGCGGCGGCCAGGTCGAGCTTCATCCAGCGCTTGCCGTCCATTTCCTTGGCGGCCTCGGCCCCCAGGTCCATGTACATGACGTTGTCCTGCCAGATCATCCGGCTCTGCTCCGGGGCGCCCGCCTCGGCGCCGAGCATGGAGCCCTTCATCGTCACGTCCATGACGGTCGGGTCCCAGCCCATCACGCCGCTCATGCTCATGTCGCCGCCGCCCTCCATCGCGGCCGGCGTCGACATGGTCATCTCGACCTTGGCGGACTTCGCCTCGGCGGTCTTCTCGTACGCCGCCGTGATCACCTGGTGGACGGTCCGCTCGGCGGCCCCGTCCTGCTCCGCGCCGCAGCCGACCGCGCCGCCCGCCAGCACCAGCGCCGCGATGCCGGCGAGGGTGGCCCCGCCCCGCTTACCTGTACCGCGCTCCATTGATTCCCCCCAAGGAAACAAAAAGGAACAGTTTGTCGATTCTTTTGAAAACCCTGTGAGCTTATCCCAGCGGAGGAGTCGATTCCCCCTCGGTTTCCGCCGCCCCGCTGGTCCCGCCGGTCCCGCCGGTCCCGCCGGTCCCACCCGTGCCGTCCAGCAGCTCCGTCACGTCCCGGGTGTCGTCCGCCGGGGGCTTCCGGGCGCTCACCCGCACCCCGTAGTCGCGGTAGTACGCGGTCTGGGTCAGCTCGCCGTCCGACGTGGTCGCCCGCTCGACCTTCTTCACCAGCAGGTCCCGGTCGTCTGTCCAGACCTCGACGGTCTGGCCGGTGACCCCCGCGTCGGCGTCTTGGACCGTGCCCGAGTAGTGCGTGGTGAGCCGGCCGCGCACCCGCTCCGCGCCGACCTCCCGCACGTCGTCGGAGGCCAGCAGCAGGTCCAGGGACCGGTCGGGGGTGGCCGCCCGTATCTGGTCACCCAGCTCCGCGCCGGAGCCGCCCGCCAGGTCGTCCAGGTCGTCGTAGGCGTATCGCACCCAGTGCCGGCCGCCGGCCTGTGCCGCGAAGGCGTCGCCCATGCGCGCGTAGTACGCGTCCGGCAGATAGCGGGCCTCCATCGACGCGCTGCCCAACTGCCGCATGCTGTCGGCCAGGTCACCGCCGGTGTAGGTGAGCGTGAGGGTGCCGGTGACCCGGTCGTCGGTCCAGCCGAGGGCGCCGCCCGCGGTCAGGGAGATCGTGGAGCCGATCCGCGTCGTGGACTCCACTCGCGCGGAACGGGCCTGCTCCGTTGCCCGCTCGGCCGCGCGCAGCCCGGCCAGCACCGCGGCCGGCGGCGACCCGGCCGCCCGCTCGCCGGCGCCCTGGGTGTCGTCGGACGGACCGCAGGCGCCCGTGCACAGCGCCACCAGCGCGATCACCGCCGCCACCGTGAGCGCCACCCGCCCCGCCGGACGCCGCCCGCCCGTCCCCGTCATCGCTGTCACCCGCCCCCCAGTCGTCCCCGTACCAGAAAGCTAACGCACAGCACTGACAACCGGCCCGGAAAAGGGGACGGGCCCCGCACCCTGGAAGGGGTGCGGGGCCCGTGGACCGGTGCTCCGGGTGAGCCTCAGGCTCAGACCGCGGCCGGGTCCTCCTCGACGAGGAGGTTGCGGGTGCGGTTGGAGTCGACCGGGATGCCGGGGCCCATCGTGGTGCTGATGGCGGCCTTCTTGATGTAGCGGCCCTTGGCGGCGGACGGCTTCAGCCGGAGGATCTCCTCCAGGGCGGCGCCGTAGTTCTCCACCAGCTTGGTGTCGTCGAACGACGTCTTGCCGATGATGAAGTGCAGGTTCGCGTGCTTGTCGACACGGAACTCGATCTTGCCGCCCTTGATCTCGGTCACGGCCTTGGCCACGTCCGGGGTCACGGTGCCGGTCTTCGGGTTGGGCATCAGACCACGCGGGCCGAGGACGCGGCCGAGGCGGCCGACCTTGCCCATGAGGTCCGGGGTGGCGACGACGGCGTCGAAGTCCAGACGGCCCTTCGACACCTCGTCGATCAGCTCGTCGGAGCCGACGATGTCGGCGCCCGCGGCGGTCGCGGCCTCGGCACGGTCACCGGTCGCGAAGACCAGGACCCGGGCGGTCTTACCGGTGCCGTGCGGGAGGTTCACGGTGCCACGGACCATCTGGTCGGCCTTGCGCGGGTCGACACCCAGGCGGAAGGCGACCTCGACGGTGCCGTCGAACTTGGTCGTGGAGGTCTCCTTGGCGAGACGGACGGCCTCGAGCGGGGCGTACTGCTTGTCCCGGTCGATCTTGGCGTCCGCAGCGCGGAGAGACTTGCTGCGCTTGCTCACTACTGCTCCTGTTGGCTCATCGAGGAGTCGTGGTCCGGGCCGAGCAGGCCCTGCCACTACTACTGCTGGATTACGGGGGTGGAGGTCAGCCCTCGACCGTGACGCCCATGGAACGGGCGGTGCCGGCGATGATCTTCTCGGCGGCGTCCAGGTCGTTGGCGTTGAGGTCGGGCATCTTGGTGGTGGCGATCTCACGGACCTGGTCACGCGTAATCTTCGCGACCTTGGTCTTGTGCGGCTCGCCGGAGCCCTTCTCCACACCCGCGGCCTTGAGGATCATCTTCGCGGCCGGCGGGGTCTTGGTGATGAAGGTGAAGGAGCGGTCCTCGTAGACCGTGATCTCCACCGGGATGACCCAGCCACGCTGCGACTCGGTCGCCGCGTTGTAGGCCTTGCAGAACTCCATGATGTTGACGCCGTGCTGACCCAGCGCGGGGCCGACCGGCGGGGCCGGGTTCGCGGCACCGGCCTGGATCTGGAGCTTGATGAGCCCCGTGACCTTCTTCTTCTTGGGAGGCATAGCTCTCCGGGTCCTTTCGATTCGGGTCCTGCCCACACCCGGGCGACAACCCGGACGCAGGCATACCGCACAACGATAGCGGGTATGGATGTGCGGCTAAAAACCGAGCAGGTCAGACGCTTGCCGGAGCAACCGTCTGACCTGCTCGGACGTTGGTGAGCCAGAAGGCCAGTCCTGCTGGATTCAGTTCTTCTGGATCTGGTCGAAGGACAGCTCGACCGGCGTCTCGCGGCCGAAGATCTCGACCAGGCCCTTGACCTTCTTCGAGTCGGCGTTGATCTCGTTGATCGTGGCCTGCAGCGTGGCGAACGGACCGTCGGTGACGGTGACCGAGTCGCCGACCTCGAAGTCCAGCACCTGGACCTCGACCTTGCGCTGCGGCGCCGGCTTGCCCTCGGCCTCGGCGGCCTCGCGGGCGGCCTTCTCCTCGGCCTCCGGGGCGAGCATCTTGACGATCTCGTCCAGGGTCAGCGGGTACGGGTCGTAGGCGTTGCCGACGAAGCCGGTGACGCCCGGGGTGTTGCGGACGACGCCCCAGGACTCGTTGGTCAGGTCCATGCGGACCAGGACGTAACCCGGCAGCTTGTTCTGGCGGATCGTCTTGCGGTCGCCGTTCTTGATCTGGACGACCTCTTCCTGCGGCACCTCGGCCTGGAAGATGTAGTCCTCGACGTTGAGCGAGACGGCGCGCTGCTCCAGGTTGGTCTTCACGCGGTTCTCGTAGCCGGCGTACGTGTGGATGACGTACCACTCGCCGGGCAGGACACGCAGTTCCTGGCGGAGCTTCTCGACCGGGTCGATGTCGGGCTCGTCCTCGGCCTCTTCGGTCTCCGCCTCGTCGGCGGCGGCCTCGACGTCCTCGTCCTCGTCCTCGGACTCGACCTCGGCGTCCTCGGAAGACTCGGCGCCGGCAGCCTCGACCTCGGCCTCGGCGGAGGTCTCGGTGTCCTCGTCGCCCGACGCGGTGTCGACGGCGTCGAACTCGTCCTTGACGGACTCGGCCTCCACCTCGTGAGGCTCAACGGCGTCGTTCACGTTCGGGTCAGACACGGTGGCTGCTTCTTCCTGGATACATAGGGGTGGAACACGCGAAAGGAGCGCCGGGTACCTCGGCGCTCTTCGCTCGCGGGTCAGCCGAAGACGTACTTGGCGGCGTGGCTGAGCCCATAGTCAATCACGGTGACCAGGCCGATCATGATGACGACGAAGATGATCACCACAGTGGTGTACGTCGTCAGCTGATTGCGACTCGGCCAGACCACCTTGCGGAGTTCCGCGATGATCTGGCGGTAGAAGAGCGCGAGACGCTTCAGGGGGCCCTTCTTGGCACGCTTGCCGCCCTTGCGCTGCTTCTTCTTGGAGTCCGGCGCCTCGTCCTGGGCATCAGGCATGTCGATGGAGCCCACGGCGTCCGTCACTCGTCCTCACCTGATTCCGGGTCGTGGCCGTGCCGCGCCCGGTCTGAGCCGCACGGCGGTGCATTGCTGTACGTACATGCGCACACATCCTGGCGAAGGTGTGTGTAGCAGGGCCGGAGGGACTTGAACCCCCAACCGCTGGTTTTGGAGACCAGTGCTCTACCAATTGAGCTACGACCCTTTGTGTGTCCCCCAACGTACCGCATCCGCCCGGGTGCTTGGTGTGCACCGGATGAGCGCGGGCTGCTGGAGGCCGACGAGGTGTGAGTGTACGTGGTTCGGCGCCGGGCGTCGAACAGAAAGGGCCAGTGAGCGGCCCCTCCGCCCGGTGTGACCGAAGATCGCCCTGGCCGGAGGGCGGTTCCGGACTGTTGTTCAGCCCTTTGTCCGGACCTGTTCAGTACGTGAAACCCGCGTGCCGGGCAGGTTTCCGGTCTGGAACGATGGGGCGCATGAGCGCTGCAACCCCTCCCACCGAGCGCCGGGTCTCCGCCCGAGTCGGCGCGATCTCCGAGTCCGCCACCCTCGCCGTCGACGCCAAGGCGAAGGCACTCAAGGCCGCCGGGCGTCCGGTGATCGGCTTCGGCGCCGGTGAGCCCGACTTCCCGACCCCCGACTACATCGTCGAGGCGGCGATCGAGGCCTGCAAGAACCCGAAGTACCACCGCTACACCCCGGCCGGCGGCCTGCCCGAGCTGAAGGCCGCGATCGCCGCGAAGACGCTGCGCGACTCCGGCTACGAGGTCGACGCCTCCCAGATCCTGGTCACCAACGGCGGCAAGCAGGCCATCTACGAGGCGTTCGCCGCGATCCTCGACCCGGGCGACGAGGTCATCGTCCCGGCGCCGTACTGGACGACGTACCCCGAGTCGATCCGGCTGGCCGGCGGTGTCCCGGTCGAGGTCGTCGCGGACGAGACGACCGGCTACCGGGTCAGCGTCGAGCAGCTGGAGGCGGCCCGCACGGAGAAGACCAAGGTCGTCCTCTTCGTCTCCCCGTCCAACCCGACCGGCGCGGTCTACTCCGAGTCCGAGACCGAGGCGATCGGCCGCTGGGCCGTCGAGCACGGCCTGTGGGTGCTGACCGACGAGATCTACGAGCACCTGGTCTACGGCGGCGCCGCCGCCGTGTCGCTGCCGGCCGTGGTGCCCGAGCTGCGCGACAAGTGCGTCGTGGTCAACGGTGTCGCCAAGACGTACGCGATGACCGGCTGGCGGGTCGGCTGGGTGATCGGCCCCAAGGACGTGGTGAAGGCGGCCGCCAACCTCCAGTCGCACGCCACCTCCAACGTCGCGAACGTGTCGCAGGCCGCGGCCCTCGCCGCCGTCTCCGGCAGCCTGGACGCGGTGGCGACCATGCGCGAGGCGTTCGACCGCCGCCGCCAGACCATCGTGCGGATGCTCAACGAGATCGACGGCGTCCTGTGCCCCGAGCCGGAGGGCGCGTTCTACGCCTATCCGTCGGTCAAGGCGCTGATCGGCAAGGAGATCCGCGGCCGCCGCCCGCAGAACACGGTGGAGCTGGCCGCGCTCATCCTGGAGGAGGCCGAGGTCGCGGTGGTGCCCGGCGAGGCCTTCGGCACCCCCGGCTACCTGCGCCTTTCCTACGCGCTGGGCGACGAGGACCTGGTCGAGGGCGTGAGCCGCATCCAGAAGCTGCTGGCGGAGGCCAGGGACTGACCCCGCACCGCTCGTCGGGGGCCGCTCAGGGAGGAATCCTGGGCGGCCCCCATTTTTTGTGCGAGCAAGACCCCGTACGGGGAACCGGCTACCGGGATCCGCGTGGCGTACGGCAAGATCCTGGGATGGAGCGTGTACGTGATGTCTCTGAGCTGCCGAAGGCCCATCTGCACCTGCACTTCACCGGGTCGATGCGCCCCGCCACCCTGCTGGAACTCGCCGACAAGCACGGTGTCCGGCTGCCCGACGTCCTGACCGAGGCGCTGTCCGGCGGCCATTCGCCGAAGCTGCGGGCGACGGACGAACGCGGCTGGTTCCGCTTCCAGCGGCTCTACGACGCGGCCCGCTCGTGCCTCAGAGAGCCCGAGGACATCCAGCGGCTGGTGCGGGAGGCCGCCGAGGAGGACCTCAGGGACGGCTCGGGGTGGCTGGAGATCCAGGTCGACCCGACCTCGTACGCGCCGCGCCTGGGCGGTCTGATCCCGGCGCTGGAGGTCATCCTGGACGCGGTGGACAGCACGGTGCGGGAGACCGGGCTCGGGATGCGGGTGCTGGTGGCCGCGAACCGGATGAAGCACCCGCTGGACGCGCGGACGCTGGCCCGGCTCGCGGTGCGCTACGCGGAGCGCGGCGTGGTCGGCTTCGGGCTCTCCAACGACGAGCGGCGCGGCATGGCCCGGGACTTCGACCGGGCGTTCGCCATCGCCCGGGAGGGCGGGCTGCTGTCCGCGCCGCACGGCGGCGAGCTGACCGGCCCGGCCTCGGTCCGGGACTGCCTGGACGACCTGGACGCCGACCGGATCGGGCACGGCGTACGGGCCGCGGAGGACCCGCGGCTGCTGAAACGGCTCGCGGACCGGCAGATCACCTGCGAGGTGTGCCCGGCGTCCAACGTGGCCCTGGGCGTCTACGAGAAACCCGAGGACGTGCCGCTGCGCAAGCTGTTCGACGCGGGGGTGCCGATGGCGCTGGGCGCCGACGACCCGCTGCTGTTCGGCTCCCGGCTGGCGGCGCAGTACGAGATCGCGCGCCGCCACCACGGCTTCACGGACGCCGAACTGGCCGAGCTGGCCCGGCAGTCGGTGCGCGGCTCGGCGGCGCCCGAGGACATCAAGACAAAACTGCTGTCCGACGTGGACGCCTGGATCGGCGCGGCGCCTCCGGGCGACGATTGAGCGAGTCGCCCGTCGAACAGGGGAGGTACGCCATGCGGCTGACCGTGGTCGGAGCCACCGGCGGTGTGGGCCGGGAGATAGTCCGGCAGGCGCTGGCCGCCGGGCACGAGGTCACGGCGGTGGTACGGGACCCGGCCCGGCTGCCGGTGACCGGTGACCGCCTGGAGGTGTTCCGCGCGGACCTGTCCGACGCCGAGCGGCTGCGGCCCGCGGTCGCCGGGCGGGACGCGGTGCTGTCCGGGCTCGGCGCGCGCGGCCGCGGCGACGCCGGCGTCACCAGCCGGCTGACCCGTACGGTGCTGGCGGCCATGGCGGCGCAGGAGGTGCGGCGGCTGGTGGTGGTCAGCGCCGCGCCGCTCGGCCCGGTGTCGGACGGGGACGGCCTCGTGGACCGCGGCCTGCGGGCCGTGCTCTGGCGGGTCCTGGGAGACGTCTACGGCGATCTGCGCCGGATGGAGGCGGAACTGGCCGCCAGTGCCGCCGACTGGACGGTCGTACGGCCGCCGCGGCTCCAGGACCGGCCCGGCACCGGCCGCTACCGCCGGGTCGTCGGCGGCAATCCGCCCAAGGGCCGCTTCGTGGCCCGCGCGGACGTGGCCCACGCGATGCTCGCGTCCCTCGCCGACCCCGAGACGGTGCGGCAGGCGGTCGGGGTCGCCCACTGAGGCGGGGCCGGGGGCGGGCGGCTCAGAGGCTGACGCCGACCGTCACCGGCTCGTTGACGAGGGTGACCCCGAAGGCGTCGTGGACCCCGGCGACGACCTCGCGGGCCAGGGCGAGCAGGTCCTCCGTGGTGGCCGAGCCCCGGTTGGTCAGGGCCAGGGTGTGCTTGGTGGAGATCCGGGCCGGGCCGGTGCCGTAGCCCTTGGTGAAGCCCGCCCGGTCGATCAGCCAGGCGGCCGACGTCTTGGTACGGCCCGGACCGGCCGGGTAGGCGGGCGGCTGCACGTCGTCGCCGAGCCGGGCCCGCACGCGCGCGTGGAAGGCGGTGAACTCCTCGTCGGTGAGGATCGGGTTGGTGAAGAACGACCCGGCCGACCAGGTGTCGTGGTCCTCGGGGTCGAGGACCATGCCCTTGCCCGCGCGCAGCTTCAGCACGGTCTCCCGGGCGGCCGCCAGCGGGACCCGGTCGCCGGGCTCGACGCCGAGGGCGCGGGCGGTCTCGGCGTACTTGACCGGCCCGGAGAGCCCGCCGGCGTCCTCCAGCGCGAAGCGGACGCGCAGGACGACATACCGGTCGGGATCGGCCTTGAAGCGGCTGTGGCGGTAGGAGAACCCGCACTCCTCGGCGGTGAGAACGACTGTCTCCCCGGTGGTGCGGTCGTAGGCGACCACCTCGGTGATGGTGGCGGCGACCTCCTGGCCGTACGCCCCCACGTTCTGGATCGGGGTCGCGCCGGCCGAGCCGGGGATGCCGGCCAGGCATTCGACGCCGGCGAGTCCCGCCTCGACCGTGCGGGCGACGGCGTCGGTCCACACCTCGCCGGCGGCCAGCTCCAGGCGGGTGCCGTCGAGGGCGAAGCCCTTGGTGGCGACGACCAGTGCGGTGCCGTCGAAGCCCTTGTCGCCGACGACCAGGTTGGAGCCGCCGCCGATCACCAGCAGCGGCGTACCGGTGGCATCGGCCTCGCGGACGGCGGCGATCACCTCGGCGTCGGTGGTGGCGGTGACCAGCCGGGTCGCGGGACCGCCCAGCCGGAAGGTGGTCAGCGGGGCGAGGGGGGCGTCGTGGAGTTCCTGCACGCGCCCAAGACTACGAGAAGCCACTGACAACGCCACGGGCGAGGAACGGCCCGGACCGTTCCTCGCCAGTACGCGCGCGTGCGGGCTCAGCCGAGGCGCCGCAGCGCCTCGTCCCAGTCGGCCGGGAGGCTGTCGCCGCTCGCCGTCCAGGAGACGAACTTCGCGTCCTTCATCTGCCCGGCCAGCCCGCCGGCCGCCGGCCCGTGGGCGCCCGAGCGGGCGAACTCCTTGAGGGCGTGGGGCGACTCCCAGGCGGACAGCGTCCAGAAGGTCCGCCGGAAGGGCTGGGCCCGCAGGGACGCGCCGTACGCGCCGGGCGCCCGCCCCACCTGGCGCCATACGCCGGGGGTCCGGGCGAGGAAGCGGAGCGCTCCCCACAGGGTGCGGGTCTCGAAGCGGGAGGCGAAGACGTGCACGTCGGGGGCGCTCCGGCCGTCGGTGGCGGCCGGCGGGGTGTGCGGCGTGATCCAGGGCAGGGTGGGCATGGCGGACTCCTTCTCCGGGTTGCGGGCCGGGACTCAGCGGGAGGCGGTTTCCAGGGCGGGCGCGGACGCCGTCGCGCCGCCGTCGTCGGCCGGGGCGGCCGGGCGGCGCGCCGGGATCAGCAGCACCGCCACCGCGCCGACCGCGACCGCCGCGGCGCCGGTGACGAGCGCGGGCCGCAGTCCGTCGACGAAGGACAGCGCGCTCTCGTAGCCGCCCTGGGCGGAGAAGATCGAGCCCATCACGGCGACGCCGAGCGCGCCGCCGACCTCGCGCAGGGCGTTGTTCGCCCCGGAGGCGACGCCCTGTTCGTGGCTTCGGACGCTGGACATCACGAGGTGGGCGGCGGGGGCGAAGTACAGGGCCATGCCGATACCGCAGATGATCAGGCCGGGCAGCTGGACGGCGTAGGAGGCGTCCTCGGTGATGACAAGGCCCAGGTAGCCGAGGCCGGCGGCCTGGAGGAAGAGTCCGGCGGCGACCACGGGCCGGCCGCCGACCCGGTCGGCGAGCAGGCCGGCGATCGGCGCGACGATCATGGGCATGCCGGTCCAGGGCAGCATGCGCAGGCCCGCCTCGGTGGGCGAGTAGCCGAGCACGCCCTGGAGGTACTGGCTGAGCAGGAAGACCGAACCGAACACGCCGAGGAACATCAGCAGGCTGGCCGCGTTGATCCCGGCGAACGCCCGGGAGCGGAACAGCCGCATCGGGAGCACCGGGTTGCTGGCCTGGATGCCGTGCCGGACGAACCCGGCGAGCAGCGCGGCCCCGGCGAACAGGGACAGCAGGACCACGCTGTCGGTCCAGCCGTCGGCGGGCCCGCGGACGAGTCCGTAGACGACGCCGAACAGACCGCCGCTCGCGAGCAGGGTGCCGGGTATGTCGAGCCGGGTGCCGGTGCCGTGGGACTCGGCGAGCCGCAGGCGGGCGAGCGGCAGCAGGGCGATGCCCAGCGGCACGTTCAGCCAGAAGATCCACTGCCAGGAGATGTGCTCGGTCAGCGCGCCGCCGATCAGCGGTCCGGAAGCCACCGCGAGCCCGTTGACCGCGCCCCAGATGCCGTACGCCATGCCGCGCCTGGCGGCCGGTACCGCGGCCGTCAGCAGGGTGAGCGTCAGCGGCATCATGATCGCCGCGCCGACGCCCTGCACCGCGCGGGCCGCGATGAGGCCGCCGATGCCGGGTGCGAGGGCGGCCGCGGCGGAGGCCGCGGTGAAGACCGCCGTGCCGACCAGGAAGAGCCGGCGGCGGCCGAAGCGGTCGCCGAGGGCCGCGCCGGTCATCAACAGGCAGGCGAAGGTGAGCGTGTAGGCGCTCACCGTCCATTCGAGGTCGTGCAGCGCGCCGCCGAGGTCCTCGCGGATGGCGGGCAGCGCGGTGGTGACGACGAGGTTGTCCAGGGCGGCCATGAATCCGGCCACGCTGGTGATGACGAGCGCCCAGGCCGCTCCCCCGCGGCGTGCGATCTGTTGCTGCTGCTGTGACATGACTCCCCCAGAGGTTGTCACTGACTCAGTGGTTAGTTATTGATGACTAACTTTTATGGTCAAAAAAAGGGCCCGCGAGGACGCGCCCCCAGCCCTTACGGACGTCCGGTCCCGTACACGCCTTCCCAGACCCGGTGTCCGGGCGGGAACCCCATGGCCACCAGGGTGTTGATGAGCATCCCCTTCGCCATGAAGTCACCCGTCTCGGTGATGTTTCCGCCGCCCAGCAGGTGCACCGTGTCCCACAGCCGCATCCACCCGGCCCGCACCAGCTCACCGAACTCGCGGTCGCCCGCCTGCTCGGCGGCGCCCACGGTGAGGTACATCTGCATCTGCATGAGCAGCCGTTCCGGCCGCTCCATGATGACCTCGGAGTAGGTGTGGCCCATGGCGTGCCGGGCCGCGTCGCCCGCCAGGCCCTCGGCCGCCTCCTCGAACGTGCGGATGGTCTCCTCGATGCACCGCTCCGCCGCGGCGAGGAAGATCGCTTGCTTGCCGGGGAAAAGCCGGAAGAGATACGGCTGCGAGACACCGACCCGCTTGGCGATCGCCTCGGTCGACGTGCCGTAGTAGCCGCCGCGGGCGAACTCGGACATCGCCGCGCGGACGATGCTCTCGCGCCGCTCCTCCGCACTCATCCTGACCATGCGACAAAGTTAGTACTCAATCACTAACCCGCGCAAGCCCTGCGGACAGGAAAGGGGCGACAGGTAAGGGGCGTCCCCTTGGCGGAACGCCCCTTACCGCTGCTCATGCAGGGCTCAGCCCAGCCGCACGACCGCCCGGGACATCCCGAGCACCTTCTGTCCGGCGCTGGTCGCCGTGAGGTCGACCCGCACGGTGTGGTCGTCGAGCTTGGCGGCGACCTTGCCGCTGACCTCGATGACGGCGCCCTGGCCGTCGTCCGGGACGACGACCGGCTTGGTGAAGCGGACGCCGTACTCGACGACCGCGCCCGGGTCGCCGGTCCAGTCGGTGACCACCCGGATCGCCTCGGCCATGGTGAACATGCCGTGCGCGATGACGTCCGGCAGGCCGACCTCCTTGGCGAACCGCTCGTTCCAGTGGATCGGGTTGAAGTCCCCGGACGCCCCCGCGTACCGGACGAGGGTGTCGCGGGTCACGGGGAAGGACTGGGCCGGCAGTTCGGTGCCGACCTCGACGTCGTCGTACGCGATCTTCGCCGTCATCGGTTGCTCACGCCCCCTCGGCCGCGCGGGCGACCAGCTTGGTCCAGGCGGTCACTACGAGCTCGCCGGCCTCGTCGTGCACCTCGCCGCGGATGTCCAGGATGTCGTTGCCCGCGAGGGACTTGACCGTCTCGATGGTGGAGGTGACGGTGAGCCGGTCACCGGCGCGCACGGGGCGGACGTAGGCGAACTTCTGGTCGCCGTGCACCACCCGGCTGTAGTCGAGGCCGAGCTGCGGGTCCTGGATGACCACGCCGGCGGCCCGGAAGGTGATGGAGAACACGAAGGTGGGCGGCGCGATCACGTCGGGGTGACCGAGCGTCCTGGCGGCCTCTGGGTCGGTGTACGCCGCGTTGGCGTCACCCACCGCCTCCGCGAACTCGCGGATCTTCTCCCGGCCCACCTCGTAGGGCGCGGTGGGCGGGTAGGTCCGCCCCACGAAGGACTGGTCGAGCGCCATGGGCCCGGTACCTCCTGCTGCTGGTTCCTGCTGCGGTTCCTGCTGGATGAAACGACGCGAGGCCGCCCCCAGCCTTCGGGGACGGCCTCGCGTACGAGCCTGAAACTATCGCGTTTCGCGGTGCGCGGTGTGCGCGTTGCAACGCGGGCAGTGCTTCTTCATCTCCAGTCGGTCCGGGTTGTTACGCCGGTTCTTCTTGGTGATGTAGTTCCGCTCCTTGCACTCCACGCAGGCCAGCGTGATCTTCGGGCGGACGTCGGTGGCAGCCACGTGAGTGCTCCTTGACGAACGGATGGGACTGGGTTAACGCATAGAAGAGTAGCCGATCGAAGGACCGACCCCGCAATCGGCTACTTAGAGTAGCGGTGACCGGACTTGAACCGGTGACACAGCGATTATGAGCCGCTTGCTCTACCGACTGAGCTACACCGCTGCGATGCGATCGAGTCCCGCCTCGCGGCGGGAACCTCTCACACCAGAGCCCCAATACGGAATCGAACCGTAGACCTTCTCCTTACCATGGAGACGCTCTGCCGACTGAGCTATTGGGGCGAGCGATGAAGACATTACACGGTCGGCCGCCGTTCGCCCAAATCCGTTTCGGGCCCGCCTGAGAGGTCTGACCACACCGGTACGACTATTGCGCTCCTCCCCGCCACGGGCTGATCACCGCCCTAGGCTCGACTCACTCTGCGTGATCATGCGTCCCCCACTGCGCAGCCCCGAGCCCAGAGGAGCGCGATGCCCGACAGCCAGCCGCAGCAGCCGTCCCACTCCTCGTCCCGCCCGGGCCCGGCCGGCCCCGGCGCACTGCTGCTGTCGGGGGCCCGGCTCGCCGACGGCCGGACCGTGGACGTACGGCTGTACGGCGGCCGGATCGAGGCCGTCGGCACGGCGGGCAGCCTCGCGGCCGCCGGCCCGCCCGGGGCCGGCGGCCGGGTGGACCTCACCGGCTACCTGCTCCTGCCGGCCCCCGCCGAGCCGCACGCGCACGCCGACACCGCCCTGACCGCCGACTCCGGCGGGCCGGTCTCCGACCAGCCGCTGGACGTGCAGCGCCGGGCCACCGAGGCGGCGCTGCTGCAACTGGGGCACGGCGCCACGGCGTTGCGGGCGCACGTGCGGGTGGGCGACGTGCCGGGGCTCGGCGCCCTGACCGCCGTACTGCGGGCCCGGCGGGCGCTGCGCGGGCTGGTCGAGCTGACACCGGTGGCGATGCCGAGGGTGCTGACCGGGACGGCCGGGGCGGACGGGCTGGCGATGCTGCGGGACGCGCTGAAGATGGGCGCGGGGGTGGTGGGCGGGTGCCCGGACCGGGACCCCGATCCGACCGGGTACGTGGAGGCGGTCCTGGAGGTCGCCGCCGAGCACGGCTGCCCCGTCGACCTGCACACGGACGCCGCCGACCCGGCCCGGCTGGCCCGGCTGGCGGCGATGGCGGGCGGGCTGCGGCCGGGGGTGACCCTGGGCCCGTGCGGCGGTCTGGACGGGCTGCCGGCCGAGGTGGCGCACCGCACGGCGGACCAACTGGCGGCGGCCGGGGTGACGGTGGTGTGTCTGCCGCAGGGCGGCTGCGGCGACGCGGGCCGGCGCGCGCCGGCTCCGGTAGGGCTGCTGCGGCGGGCCGGGGTGCGGGTGGCGGCCGGCAGCGGCGCGCTGCGGGACCTGGCCAACCCGGTGGGGCGCGGGGACCCGTTGGAGGCCGCGTATCTGCTGGCCTCCCGGCACGGGCTGCGGCCGGAGGAGGCGTACGAGGCGGTGAGCGGGGCGGCGCGGGCGGCGCTGGGCCTGCCCGAGGTCCGGGTGGAGGCGGGTTTCCCGGCCGAACTCCTCGCGGTGCGCGGCGACCGGCTCGCCGGGGCGCTCTCGTTGGCGTACAGCCGTGTCGTGGTGCACGGGGGGCGCGTGGTGGCGCGTACCAGCGCGGTGCGGGAGTACGGCGACTGCTCGACGGCCACGGAGCTGGGGCTGCCCCGGCAGGGCCGGGGGCAGTTGCCTTGACGTTCCGTCGGGCGGTGAGCGGAGTGATCTGGTCCGGTTCCGTCGGGTCGCTGGGAAGGCGGCCGGGAAGCCGTGCGGCGCGGACGTCCGCCGAGGCGTACGGTCGAAGACATGCGCATTGTCATCGCTGGTGGTCATGGTCAGATCGCGCTGCGGCTGGAGCGGTTGCTCGCCGCGCGCGGGGACGAGGTGGCGGGCATCATCCGCAAGGCCGGGCAGGCCGACGACTTGCGGGCGGCCGGGGCCGAACCGGTCGTCCTGGACCTGGAGTCGGCCTCGGTCGACGAGGTCGCCGAGCGGCTGCGGGGCGCGGACGCGGCGGTCTTCGCGGCGGGCGCGGGCCCGGGCAGCGGCACCTCCCGCAAGGAGACGGTGGACAAGGCCGCGGCGGTACTGTTCGCGGACGCGGCCGTCCGCGCGGGTGTACGCCGTTTCGTGGTCGTGTCGTCCATGGCCGCCGACCCCGGGCACCAGGGCGACGAGGTCTTCGACGTCTACCTGCGTGCCAAGGGCGAGGCCGACGCGTACGTACGGTCGCTGGCCGCGCTGGACTGGACGATCCTGCGCCCGGGCGCCCTCACCGACGACGCCGGCACCGGCCTGGTCCGCCTCGAGGCGCGTACCGGCCGCGGCCCGGTCCCGCGCGACGACGTGGCCGCGGTGCTGGCGGAACTGGTGGACACCTCGGCGACGGCCGGCCTGACGCTGGAACTGGTCAGCGGGTCGACGCCGGTGTCGGTGGCCGTGAAGTCGGTCGCGGGGAACTGAGCGGTCTGGGCGGCTGTGGCGGCCGTGCCGGCTGTTCAGAACAGGGGCAGCTGCCCGGGGAAGTCGGGCACGGCATAGCCGTCCAGCGAGGGCTGCGCGGCGCCGATCTGGGCCGGCCGGCGGGAGCCGGGGCAGGACGTGAGCTCCCCGCTCTCCCGGGCGCCGGGCGGATCGTGCCGCGCGTACCGGCCGGCGACGACGGCGATCTCGCGACGGCAGGCGGGGCAGAGACGGCGACGGGACGACATGGGCCCAGTGTGCCGCAGCCCTATGACAAAGACCCCCTCCACACTGCGTTTCCGCAGATGGAGGGGGTCTTCCCCAGTGTGGCGGCGCCAGGATTCGAACCTGGGAAGGCTGAGCCGGCAGATTTACAGTCTGCTCCCTTTGGCCGCTCGGGCACACCGCCGGGGTTCGCTGCCCTTCGAACCGCTTTTCGGCGGTGCTCCGTGGCAACGACGTAAACAATACCCGATGGGCAGGGGTGCTCCGCCACCTGATTGGTCTGCGCCCGGCGGGCGACGGGTGGCTAGGCTTGTCCGACACGCACCCCGATCCAAGGAGCCACAGGACATGGCCGACTCCAGTTTCGACATCGTCTCGAAGGTCGAGCGGCAGGAGGTCGACAACGCCCTCAACCAGACCGCCAAGGAGATCTCGCAGCGCTACGACTTCAAGGGCGTGGGCGCCTCGATCTCGTGGTCCGGCGAGAAGATCCTCCTGGAGGCGAACTCCGAGGACCGGGTCAAGGCCATCCTCGACGTCTTCCAGTCCAAGCTGATCAAGCGCGGCATCTCGCTGAAGGCGCTGGACGCCGGTGAGCCGCAGCTCTCCGGCAAGGAGTACAAGATCTTCGCGTCCATCGAGGAGGGCATCTCCCAGGACAACGCGAAGAAGGTGGCGAAGATCATCCGGGACGAGGGCCCGAAGGCCGTGAAGGCCCAGGTGCAGGGCGATGAGCTGCGGGTCAGCTCCAAGAGCCGGGATGATCTCCAGACCGTGATCTCGCTGCTGAAGGGCAAGGACTTCGATTTCGCACTCCAGTTCGTGAACTACCGGTGATCCGGTCCCAGGCGGGCACGGGGAAGGGCGGGCACCGGCTGGTGCCCGCCCTTCCCCGTTCGCCGGCCGCGCTCCGGGGGTCTCAGTCCCGCGAGTTGCCGAACAGAAGGCGGTAGGCGACCAGGAGGACGAACGAGCCGCCGATCGCGGCCGCCCAGGTGGCCCCGTCGTAGAAGTCGTTCGTGATCGGGTGGTCCAGCCAGCGGGCCGATATCCAGCCGCCGATGAACGCGCCGGCGATGCCGATGAGGGTCGTGCCGATGAGGCCGCCCGGGTCGCGGCCCGGCAACAGGACCTTGGCGATGGCTCCGGCCAGCAGCCCCAGGATGATCCAACTGATGACGGTCATGCCCTGAACCTGCCCTCTCTCCCTGTGCCCGCGCTGCGAAACCGCTGTGCGGCGCGTTGCTTCTGTGACGTTCTGTCTAAGTTGAAGACGCAACGAGTGGGATGGCGGTTGCGGGTACGGCGGTCCGTTCGGTCGGGCGGAGCGGGAAAGGAAGCGGAGCTGCCTTTCGGGTGTGCCGCCGGTGTTCAGCGGGCCGTGAACGGCTGGTCGGTGCGGACGATGTCGCGGCCCAGCGGGAGCAGCGAGACCGGGATCAGCTTGAAGTTGGCTATGCCGAGCGGGATGCCGATGATCGTCACGCACAGCGCGATGCCCGTGAGGATGTGGCCGAGGGCCAGCCACCAGCCCGCGAGGACCAGCCAGAGCACGTTGCCGACGCAGGAGGCGGCGCCCGCGTCCCGGCGTTCGACCGTGGTGTACCCGAAGGGCCACAGGGCGTAGACGCCGATCCGGAACGCCGCTATGCCGAACGGGATGCCGATAATCGTGACGCACAGGAGCACGCCCGCGAGCAGGTAGGCGAGGAACAGCCAGAAGCCGCTCAGGACGAGCCAGATGATGTTGAGGATGGTCTTCACTGCGTGCGACCTGCCATCTTCTCGAGTCGGGCGATGCGTTCCGCCATCGGCGGGTGGGTGGAGAACATCTTCGAGAGGCCCTGCCCGGGGCGGAACGGGTTGGCGATCATCATGTGGCTGGCCGTCTCGATACGGGGCTCGGGGGGAAGCGGGAGCTGCTTGGTGCCCACGTCGAGCTTGCGCAGGGCGCTGGCGAGGGCGAGCGGGTCGCCGGTGAGCTGGGAGCCGGACGCGTCGGCCTCGTACTCCCTGGAGCGGCTGATGGCCAGCTGGATCAGGCTGGCGGCCAGCGGGCCGAGCAGCATGATCAGGAGCATGCCCAGGAGGCCGGGGCCGTCGTCGTCGTCGGAGCGGCCGATGGGGATCAGCCAGGCGAAGTTGACCAGGAACATGATCACCGAGGCGAGGGCGCCGGCCACCGAGGAGATGAGGATGTCGCGGTTGTAGACGTGGCTCAGCTCGTGGCCGATGACGCCGCGCAGCTCGCGCTCGTCGAGCAGGCGCAGGATGCCGTCGGTGCAGCACACCGCCGCGTTGCGCGGATTGCGGCCGGTCGCGAAGGCGTTCGGGGCTTCCGTCGGGGAGATGTACAGGCGGGGCATGGGCTGGCGGGCCTGGGTGGAGAGCTCACGCACCATGCGGTACAGCCCCGGGGCCTCGAACTCGCTGACCGGGCGGGCCCGCATGGCGCGCAGCGCCAGCTTGTCGCTGTTCCAGTACGCGTACGCGTTGGTGCCCAGGGCGACGAGGACGGCGACGACCAGCCCGGCTCGGCCGAAGAAGCTGCCGATGACGATGATGAGCGCGGACAGTCCCCCGAGGAGTACTGCGGTCCTGAGCCCGTTGTGCCGGCGGTGCACGGTACGCCCTCCAATGGTGCAGCAGGGGAACCCTTTGCTTGAGCCCGTTGCTTGCTGATCTCGCTCGCTGTGGTCGCTTCCGGTCTGTCGCTGCCACCGGTGTGTGGTGACACGTCCAGTGGACCCTTCCGTACTGGTCAACGCCAGGCGACGGCCGCCAGTTCCCCGGACGACGCGGGGGCGGGCGTGGGCCGTCCGGGTGAGCGGGACGACTACGGGGCCGCGGGCGGGCCGGGGGTCAGAAGAGCCCGGTGCCGGCGAAGCGGAGGATCAGCTGGGGCGCGCCGGAGAGGACGACGGCCAGGACCGCGGTGACCGCGAGGGCGGCGGTGAGCGGGGCCGGGGCGCGGTGGCCGCTGGTCTCGCCCTCCGGGGCGGCGCGGAACAGCAGGGCGGTCCAGCGGAGGTAGTAGTACAGCGCGACGACGACGTTCACAGCCATGATCACGGCGAGCCAGCCGAGGCCGGCGTCGACGGCCGCGGAGAAGACGGTGACCTTGGCGAACAGGCCGATGATGCCGGGCGGCAGCCCGGCGAGGCAGAGCAGGAAGAACGCCAGGAGGAGGGCGGCGAGCGGGTTGGTGGCGTACAGGCCGCGGTAGTCGGTCAGGCGGTTGCCGGACCTCGTGCGGCCCACCAGGGCGGCGACCGTGAAGGCGCCCAGGTTCACGGCGCCGTACATGAGGGCGTAGGCGACGGTGGAGCCGATGGACCGCTCGGGGTCCTCCGAGTACGCGGCGGCGGCGATCGGCACCAGGAGGTAGCCGGCCTGTCCGACGGACGACCAGGCGAGCAGGCGTACGGCGCTGTACGCGCGCGTGCCCCGCTGCCGGAGGGCGCCGGCGTTGCCGGCGGTCATGGTGAGGGCGGCGAGCGCGGCCAGCGCCGGGCCCCAGACGTCGGCGTACGACGGGAGGGCGACGACGGTGACCAGGATGAGGCCGGAGAAGCCGACCGCCTTGCCGACGACGGACAGGTAGGCGGCGATCGGCAGCGGCGCGCCCACGTAGGTGTCGGGCACCCAGAAGTGGAAGGGGACCGCGGCGGTCTTGAAGGCGAAGCCGACCAGGGTGAGGACGACGCCGGTGTGGACCAGGGTGGTGAACTGCCCGTCGACGTCCTGGACGCGTTGCGCGATCTCGGTGAGGTGCAGGGTGCCGGTGGCGGCGTACACGAAGCTGATGCCCAGGAGGCTGACGGCGGTCGCGGTGACCGAGGAGAGGAAGAACTTCAGGGCCGCTTCGGAGGAGCGCCGGTCGCCGTGGCGCAGGCCCACCAGGGCGAAGGCGGGCAGCGAGGCGACCTCCAGGGCGACGACCAGGGTCGCGAGGTCCCGGGAGGCGGGCAGCAGGGCGGCGCCGGCCGCGGAGGACAGCAGCAGGAACCAGAACTCGCCCTCGGGCAGGCCCCGGTCGGCGTCCTTCAGGGTGGTGACCGACAGCAGCGCGGCCACCAGGGCGCCGCCCAGCACCAGGAGTTGGATGACCAGGGTGAACGGGTCGGCCACGTAGCTGCACGCGCGCGTGCCGTCACTCAGGCAGAAGGTGGCGCGGTCGCCGTCCAGCAGGGGCAGCAGCAGGAGCAGCGCGGCGGCCAGCCCGGCTACCGACAGCCAGCCCAGGAGCGGTTTCCGGCCGTCCTTGAGGAAGAGGTCGGCGACCAGGGCGGCGAGTCCGATCACGGCGGTCAGGGTGGGCGGTGCGATCGCGAGCCAGTCGACGGACTGCACGAGGTTCTGGGCCAGGTTCTGCGTCAGCGGCAGGGCGGCCAGGGCGCTCATCGGGTGCCTCCTGCGAGGAGCTGCTGAACGGCCGGGTCGGTCAGGCCGAGCAGGGCCTTCGGCCACAGTCCGGCGACGACGGTGAGGGCGACGAGCGGGGTCCAGGCCGCGAACTCGTAGCGGCGGACGTCGGGGAGGGCCGGGGTGTCCGGCGCGGTGGCGCCCATGCAGACGCGGCGGACCACGATCAGCAGGTAGGCGGCGGTCAGCAGCGTGCCGAACGCGGCGATGGCCATGAAGGTGAGGAAGGCGGGGCGGCTGAGTCCGGGCGCGGGGTCGAACGCGCCGAACAGGGCGAGCATCTCCCCCCAGAACCCGGCCAGTCCCGGCAGTCCGAGCGAGGCGACGGCGGCGAAGGCCAGCAGGCCGCCGAGGCGGGGTGCCTTGCCGTAGAGCGCGGCTCCGGTCTCCTCGGCCAGGGTGTCGAGGTCGGTGGAGCCGGTGCGGTCCTTGAGCGCGCCGACCAGGAAGAAGAGCAGGCCGGTGATGAGGCCGTGGGCGATGTTGGCGAACAGGGCGCCGTTGACTCCGGTCGGCGTCATGGTGGCGATGCCGAGCAGGACGAAGCCCATGTGGCCGACGGAGGAGTAGGCGATGAGGCGTTTGAGGTCGCCCTTGGCGCCGCGCCGGGCGAGGGCCAGGCAGGCCAGGGATCCGTAGATGACGCCGACGACGGCGAAGGCGGCCAGGTACGGCGCGAAGGTGCGGAACCCGTCGGGGGCGACCGGGAGGACGATCCGGACGAACCCGTACGTACCCATCTTCAGGAGCACACCGGCCAGCAGGACCGAGCCGACGGTGGGCGCGGCGGTGTGGGCGTCCGGCAGCCAGCTGTGCAGCGGCCACATCGGGGTCTTTACCGCGAGCCCGATGCCGACCGCCAATACCGCGATGACCTGCACGGATGTGGTCAGCGACCGGCCGTTGTCAGTGGCGAGTGCCACCATGTCGAAAGTGCCCGCCTTGATTCCGATCAGGAGCAGGCCGAGCAGCATGACCACGGAGCCGAGGAGCGTGTACAGGATGAATTTCCAGGCGGCCTCGGCCCGGCCCTCGCCGCCCCAGCGGGCGATGAGGAAGTACATCGGGACCAGGACCATCTCGAAAGCGAGGAAGAACAGGATCAGGTCGAGGACGGCGAAGCTGGCGAGCGTGCCGGACTCCAGGACGAGCAGCAGCGCGACGAATGCCTTCGGGGTCGGGCCCGGCGGCATCTTGAAGTACGAGTAGAGCGCGCACAGGAACGTCAGCAGCGCGGTCAGGACCAGGAGGGGGAGGGAGATGCCGTCGATGCCGAGGTGGATGCGCACGTCGAGTGCGGGGATCCAGCTGATGTCGGTCGTGGCCTGCATCCTCGACGGCTGGTCGTGGTCGAAGCCGAGCGCGAGGACGATCGCGGCGATGAGCACGGCACCGGTCACGGTGACGCCGTGCCGCAGTACGGCCTGCTCCGGTGACTTCCCCTTCAGTCCGGGCGGCGCGGGCAGCAGGGCGGCGACGGCGCCGAGGAGCGGGCCGACGACGATCAACGCCAGAAGGACCTGCATCACGGACTCGTTGATATCGATCACGCCTGCTCACGCTCCCGTGGCGACGAGGACGGCGGCGACCGCGAGGACGACGGTGCCGGCGAGCAGCGCGCTCACATAGGTCTGCACATTGCCGGTCTGGGCGCGGCGTACGGCGGCTCCCAGCCAGCGGGGCAGGGCGCCCGCCCCGCGGACGTAGGTCTCGACGACCTCGCGGTCCAGGAACCGGACGAGCCTCGCGCCGGCCCGGACCGGGCGGACGAAGAGCGCCTCGTACCCGGCGTCCAGGTGGAAGCCGACGGCCGCGTGCCGGTGCAGCGGGCCGAGGAGCAGCCGTCCGGGGTCGGCCGGGTCGGGGGCCTGGGCCACGTCCCCGTAGGCGGGCCGGTGGCTGGCGATGGCCTCGGCCTCCACCACGCCGGCGTCGCTCTCCGGGTGCGCCGCGACCGCGCCGAGCGGTACCCGGGCGGCGAGCGCGGTGGTGTGCCGCCAGGCGCCGTAGGTGACGATGCCGCCGACCAGGGCGACACCGGTGCCGAGCACGGAGGTGGTGAGCGTCGGGGTGAGGTCCCGGCCGTCGAACCAGTCGGGCAGCAGGCGGAAGGCGAGTCCGCCGAACACGAGGGAGGGGATCGCCAGCACCCAGAGCACGGCGTTCATGGTCACCGGCTGCCGGCCGTGGTCGGGGGCCTCGGCGCCGTGGCCGCGGAAGGCCAGCAGCCACAGGCGCGTCGCGTAGGCCGCGGTGAGCAGGGCCGTGAGCAGTCCGGCGACGAGCACGGTCCAGCCGGCGGCGGCCGGGGCATGCTCGGTGTGGCCGCCGGCCACGTGCTCGGCGGCGCTCAGGACGGACTCCTTGGAGAAGAAGCCGCTGAAGGGAGGGATCGCGGCGAGCGCGAGCAGCGCGACGGTCATCGTCCAGTAGGCGTCGGGGACCCGGGCGCGCAGGTCCCGCATCCGGGACATGGCGGCCAGTGAGTTGGTGCCGGCGGCGTGGATGAGCACGCCGGCGGCGAGGAACAGCAGCGCCTTGAAGGCGCCGTGGGACAGGAGGTGGAAGACGGCGGCACCGCGGTCGGCGACGGCGAGGGCGCCGGTCATGTACCCGAGCTGGCCGATCGTCGAGTAGGCGAGGACGCGTTTGATGTCGTCCTGGGCGAGCGCGGCGAGCGCCGAGCCGGTCATCGTGACCGCGGCCATGACGGCCAGGACGGCCATCGCGGCGTGCGACGCCTCGAAGACCGGAAGGAGCCGGGCGGTGAAGTAGACACCGGCGGCGACCATCGTCGCCGCGTGGATCAGCGCGGAGACGGGGGTCGGGCCCGCCATCGCGTCGGGCAGCCAGGTGTGCAGCGGGAACTGCGCCGACTTGCCCGCCACTCCGGCCAGCAGCAGCAGCGCGATCAGGGTCGGGTGGTCCAGGCCGCCGTCGCTCGCGACCGCGCCGAGGATCCTGGTGATCCGGAACGAACCGGCGTCGCCGGCCAGCGCGAACAGACCGATCAGGAAGGGGACGTCACCGAGCTTGGTCACCAGGAACGCCTTGAGGGAGGCGGCCCGGGCCTCCGGGGTCTCCCAGTAGTGGCCGACCAGGAAGTAGGAGCAGATGCCCATGACCTCCCAGCCGACCAGCAGCACCATCAGGTCGCCGGAGTAGACGACGAGCAGCATGGCGGAGGTGAACAGGGAGACGAGCGCGGCGTACGAGGGGTAGCGCGGGTCGTCGCGCAGATAGCCCGTGGAGTAGAGCTGCACGCAGGTGGCGACCAGGCCGACCAGGACGGCGACCAGGGCGGCGAAGCCGTCAATGCCCAGGGCGAGTTCGATCGGGACGGAGCCGGTGGGGGTCAGTTCGGTGGCGGCGTCGATCGCCCGGCCGCCGCCCTGGCGCGCGGCGACGGCCACGGCGAGGGCGAACGCGGCGAGCGTCGGCAGCACGGCGAGCGGACGGACGAAACCGGGTGCGGTACGGCCCAGGAGCAGGCCGGCGGCGGCGCCGAGGAAGGGAAGGAGGGGGACGAGGACGGCGAGGTTGGTCGTGGTCACGCGGTGGCCTCAGCCTTCTCGGCGGCCGTCCCGGTGACGGGGGCGTCGGGGTCGTCCGGGTCGGGGTCGTCCGGGTCGGGGCCCTCGGCGGTGTCGCGGAGCCGGTCGATGTCCGCGGTGCCGCGGTTGCGGTGGACGGCGAGCACGATCGCCAGGCCGATGCCGATCTCGGCGGCGGCGATGGCGATGGTGAACAGGGTCAGGGCCTGCCCGGAGTGCAGGGTCTCCGCGGCGGTCCTGCTGAGCCAGACGTCGAAGGCGACCAGGTTGAGGTTGACGGCGTTGAGCATCAGCTCGACCGACATCAGGACCAGGATCGCGTTGCGGCGGGCGAGGACGCCGTAGAGGCCGGTGCAGAAGAGGAGGGCGGACAGGACGGCGGGGTAGGCGAGGTGCATCAGCGGACACCGTCCCTCTCGGCACCCGTGCCGGCGTCGGGCTGGCCGGCGTCCGGCTGGTCGGCGTCGGGCTGGCCGGGGCCCGGCTGATCGGCGTCGGGCTGGTCGGCGCCCGGCTGGCCGGGGCCCGGCTGATCGGCGTCGGGTTGGTCGGCGCCCGGCTGGCCGGGGCCCGGCTGATCGGCGTCGGGCTGGTCGGCGCCCGGCTGGTCGGCCTTGGCCTTGCGGGACAGGACGATCGCGCCGACGAGGGCGGCGAGGAGGAGGACGGAGAGGGCCTCGAAGGGGAGGACCCAGTGCTGGAAGAGGCTCGCCCCGGTGACGGCGGTGGAGCCGGCGGCCGGGCCGTCGAGGTCGATCCAGGTGGTGCGGAAGGCGTCGGCGACCACCCAGACCAGGGCCGCCGCGGCGGCGACGGCCACGGCCAGGGCGGCCCAGCGGTTGCCGGAGTCGGCGTCCGGCGAGCGGCCGATGGGGGCCCTGGTGAGCATCAGCCCGAACAGCAGGAGGACGACGACGGAACCGACGTAGATGAGGACCTGCACCCAGGCGATGAACTCGGCGGTGAGCAGGAGGTACTCGACGGCGAGGCCGCCGAGGGCCACCACCAGCCACAGGGCGGCGTGCACGAGCTGCCGGGTGGTCACGGTGACCAGCGCGGCGCCGAAGGTGACCAGGCCGACGAGGAGGAAGGCGATCTCGACGCCGGTCGGGGAGAGGAAGCCGTGGGTTTCGGCCGCGAGGCTCACGCGTCGCCCTCCCGGGGCTCGGCTTCGGCTGCCGCCGCCAGTTTCTCGGCGGTCTTGCGGGCGGCGGCGAGTTCCTTGGGTTCCTCGGCGCCGGGGTCGAGGGCGGGCGGGGCCGGGACCGTCCACATCCACTCGCGGAGCTTGTCGCGCTCGTGGGTGAGGTCGCGGATGTCGGTCTCCGCGTACTCGAACTCGGGTGACCAGAACAGGGCGTCGAAAGGACAGACCTCGATGCAGATACCGCAGTACATACACAGGGAGAAGTCGATGGCGAAGCGGTCCAGGACGTTGCGGCTGCGTTCGCGGCCGCCGGGGGCCGCCGCGGGGACCGTCTCCTTGTGCGAGTCGATGTAGATGCACCAGTCCGGGCACTCGCGGGCGCACAGCATGCAGACCGTGCAGTTCTCCTCGAACAGGCCGATCACGCCGCGGCTGCGGGGCGGAAGGTCGGGCTGGACGTCCGGGTACTGCTCGGTGACGGTCTTCTTCGTCATCGTGCGCAGGGTGACGGCCAGGCCCTTGGCCAGGCCACTTCCTGGAATGGGGGCCATGGTTACTGGATCACCACCTTGACGACGCCGGTGAGGGCGATCTGGGCGAGGGCGAGGGGGACGAGGAGGGTCCAGGAGAGCTTCTGGAGCTGGTCCTCGCGCAGGCGGGGGTAGGTGACGCGGAGCCAGATCACGACGAAGGCGAGGACGGCGGTCTTCAGCAGGGTCCACACCCAGCCGAGGCCGTCGGCGCCCCACGGGCCGTGCCAGCCGCCCAGGAAGAGGACGGTGGTCAGGCCGCACAGGACGACGATCCCGGCGTACTCGGCGAGGAGGAAGAGCGCGAAACGCAGGCCGGTGTACTCGGTGTACGCGCCGAAGATGATCTCGGAGTCGGCGACCGGCATGTCGAAGGGCGGGCGCTGCAGTTCGGCCAGTCCCGCCACGAAGAAGACCAGGGCGCCGACGATCTGCCAGGGCAGCCACCACCACGCGAAGGCGTCGAGGATGCCGGTCAGCGACACCGTGCCGGCGGCCATCGCGACCGAGGCGGCGGCGAGCAGCATGGGGAGTTCGTAGGCGAGGAGCTGGGCGGCGGTGCGCAGGCCGCCGAGCAGGGAGAACTTGTTGGCGGAGGCCCACCCGGCCATGAGCGAACCGAGCACGCCGACGCCCATCACGGCGAGGACGAAGAAGATCCCGGCGTCGACGGCCTGGCCGACCGCGCCCTCGCCGGGGCCGACCGGGACGGCCAGGAGAACGAGGAGGTAGGGGAGCAGGGCGACGGCGGGGGCGAGCTGGAAGATACGGCGGTCCGCGCCCGCGGGGACGATGTCCTCCTTCTGCGCGAACTTCACGCCGTCCGCGACGAGCTGGGCCCAGCCGTGGAAGCCGCCGGCGTACATCGGGCCGAGGCGGCCCTGCATGTGGGCCATCACCTTGTGCTCGGTCTGGCCGACGATCAGCGGGAACGCGAGGAAGACGACGAAGACGACGAGGAGGCGCAGGATGACGTCGAGCGCGTCGTTCACTGCGGGCCTCCCGGGGGGTTCTTGGGGGCGGAGCGCTGGTCGGGTTCGGGGTCGCGTGCGGGTGCGGAGCCCTTGCCGGGGTCGGGGTCGGGAGCGGAGCCCTTGCCGGGGTCGGGGCCGGGTGCGGAGCCCTTGCCAGGGTCGGGTGCGGCGTCGGGGTCGGCGTCGGGTGCGAGTTCGGGGTCGGGTGCGGCGTCGGCGTCGGCGTCGGCGTCGGGTCCAGGTGCGGGTGCGGGTGATTCGTCGTCCGGGTCGCGTCGCGGCTCGGCCGTGGGTTCGTCGAAGGCCGGGCGGGCGTGGTGCCACGGGGCGTCCGGGCTGCGGGGGGTGGCGGAGGTGTCCTGGGAACCGCCGGTCTCTTCGGTCCCACTACGAGAGACCGTCGTCTCACCTGGCGGGCCGGACGGGGCTGACGGGGCCGATGGGGCCGGCGAAGGCTCGGCGGGCGGTGCCGCCTGGCTGGCGGAGCCTTCCGCCGCCGTACGGGACCGCCGCACCGGTGTCGGAGACGCGCTCCCCGGTGCCGCCTGGCTCGCCGACCCCTCCGCCGCCGTACGAGACCGCCGCACCGCCCTCGTCGGGCCGGCATCCGCCCCCGCCTGGCCGGCATCCGCTCCCACCTGGCCGGCGGAGCCCTCCGTGGCCGAGCGGGTCCGGCGGACCGGGCGGTCGCCCGTGGTGCCGGGTGGGCGGGCGGGGCCGCGGGCCGGGCGGGCCGGGGCAGCAGGGAGTTGGCCCTTGAGGGGGCCCCACTCGTTCGGGTCGGGGACGCCCGGCGGGAGCATCTGGCGGCGCCGGGGGCCGGCGTGTCCGGTGCCCGCCGAGGACTCCCCCGGCTCCTTCGCGCCCGGCCACGCCTTGGCGACCCGGGCGGCGAGGACGAAGTCCTTGCGCAGCGGGTTGCCTTCGAAGGTCTCCGGCAGGAGAAGGTGATCCAGCCCCGGGTGGCCCTCGAAGACGACGCCGAACATCTCGTGGGTCTCGCGCTCGTGCCACGCCGCGCCCGCGTACACGTCGACCGCGGTGGGCAGTACCGCGGTCTCGTGCGGGACCGTCGTCCGCAGCAGCAGCCGCCGTACCGGCGACAGGGCGGCGACGTGCGCCGCGACGCGGAAGCCCGTGCCCGGTTCGTCGACCGCGCTCAGCCAGTCGAAGTAGGTGCAGCCCAGCCGGTCGCGGGCGGTGCGCAGGGCCGTGATCCAGTCCGCCGGGGGGACGTCCACCGTCAGGACGTCGTAGGACTCCTCGGCCGTGGCCTCGGGGCCGAAGAGTTCCGCGGCGTCGGCGGGCAGCCAGCCGACCCCGCTCATCGACCCTCCCCCGATCCCGATGCCGATGCCGATGCCGGACCCGGCCCCGGACCCGGCGCGGGCGCCCGTACCAAACCGCTCCGCAGCGCCGTCGCCGACGGCCGCGAGGTGCCGTACCGCTCCCCCAGCGACTCCTGGGCGATCTTCTCCTGCAGCTTGAGGATGCCCTGGAGCAGCGCCTCGGGGCGCGGCGGGCAGCCGGGGACGTAGACGTCGACCGGGATGATCTGGTCGACGCCCTTCGTCACGGAGTACGAGTCCCAGTACGGGCCGCCGCAGTTGCTGCACGCGCCGAAGGAGATGACGTACTTCGGCTCGGGCATCTGCTCGTACAGCCGTTTGATGGCGGGGGCCATCTTGTCCGTCACCGTGCCCGAGACGACCATCAGGTCGGCCTGGCGCGGGCCCGGCGCGAACGGGATCACGCCGAGGCGGATGAAGTCGTGGCGGGCCATCGACGCGGCGATGAACTCGATCGCGCAGCAGGCGAGTCCGAAGTTGAAGACCCACAACGAGTACCGGCGGCCCCAGTTGAGGACGACCTTCATCGGCTCGGGGGCGAGCCGGGAGAGGGCACCGAGCCGCTTCGGTTCCGGCAGCAGCACGGGTTCGGGCCGTTCGAGCTGATCGGACCGTTCGAGCTGTTCGGACCGTTCGGGCTGTTCAGAACGTTCGGGCTGTTCGGGCGGCGTCACGTCCATGCCAGGACGCCCTTCTTGTATGCGTACAGCAGGCCCACGGCCAGGAAGCCGAGGAAGATGAACATCTCCACGAGCGTCGTCGCACCGTACCCGGGTGCGGCGAAGACCGTCGCCCAGGGGAACAGGAAGATCGAGTCGACGGCGAAGACCACGTACAGGAACGCGTAGACGTAGTAACGGACCTGGGTGTGCGCCCAGCCCTCGCCGACGGGGTCGACCCCGCACTCGTAGGTCAGGAGTTTCTCGGGCGTGGGGACCACCGGGCGCAGCAGGCGGCCCGCGCCGAACGCCACGGCCACGAAGAGCACGCCGACGACGGCGAGCAGTCCGACGACCGAGTACGACTGGAAGTAGTCCGCCGCCGTGACGACGGTCGGTTCCGGCACGTCCGTCCCTCACTCCCTGTTCGTCACTGTCCGTCGCTGTCCGTACCTGTCACTACTGAGACGACTGCGAGTCTAGAGCCTGCTAAAGAAACCGTAAGCAGGGTGGGGTTTTCCTCAGTGGATCCCGGCGGTCCACCTCATGGCGCCGGAACCCGGCGCACGGCACGCTGATCCGTATGACCGAAAGCCTCTCGCCGGCCGTGCCGGGTGATCGCCCGCCGCCCGCCCGTTTCGCCTACGACCGGCACACCTGGAAGGAGATCGTCCATCTGCTGGCGAATCTCCCGGCGGCGCTGCTGGGATTCGTGTACGTGGTGACCTTCCTGTCAGTGGGTGCCGGACTGACCGTCACGGTGATCGGGCTCCCGCTGCTGGCGGCCGGGCTGACGGGCGCCCGCCTGCTGGGCAGGCTGGAGCGGGCCCGGGCCCGGGCACTGCTCGGGGTGCGGGTGGACGAGCCGAGCCGGCTGCCGTGGCGCGGCCGGGGCGGGTTCTTCCCGCGGCTGTGGTCGGCGCTGCGGGACCCGGTGGGCTGGCGCACGGCCCTGTACGGGTTCATCCGGCTGCCCTGGGGCATCCTCACCTTCGTCACCGCGCTGGCCTCGCTGTTCGTGCTGTGGCCGGTGCTGCCGTTCATCGCGCGGGGACTGGCCAACGCCGACCGGGCGATGGTGCGCGGGCTGCTGTCCCCCTCGGACGAGCTGGAGCGGCGGATCGCCGAACTGGAGTCGGACCGGGGCGTGGTGGTCGACACGGCCGCCGCCGACCTGCGGCGCATCGAGCGCGACCTGCACGACGGCGCGCAGGCCCGCCTGGTCAACCTGGCCATGGGGCTGGGCCTGGCCAAGGAGAAACTGCTGGAGGGCCAGGCCGACGAGCAGGTGGCGGCGATGGTCGACGAGGCGCACGGCGAGGTGAAACTGGCCTTGCGGGAGCTGCGCGACCTGGCCCGCGGCATCCACCCCGCCGTGCTGACCGACCGCGGCCTGGACGCGGCCCTGTCCTCGGTCGCCTCCCGCTGCACCGTGCCGGTGAAGGTGACGGTCGATCTCGCGGAGCGGCCGGCGGCGGCCATTGAGGGCATCGCCTACTTCACCGTCTCCGAGCTGCTCCAGAACGTCAGCAAGCACAGCGCGGCGCGGTCGGCCGCCGTGGAGGTCTGGCGCTCGCAGACCCGGCTGCTCATCCAGGTGTGGGACGACGGCGGCGGGGGCGCGCGGCTGGACGGCGGTACGGGGATGAAGGGGCTCGCGGACCGGCTGGGTGCCGTCGACGGCCTGTTCGTCGTCGACTCCCCCGAGGGCGGTCCGACCACGGTGACGGCCGAACTGCCGTGGCGTGAGCGCTCCGCCCCCGCCTGAGGTCACTGCCTCTCCGCTCCACCCCCGCCGGAGTCGGTGACCGCTCCGCTCGCGCCTGAGGTGGGGAAAACCCCCGGTCCAAGAGACCGATGGGCTCCATGTCCCGCGGCCGCGTGACCGAGGAGGGTGGAGGTACGACGGCACCGCCGCAGCACGCGGGCGCGCACAGGGGCTGGGACCGGGACGAGCGGGAGGACGGCAGCGATGACCACGGAGTACGGGCCGGACTACGGACGGGGCTACGGACGGGCCGACAGGCAGGATTACGGACGGGAGTACGGCCAGGACTACGGCCAGGAGCCCGGACACGGGTCCCCCGGGCGGGCCGGTGCGGGGCGGCGGCACCGGCTGCCGGCCGGTCTGCGGGCACCGTTCGAGGCGCGCAGCCTCCGCGAGTTCTGCTACGTACTGCTGAGCCTGCCGATCAGCATCCTCCTCTTCACCACGGCCGTCACCCTGGTCTCCCTGGGCGCCGGCCTGCTGGTGACCTTCCTCGGCGTCCCGGTGCTGGCGGCGGCGCTCGCCACCACCCGCGGGTTCGGCGCGCTGGAGCGGGTCCGGGCCCGCGGGCTGCTGGGGATGGAGGTGGCCGACCCGGAGCCGCTGCGGATGCGGAAGCGGGGTGCCTTCGGCTGGATGGGCGCCGTCCTCAAGAGCGGCACCTCCTGGCGGTCGCTGCTGTACGCGCTGCTGCACCTGCCGTGGGCGGTCCTCTCGTTCGGCGTCGCCGTCGCCGTCTGGACCTGGGGCTGGGCGATGCTGACGTACCCGCTGTGGTTCTGGGTCTTCCCGATGTACGCCGGTCAGGACGGGTTGCAGCTGTACGGCGACGAGACGCACCGGATCTATCTGGACAACCCCTTCGAGATCACCGTGACGGCGCTGGTGGGGCTGCTGTTCACCCTGGCCGCGCCGTGGATCGTCCGGGCCCTGACGCTGGTGGACCGGGTGATGGTGCACGGGCTGCTCGGCCCGTCCCGGCTGGCGACGCGGGTCGTGGAGCTGGAGTCGGACCGGGGCGTGGTGGTCGACACGGCCGCCGCCGACCTGCGGCGCATCGAGCGCGACCTGCACGACGGCGCGCAGGCCCGCCTGGTCACCCTCGCCATGGACCTTGGCCTGGCCAAGGAGAAGCTCCGCGAGGACCCGCGGGAGGCGGCGCGGATGGTCGACGAGGCGCACGGCGAGGTGAAGACGGCGTTGCAGGAGCTGCGCGACCTGGCCCGCGGCATCCACCCGGCCGTGCTGACCGACCGCGGCCTGGACGCGGCCCTGTCCTCGGTCGCCTCCCGGTGCACCGTGCCGGTGCGGGTGGAGGTGGACCTGGCCGAGCGGCCGGCCCCGGCGATCGAGGGGATCGCGTACTTCACCGTCTCGGAGCTGCTCCAGAACGTCAGCAAGCACGCGCGCGCCACGTCCGCGGCGGTGGAGGTGTGGCGGGTGGAGAACCGGCTGATGCTCCAGGTCATGGACAACGGGGTGGGCGGCGCCGGCGCGTCGTCCGGTTCCGGACTCGCGGGACTGGCGGAACGGCTGGACGCGGTGGACGGGATCCTGGTGGTGGACTCGCCGGCCGGCGGCCCCACCCGGGTCACGGCGGAACTGCCGTGGCGCTCGGACCGGCTGAGGTGAGCCCGGGGCACCGGGATACGTCCTCGGGCTGAGGTGAGCCCGGGCACCGGGGTCCGGGGTCCGTCCCCGGGCTGAGGTGAGCCCAGGCACCGGGATACGCCTCCGGACTGAGGTGAGCCCAGGCACCGGAATACGCCCCCGGACTGAGGTGAGGCGGCACGTCCTCCCCCGCATTACCGTTGTCCGGACACGGACGAGGCCCGATGCCGGACCCGTTCACAGGGGCGGGCGCGTGGGGCTGTGGGGGGGGGCCGGAATTCATGGAGGACAGGGTGCGCGTGGTCATCGCCGAGGACTCGGTGCTGCTCAGGGAGGGCCTGACCCGGTTGCTGACCGACCGCGGGCACGAGGTGGTGGCCGGGGTCGGGGACGGCGAGGCCCTGCTGAAGACCGTCACCGAGCTGGCCGGGCAGGACGCGCTGCCGGACGTCGTCGTGGCCGATGTGCGGATGCCGCCGACGCACACCGACGAGGGGGTGCGGGCGGCGGTGCAGTTGCGCAAGACGCATCCGGGGGTCGGGGTGCTCGTGCTGTCGCAGTACGTGGAGGAGCGCTACGCCACGGAACTGCTCGCGGGTTCCAGCCACGGGGTCGGCTATCTGCTCAAGGACCGGGTGGCCGAGGTCCGTGAGTTCGTGGACGCGGTGGTGCGGGTCGCCCAGGGGGGTACGGCTCTGGACCCCGAAGTGGTCGCGCAGTTGCTCGGGCGCAGCCGCAAGCAGGACGTGCTCGCGGGACTCACCCCGCGCGAGCGGGAGGTACTGGGGCTGATGGCCGAGGGCCGGACGAACTCCGCGATCGCCAGGCAGCTCGTGGTGAGCGACGGGGCCGTGGAGAAACACGTCAGCAATATCTTCCTGAAACTCGGGCTGTCCCCGAGCGACGGTGATCATCGCCGCGTTCTCGCGGTGCTCACCTATCTGAACTCCTGAACTCGTCGCGTACTGATCTACTGAACGACTGAACTACTGAACTACTGAATCCCCTGGTCACACCCCGCCCTTCCCGAATTGACCGATCATGCCGATCGGGCCGATCATCGTCCGTTCACCCGAACGGACGACATGGGCGGGAAACCGCACGACGAACAGCCGCGTCTTTCACCGCGCCGGGGGGCCGGCAAGCCGTGGCCGAGCCCTGGAATCGCAAGGCGCCGGGCTGTCTCGAAGTCGTGTCCATCATGCGAATGTCCACCGGAAGGCAACCCCCGCGGTCGTAGGGTTGATCCTGGGATGGCCGGCCCAAGGCCACTCCCCGGACAGCCACCTCGAGGGAGGTCCAGTTCAGTGACCAGCCAGGTCAGCAGCCCAGCGGAGCAGGCCGACGGAACGGTAGTAGGAGAGCAGCGCAAACCGGCGGGGGCGAAAGACGTCCGCCGGCTGGACCGGGTGATCATCAGGTTCGCGGGCGACTCGGGTGACGGTATGCAGCTCACCGGCGACCGCTTCACCTCGGAGACCGCCTCCTTTGGAAATGATCTTTCTACGCTGCCGAACTTCCCGGCCGAGATCCGTGCTCCGGCAGGCACCCTGCCTGGGGTTTCCTCTTTCCAGCTGCATTTCGCCGACCACGACATCCTCACCCCGGGCGACGCGCCGAACGTGCTGGTCGCGATGAACCCCGCCGCGCTGAAGGCGAACATCGGGGACCTGCCGCGCGGCGCGGAGATCATCGTCAATACGGACGAGTTCACCAAGCGGGCGATGCAGAAGGTCGGTTACGACGCCTCGCCGCTCGACGACGGGTCCCTGGACGGCTTCAGCCTGCACCCGGTGCCGCTGACCACCCTGACCGTCGAGGCGCTGAAGGAGTTCGCGCTCACCCGCAAGGAGGCCGAGCGCAGCAAGAACATGTTCGCGCTGGGCCTGCTGAGCTGGATGTACCACCGGCCCACCGAGGGCACGGAGAAGTTCCTGCGCACCAAGTTCGCGAAGAAACCGGACATCGCGGCGGCCAACATCGCGGCGTACCGGGCGGGTTGGAACTTCGGGGAGACCACCGAGGACTTCGCGGTCTCCTACGAGGTGGCCCCGGCGGCGACGGCGTTCCCGCCCGGCGTCTACCGCAACATCTCCGGCAACCTGGCGCTGGCGCACGGGCTGATCGCCGCCTCCCGGCAGGCGGACCTGCCGCTGTTCCTGGGTTCGTACCCGATCACCCCGGCCTCCGACATCCTGCACGAGCTCAGCCGGCACAAGAACTTCGGCGTGCGCACCTTCCAGGCCGAGGACGAGATCGCCGGGATCGGCGCGGCGCTGGGCGCGGCGTTCGGCGGCAGCCTGGCCGTCACCACCACTTCCGGTCCGGGCGTGGCACTCAAGAGCGAGACCATCGGGCTCGCCGTCTCCCTCGAACTGCCGCTGCTGGTCATCGACATCCAGCGCGGCGGCCCGTCCACCGGGCTGCCGACCAAGACCGAGCAGGCCGACCTGCTCCAGGCGATGTACGGGCGCAACGGCGAGGCGCCGGTCCCGGTGGTGGCTCCGCGCACCCCGGCCGACTGCTTCGACGCGGCGCTGGAGGCGGCCCGGATCGCGCTGACGTACCGGACGCCGGTGTTCCTGCTCTCCGACGGCTACCTGGCCAACGGCAGTGAGCCGTGGCGCATCCCGGAGCTGGAGGAACTGCCGGATCTGCGGGTGCGGTTCGCGCAGGGGCCGAACCACACCCTGGACGACGGCACCGAGGTGTTCTGGCCGTACAAGCGCGACCCCGGGACCCTGGCCCGGCCCTGGGCGATCCCGGGCACGCCCGGTCTGGAGCACCGCATCGGCGGCATCGAGAAGCAGGACGGCACGGGTCACATCTCCTACGACCCGGCCAACCACGACCTCATGGTCCGCACCCGGCAGGCCAAGGTCGACGGCGTCGATGTCCCCGACATCGAGGTCGACGACCCGGACGGGGCGCGCACGCTGGTGCTGGGCTGGGGTTCGACGTACGGGCCGATCACGGCCGCCGTGCGGCGGCTGCGGACGGCCGGGGAGTCGATCGCGCAGGCCCATCTGCGCCACCTCAACCCGTTCCCGGGCAACCTCGGCGCGGTCCTCGCGTCGTACGACAAGGTGGTGATCCCCGAGATGAACCTCGGTCAGCTCGCCACCCTGGTCCGGGCGAAGTACCTGGTCGACGCGCATTCCTACAACCAGGTCAACGGTATGCCGTTCAAGGCGGAGCAGCTCGCCACCGCGCTGAAGGAGGCCATCGATGACTGAGGCACTGCACCTGGTCCCCAAGGCCGAGGGCAAGCAGTCCATGAAGGACTTCAAGTCCGACCAGGAGGTGCGCTGGTGCCCCGGCTGCGGTGACTACGCCGTTCTCGCCGCCGTGCAGGGCTTCATGCCCGAACTGGGGCTGGCGAAGGAGAACATCGTCTTCGTCTCCGGCATCGGCTGCTCCTCCCGGTTCCCGTACTACATGAACACCTACGGGATGCACTCCATCCACGGCCGCGCCCCGGCCATCGCCACGGGGCTGGCCGCGTCCCGCCGCGATCTGTCCGTCTGGGTCGTCACCGGCGACGGCGACGCGCTCTCCATCGGCGGCAACCACCTGATCCACGCCCTGCGCCGCAACGTCAACCTCAAGATCCTGCTGTTCAACAACCGGATCTACGGCCTGACCAAGGGCCAGTACTCGCCGACCTCCGAGGTCGGGAAGATCACCAAGTCGACGCCGATGGGTTCGCTGGACGCGCCCTTCAACCCGGTCTCCCTCGCGCTCGGCGCGGAGGCGTCGTTCGTGGCGCGGACCGTCGACTCCGACCGGAAGCATCTCACCGAGGTGCTGCGGCAGGCCGCCGCCCACCCGGGCACGGCGCTGATCGAGATCTACCAGAACTGCAACATCTTCAACGACGGCGCGTTCGAGGCCCTCAAGGACCGGCAGCAGGCCGAGGACGCGGTGATCCGGCTCGAACACGGGCAGCCGATCCGGTTCGGCGCCGAGGGCTCCAAGGGGGTCGTACGGGACCCGGTCACCGGCGACCTGAAGGTGGTGCCGGTCACCGCGGACAACGAGGCGTCCGTGCTGGTCCACGACGCGCACGCCGCCTCTCCGACGACCGCGTTCGCGCTGAGCAGGCTCGCCGATCCGGACACCCTGCACCACACCCCGATCGGTGTGCTGCGCTCCGTGCGCCGGCCCGTCTACGACTCCCAGCTGAGCGACCAGCTCGACGCCGCCATCGAACAGAACGGCAAGGGCGACCTGGCCGCGCTGCTCGCCGGCGGCGACACCTGGACGGTCGTGGGCTGACCCGTCCGCAGAGCACCGAGGCCCGGGGCGGCGGTCAGCCCCGGGCCTCGTCGTATGCCTGGCGGGCCCGGGTGACGTCGGCCATCCGGTCCTTCGACCACTCGGCCAGGTCGCGCACCTGTTCGGCGGCCTCCCGGCCGAGCCCGGTCAGCGAGTAGTCCACCCGCGGCGGGATCACCGGCTTGGCGTCGCGGTGCACCAGTCCGTCGCGCTCCAGCGTCTGGAGGGTCTGCGCCAGCATCTTCTCGCTGGCCGTCCGGCCCCGCCGGGAGACGGCCCGGCGCAGCTCGCCGAAGCGGTAGGGCCGCTCCAGCAGCTCCATCAGCACCAGGACGCCCCAGCGGCTGGTGACGTGCTCCAGGACCAGCCGGTAGGGGCAGGCGGCTTCCCGGGGATCGGCCGCCCGGCTCTCACTTACCTTCATGCCGGTACCTTACTTCAAAGTGGGTACTGTCATTTAGTTAGCGCACTTCTTAGGGTGAGTGACACAAGCCGTCACCGCACAAGCCGTCACCGCACAAGGAGTCACCGATCATGAGCATCGTCGTCACCGGAGCCACCGGACACCTCGGCCGCCACGTGGTGCGGCAGTTGCTGGAGCAGGTCCCGGCCGACCAGGTCACCGCCGTCGTGCGGGACCGGGCACGGGCCGCCGACCTCGCGGAGCGCGGCGTACGGCTCGCCGTGGCCGACTACAACGCGCCCGAGACCTTCGACGGGCTGTTCGCGGCGGGCGACAAGGTGCTGCTGATCTCCGGCAACGAGGTCACCAAGGACCGCCCGGCACAGCACCGGACCGTCATCGACGCCGCCGCGGCGGCCGGTGTGGCCCTGCTCGCCTACACCAGCGCCCCCAGCAGCCTGACCGCCGCCCTCGCGGACGACCACCGGGCCACCGAGAAGGTGCTGCTCGCCTCCGGCCTGCCCTGGGTGATCCTGGGCAACGGCTGGTACCACGAGAACCACACCGAGAACATCGCCCGGACCCTGGAGCACGGCGCCGTCGTGCAGGCCGCCCGCGAGGGCCGCATCTCCTCCGCCGCCCGAGCCGACTACGCGGCCGCCGCCGTCGCCGTACTGACCGGCGAGGGACACGAGAACAAGCGGTACGAGCTGGGCGGCGACGAGTCGTGGAGCTTCGCCGAGTACGCGGCCGAGCTGAGCCGGCGCAGCGGCCGCGAGGTCGGCTACCGCCCCGTGTCCGTCGAGGAGTACGTCCGCGACCTCGTCGCCGCCGGGCTGCCGGAGCCGGTGGCCCAGGTCCTGGGCGGCGTGGAGGCCGCCACCGAGAAGGGCGAACTGGTCGTCACCACCGGTGACCTGTCCCGGCTCATCGGCCGGCCGACCACCCCGCTCGCCACGGCGATCGAGGCCGCGCTGGGCAAGTGAGCGGCGGGTCCCCGGATCAGCCGCCTGTCATGACCGTATGGCGATACGGACATGACAGGCGGCGGCGTGCGGCGCTACCGTCTGCGGGCGACCAGCGTGCGAGAAGGGGGTGCCCGTGACCGGAACATCGACTGGGACGTCGGCCGGAACAGCGACCGGGACGTCGGCCGGAACAGCGACCGGAACAGCGACCGGGACGTCGAAGGCCGAGCAGCGAATAGGTCTGCTGAACGGTTTCGCGGCCTACGGGATGTGGGGACTCGTCCCGCTCTTCTGGCCGCTGCTCAAGCCCGCCGGGGCCGGGGAGATCCTCGCCCACCGGATGGCCTGGTCCCTGGTCTTCGTCGCCGTCGCGCTGCTCTTCGTACGGCGCTGGGCCTGGGCGGGCGAACTGCTGCGGCAGCCGCGCAAGCTCGGCCTGGTCACGGTCGCCGCGGCCGTCATCACCGTCAACTGGGGCGTCTACATCTGGGCCGTCAACAGCGGCCATGTCGTCGAGGCGTCCCTCGGCTACTTCATCAACCCGCTGGTCACCATCGCCATCGGCGTGCTGCTGCTGAAGGAGCGGCTGCGGCCGGTGCAGTGGGCGGCCGTCGGGACCGGCTTCGCGGCCGTCGTCGTCCTCACCGTCGGCTACGGCCAGCCGCCGTGGATCTCCCTGTGCCTCGCCTTCTCCTTCGCCACCTACGGTCTGGTGAAGAAGAAGGTCAACCTCGGCGGGGTGGAGTCACTGGCCGCCGAGACGGCGATCCAGTTCCTGCCCGCGCTGGGCTATCTGGCCTGGCTGAGCGCGCACGGCGACGCCACCTTCGGCACCGAGGGGGCGGGGCACGCCGTGCTGCTCGCCGCGACCGGCCTGGTCACCGCGCTGCCCCTGGTCTGCTTCGGCGCCGCCGCGATCCGCGTCCCGCTGTCCACGCTGGGCCTGCTCCAGTACCTGGCGCCGGTCTTCCAGTTCCTGCTCGGCATCCTCTACTTCCACGAGGAGATGCCGCCCGAGCGCTGGGCCGGCTTCGCCCTGGTGTGGGTGGCGCTCGTGCTGCTGACCTGGAACGCGCTGCGCACGGCGCGCCGCAACGCGCGGGCGCTGCGGGCGGCGCCCGGCGCGGCCCCGGGAGCCCTCCCCGAGGCCGTACGCCCCCTCCAGCCCGGTCCTACTCCGCCAGCGCCCGGGCGCGTTCGGTGAGGCGGCCCATCCGGGCGCGGGCGGACTCCAGTTCCTCTATGTCGTCGGCGGCCGGGCCCGCCTCGACGGCGAGCGCGGTCCACAGGCTGATCAGCTCGTGGCCCAGTTCCAGCCCCTCGGCGGGGTCGCGCACCGCGCGCCAGGCGGTGGCCGCGCTGCGCACGGTGCCGTAGGCGGCCTCCGCGTCGCCCGCGCGGTGGTGCACGCGGGCCACGTCCAGCGCCGTGTGCAGGGCGTGCACCGGGTCGCCGGACAGGTAGGCGATGTAGGCGGTCAGTTCGCGCAGCCGGAGGATCTCGGGGTGGTCGGCGCCGAGTGCCCCGGTCGCCTCCGCGACGGCCTGCTCGGCCAGTTGGGCCGCCTCCTCGGTACGGCCGTCCCGGACCGCCTCGTTGACCCGGGCGGTGGGTTCCGCGAGTACGGCGGGGGCGGTGCTGTCGCCGGGTGCGGTGATCGGTCCGTCCCCGAGCACGGCCTCGGCCACGGCGTCGAAACCGCGGGCCGGGGTCGGCTGGGTGTCGGCGACGAGATCGGCGTCACTCCCCAGGTGGACATCGAGCTTCGGGGACTTGACCGACGGGGGCTTGGCCGACACGGGCTTGACCGACGGGGACTTGGGCGACGGGGACTCGACGGCTGCGGGGGGCGGCGGCGGTGCGGCGGGCGTGGCTGGTGCCGGGGGCGCGGGCGGCACGGGCGGCGCGCCCGGCGTGCTGGTCCGGGGAGGCCCGGCCGGCGCCGCCGGGCCGTCCATCCGCGGCGGCGGGCCGAACTCGCCGGTCGGCGGCGCGACCGTCCCGGGAGCCGCGCCGAACGCCCGCGCCTGACCGGCCGGCGGCGCGGTCGGCGGACCGGCCGGCGGCCCGGCAGCCGGTCCGGCAGTCGGTCCGGTCTCCGGCAGCGTCCGCAGCCGGAACGTCGGGGACGGATCGCCCGCCGGGACCGGAGCCGGAGCCGGAGCCGGGCCCGGCGCGGCCGGCATCGCCCCGTTGGGCCGTTCGTGCGCGGCGCGGGCGGTGGCCGGCGGCGGGTCCGTGCGGGCCGGCTCGGCCATCAGGTGGCTGGAGCCGTCCGGATCGACGCGCAGCGCGACGACGTAGCCGATGCGCTCGTCGTGGACGGTGGCGAGCACCGGCCGGCCCGCGGCGCGGGCGAGGCCCTGGAGCCGGTTCAGTACGGTCTGCTGGATCTCCTCGCCCGGTACGGCGGCGACGGGGACGCCGCCGACCGTGCCGGTTCCGGCGCCCGCCACCCGTACGTCGATCGGCGCGGCCGGGTGTCCGACACGTGGGTGGTCCCGCTTCTTGTCGCGGCTGAGTCGTGCCATCGTTCCCTCACTCATGGGCGGGTTCCGTGGGCGGCCGTACCGGTGGTTTCCCTCCCCGTGCCGTCCGGAGCCATTCGAACACCTACTGTTGAGTCTCTCCGCTCGCTCGCGGTTCTCACGTCACCGCGCTGTCACAGGCTCGTTCCAGGAGGTGGGGGCCTGGCCGCCGGGGCGTTTCGGGCCGCGGGGCGGGGCGTGACGAGGGAGGAACACGGGCATGCGCACCAGCATGCAGCAAGGGCCGGAGATCTGGATCCGCGGACCGGTGTCCGCACCCGAAGCGGTGCCGCCCGCCGCACGGCGCCACTCCTGGGTCGGCAGCCACGGCGGCGCGGGCGTCACCACCCTCGCCGAGGTCTACGGCGGGCAGGACTGCGGCCGGAACTGGCCCGGCCCGGCCGATCCGCCGTCCGTCCTGCTGGTCGCCCGCACCCACGCGGCGGGCCTGGCCGCCGCCGTCCGCGCGCTGGACGCCGTCCGGCACGGGGAGACGCCGCCAGGACTGGACCTGGCCGCCGTCGTGCTGGTGGCGGACGCGCCGGGACGGCTGCCGCGCCCCCTGGTCCAGCGGGTGCGGCTGCTCGAATCCGCCGTGGGCGTGCACCATGTGCCCTGGGTGCCCGCCTGGCGGCTGGGCGACCTCGGCGGCTCCCCGCCACGCGGCACGCAGGCGCTGGCCCGGCTGACCGGGGCGGCCCGCTGACCACCCGGCACGCTCACGACGACCGATCGCTGCGGCACCCCTGGGCGGGCCGCGCCGCCCCGGCCGCCGGGGAGACCGCCGAGGCGGTCCGGTCGGGTCGGCTGCGGGCCGCGGACGCCGTGGCGGCGGCGCTCGGCCGGATCGCGGCCGCCGACGCCTCGCTCGGCGCGTTCCTGGAGGTCTGGGCGGCGGACGCGGCGCGCCGGGCCGCCGAGGTGGACGCCCGGCTGCCGCTGGCGGGCGTGCCGATCGCCGTGAAGGGCCGGCGGGGGCTGCGGGCGGCGGGCCCGCTGCTGGCGGCCGGGTGTGTCGCCGTGGGCGCGACGTCCGTGCCGGGCCCCGGCCCCGGCTGGCAGACCTGGGGGCTCGGCGCCCGGGGCCGTACCGTCAACCCGTGGCGGGCCGACCGTACGCCGGGCGGCTCCTCGGCCGGGGCGGCGGCGGCCGTGGCGACGGGGCTGGTGCCGCTGGCGACCGGCGGCGACGGGGCCGGGTCGGTGCGGATCCCGGCGGCGTGGTGCGGCGTGCTCGGACTGAAGCTGACCAACGCCGACCGTACGCGGCTGGCGGCGCCCGGCGTCCTCACCCGGTCGGCGGCGGACGCGGCGGCGTATCTGCGGGCCATGGCGCCCCGCGCCGCCGGCCTGGCCGGCCCCGCGCTCCCGGTGCCCGCCCTCTGGTCCCCCGACCTCGGCTTCGCCGCCGTTGACGAGGAGCCCGTCGCCCTGGCCCGCGCCGCGGTCGACCGGCTGGTCGCGGCGGGCGCCGTACGGCTGGTACGGCCCCGGCGACCGCTCCGGCTGCTGGACCCGGGGCCCGCCTGGCTGGCCCTGCGCACCCCCGGCGCCGATCCGCGCGACGCGCTGCGGACCCGGGCGGAGAACGACCGCCGGCTGGCGCTGCTGTTCGGCACGGCCGCCCTGCTGCTCACGCCGACGACACCGACCGCGCCGCATGGCCACGAGGGTCCGGGCGACCGCTACTCCACCGCGCTGACCTGGGCGTTCAACCTCAGCGGGCATCCGGCGCTCAGTCTCCCGGCGGGCTTTGGCACCGACGGCTGCCCGGCCGGGCTCCAACTGGTGGCACCGCACGGCGCGGAGGCACTGCTGCTCGCGGTCGCCCAGCGGGCCGAAGACACCGGCGTCAGCCCATGACTCAGGCCGCGGTTCGCCGGGCCGCGGCTCAGGCCGTGATGTCCTTCGCCGTGAACCGTGCCCAGGCGGCCGAGCCGAACACCGCCGCGTACAGCGCCTGGAGGCCGAGGTTTTTCACCAGGTCGTCCCAGTAGACCGGTTCGCGCAGCAGGTCGGCGAAGGACAGCCAGTAGTGGGAGAAGAAGTACGGCTGGAGGGCGTGCAGCTGCGGGATCTGGTCCAGGATCTGAACGGTGATCAGCAGGCCGACCGTCGTCGCCATCGCCGCGATGCCGCTGCCGGTCAGCGTCGAGACGAACAGGCCGAGCGCCGCCACGCCGACCAGGGAGGCGGCGACCACCAGGGCGATCAGCAGGGCCCGGCCCAGGCCCTCGGCGAAGCTGATCCGGGTCCCGGAGATGGTGGTCAGGTCGCCGAGCGGGAACAACAGCGCCCCGACCGCGAGCGCCGAGCCGGCGACCACCAGGGTGGCGGCCAGGCAGAAGGCCAGTACGGTCGCGTATTTGGTGAGCAGCAGGCGGGTGCGGCCGGCCGGGGCGACCAGCAGGTAGCGCAGGGTGCCGGCGCTCGCCTCGCCGGCGAGCGCGTCCCCGGCGACGACGCCGATCGCCATCGGCAGGAAGAACGGCAGTGTCGCGGCCAGCGCGGTGAAGACCAGGAACAGTCCGTTGTTGGTGACCTGCGAGATGAACGCCGGTCCGCCGCCGCCCCCGCCGCCGGCCGGGTCCCCGTCGCCGGTCTCGATCTTCACGGCGATGCCGACCAGCACCGGCACGGCGGCCAGCACCGCCAGCAGCGCGAGGGTCCGCCAGCGCCGGAAGGTGGTCAGCAACTCGTTGCGCAGCAGCCCCAGGCTCCAGAGGGCACGCGGCTCCCGCACTTCTGACATGTCTGGTACGCCCGGTACGTCCGGTACACCTGTTACATCCGGTACACCTGGTACGTCCGATGCCTCCGGTACGTCCGGCCGCATCTCAGCCCGCGACATCGAAGCCCTCCCCGGTCAGCGCCACGAACGCGTCCTCCAGGGAGGCCCGCTCCAGGCCGAAGCCGCGCACCCGGACCCCGGCCGCCACCAGCGCGGCATTCACCTCGGCCGGGTCGCGTTCCGGCGGCTCGGCCGTCACCCGGGCCTCGGCGATCACGACGTCGGCGGCGCCCTGTTCCTTCAGCACCCGGGCCGCGTCCGCCGTGTCCGGCGTGGTCACCACCAGTCGCCCGCGCGCGCCGGCGGCCAGGTCGGCGACCGGCCCCTGGGTGATCAGGCGGCCCCTGGTCATCACGGCCACATGCGTACACACCTGTTCGATCTCGTCCAGCAGGTGGGAGGAGAGGAAGACGGTCGTGCCGTCCGAAGCCAGGTCCCGCACCAGGATGCGGATCTCCCGCATGCCCTGCGGATCGAGCCCGTTGGTCGGCTCGTCCAGGACCAGCAGGCGGCGCGGCTGGAGCAGCGCCGCCGCCAGGCCCAGCCGCTGCCGCATGCCCAGCGAGTACGCCTTCGCCTTCTTGCCGGCGGCGGCCGTCAGCCCGACCCGGTCCAGTGCCGCGGCCACCCGGTCGCGCCGGGTGCGCGGGTCGGCGGCCGGGTCGGCGGCGTCGTAGCGCAGCAGGTTGTCGCGGCCGGACAGGAAGCCGTACAGGGCCGGGCCCTCGATGAGGGCGCCGACCTCGGGCAGTACGGCGCGGGCGGCGCGCGGCATCGGGCGGCCCAGCACCCGGGCGGTGCCCGAGGTGGGTGCGATCAGGCCCATCAGCATGCGGATGGTGGTGGTCTTGCCGGAGCCGTTGGGGCCGAGGAAGCCGAAGACACTGCCCGCCGGGACGGTCAGGTCCAGACCGTCCACGGCGAGCTGTCCGCCGCGGTAACGCTTGGTGAGTCCCCGGGTGGCGATGACGGCGTCGTCCATCGGCTCCTTCACTTCGTCCGCTGCGGGGTACGGGTGCTGCCCCTCACTGGTCCGCGTCGGCCGCCGCGACCAGCGCGTCCTTGGTGACGGCGCCCACGTACACCGTGCCGTCGTCGGTCATCAGGGCGTTGACCAGCCGGGTGCTGAACACCGTGCCCGTACCGAACTTCCCCTTGACCTGGTCGCCGAGCGAGTCCAGGAAGCCGCCGAGGTCGCCGCCGGCGGCACCGGTCGGCAGGCCGCCCTCGGCGCCGGTGTCGAAGGTCGCGACCGCGTTCCAGCCCGCGCCGATCACCTTCAGGCCGTCGAGGTCCTTGCCCACCTCGCCCTTCTGGTCCGCCTGGCCCGACGCGGCACCCTTGCCGGTCTCGGCGCCCTTGCCGGTCTCGGCGCTCTTGCCGATCTCGTCGCCCTCGGTCACCTTCGCGCCCTTCGGCGGCGTGAAGTCGAACGTCGACGCGGCCGGCTTGGCGAAGCTGACCTGGGTGAATCCGGCGTCCACCACCGCCGAGCCGCCGCCCGCCGGGCTGAGCGTGAACTTCAGCGGCACCCCGGTCTTCGCGTCCACGGCCACACTGATCGAGCCGACCGTGGAACCCTTCTGCTTCGGCTCGATCACCAGGCGGTACGCGTCCCGGCCGGCCACCTGCGCGGTGCCGTCGACGGTCACGGAGGTGGTGTCGTCGACCGACTTCAGGGCCTCCTCGGCGAGGTCGCCGGGCGTGGCCGGTACCTCCGCCGCCCGATCGTCCGGGTCAGCGGCGCCGGAGGTGTCGGCGGTCGAGTGGTAGACCTCGCCGGACTTGCTGTCGTAGCCCCAGACGTCCTTGCCGTCGTGGATCAGGCTGTACTCGGCGGCGTCCTGGAGCAGCGACACCTTCTGCCGGTCGGGGCCGTCGGCCGCGACGCGCAGCGTGTGCGTGCCCGAGGCCAGCTCCGTCAGCTGCGCGGACGGGTCCGCGGCGGAACCCTCGTCCGCGCCGCCGCTCCCGCCGGAGGACGCGGCACCGGACAGCAGGCCGCTCTCCAGACCCCCGAGGTCCGGCAGGCCCAGGTCGGTGCTGATCTTGACCGTGCCGGACAGCTGCTGCGTGTCCGACGCGGCGATCTTCTCCACGAGCTGCTGCGCCGTGATGTCGGGCAGGTCGGGGTCCCCGGAGTCGGCGAGCGCGGGAACCAGTCCGATGGTGGCCGCCGCGACGCCCATCACCGTGACCGGGACGACGTACCGCGCGGCCCTGCGGCGGCGCGCCCCGCGCGCCTCGGCCTCGGCAGCCAAGTCGGCATTGGTATCGGTACCGGTATCGGTATCGGTTCCGGATTCGTACGGTGCCATGTGCCCTACCTCCGTCGTCGCCGGCGGCTGTCCGTGACCTCGCCCCGTCACCCCGAAGTCCACCTTGAGCCGCCATTCTCACCCGAATCGGTGAGGATGTGTGGTTTTCCGTGATGACCATCTGACCAAATCGGCCACCGGAATGCGTCAGACCGCAGGCTCAACTCCGTGTACTGCTGCGGTATGACACGCGACGGCGGGGCGTACCCCGACCCGTAGGGGACGGGGTGTCAGCCGGCCCGGTGCACGACCGCGTCGCACAGCTCGACCAGCGCCGTCTTCGCGTCGCAGGCCGGCAGCGGGGCCAGTGCCGCGCGGGCCTCCTCCGCGTAGCGGACGGTGTCCCGCCGGGCCTGTTCCAGGGCCGGGTGGGCGCGCAGCAGGCGCAGCGCCTCGGCGTGCCGGTCGTCGTCGGTGAGGTCGGAGGCGAGCAGCTCGCACAGGGCGAGGTCCTCGGCCAGTCCCAGCCGGGCGGCGCGCTCACGCAGCCGCAGCACCGGGAGGGTCGCGATGCCCTCGCGCAGGTCGGTGCCGGGGGTCTTGCCGGACTCGTCGGGGTCGGAGGCGATGTCCAGCACGTCGTCCGCGAGCTGGAAGGCGACGCCGAGCCGCTCGCCGTACTGGGTGAGGACGTCGACGACCGTCTCGTCGGCGCCGGACATCATCGCGCCGAACCGGCAGGAGACCGCCACCAGCGAGCCGGTCTTGCCGCCCAGCACGTCCAGGTAGTGCTCGACCGGGTCCCGGCCGTCCTGCGGTCCCGCGGTCTCCAGGATCTGGCCGGTGACCAGCCGCTCGAACGCCAGGGCCTGCACCCGGACCGCCTCCGGGCCGAGATCGGCGAGGATCTGCGAGGCCCGGGCGAAGAGGAAGTCGCCGGTCAGCACGGCGACCGAGTTGTCCCAGCGGGTGTTGGCGCTGGGCACCCCGCGGCGCACCGCGGCCTCGTCCATCACGTCGTCGTGGTAGAGCGTGGCGAGGTGGGTCAGCTCCACGACGACGGCCGAGGGCACGATGCCCGGGGCGTGGCGGTCGCCGAACTGGGCCGCGAGCATCACCAGCAGCGGCCGGAACCGCTTGCCGCCGGCCCGCACCAGGTGCTGGGCGGCCTCCGTGATGAAGGGCACCTCGCTCTTGGTTGCCTCCAGCAGCCCTTCCTCGACTGCCGCCATTCCGGCCTGGACATCGGCTTCCAGAGCCTGGTCCCGCACGCTCAGCCCGAACGGCCCGACGACGGTCACGAGGGGTCTCCTGTCTGCTGGTGTCTACTCGCGGTTACACGGCTGGTCGATAGGTCGCTGCCATCACTCAAGTCAGCGTATCCGGTCACCTTTCGATCACCGATAGCGCCCACCGTTACAGGCCGGTCGGTATCAGATCATGAACTGTATGTTTTTGATCAGGCGATATGAGCGGACATGGATTGACATCACGGATCCCACCACCCCTCCCAACGTCGTGCGACCCGGGAACGTCACCCATTCGACCTATGGACCTCCGTTCCCACTTTCGGGCGAGTGACGCGGGCCGCCCCGCCACCACTGGCCCATAAAGCATGAGTTGGCCTTATTGCCCGATTTGCCTTACTTGTCGACGCCAGTGAGTTGACTCACGCTGTCGCCCGACCGCGCGGCACCGCCCGTACAGCATCCATCCCGTTGCCCCGTAAGCCAGTTGACCCTTGCCATTAGCAAAGGATCAAGCACCCCAAATGCCTCAGATCAAGGTCAACATGCACGTTAGGTGATTCCGGCACTTGTTCCGGACATGTGCTGTCGCATACGTTCCCGGCCTGTCGAGCGGACGCCGAATCCTGCCACCGCCCGACGCACCCACATCCGACTCATTCACGGCAGGAGCGGGGGACCCAGGTAAGTCGCCGCGCCGGTCCACCGGACCGGGGCGGCTCGGGGTGAAGCCGGGCCCGACAGGGCACGGCCGGGCACCTTTCCGCCCGAACCCGACAGCTCACCTCGCAGGCGTATGGAGAGGACCGCATCATGCCTGCAAAGGGCCTCCGGCACGCCGCCGGGACCAACCGACTCGTCCGCAAGCTCGCCCTCGCCGGGGCCGGCGCGGCCGTGCTCGCACTGCCGATCGCCGGCGCCACCAGCGCGTCCGCCGCCACCCCGGCCGCCGACTCGACCACGGCGACCACCACGGCCGCGATGACCGCGGCGAACGGCTACAGCAACAACCTCGACGGCTGGATCCGCCAGTCGCTCGACATCATGGCCGACAAGGGCATCCCGGGCTCGTACAACGGCATCTACCGCAACATCATGCGGGAGTCGTCCGGCAACCAGTTCGCCATCAACAACTGGGACATCAACGCCGTCAACGGCACCCCGTCCAAGGGCCTGCTCCAGGTCATCCAGCCCACCTTCGACGCCTACCACGTCGACGGCACCTCCTGGGACCTGTACGACCCGGTCGCCAACATCACCGCCGCCTGCAACTACGCGGCCGACCGGTACGGCTCGATGGACAACGTCTACAGCGCGTACTGAGCCCGGCGTCGCACAAAGAGGCACGCGAAGAGTCACGTGAAGAGTCACGTGAAGAGTCGTTCGAGGACGACGGCCACGCCGTCGTCCTCGTTCGACGTGGTGACCTCGTCGGCGACCGCCCGCAGTTCCGGGTGGGCGCCGGCCATGGCGACGCCGTGCGCCGCCCACAGGAACATCGGGATGTCGTTGGGCATGTCCCCGAAGGCAACCGTCCGCCGCGGGCTCAGCCCCAGGTGCTCCGCCGCCAGCGCCAGACCGGTCGCCTTGGTGACGCCGCTGGGCTGGAGCTCGACCGTCCCCGGCCCCGACATGGTGACCGTGGCGAGCGAGCCGACCACCGCGCGGGCCGTCCTCGCCAGCTCGTCGTCGGACAGCCAGGGGTGGCGCAGCAGCACCTTGCTGATGGGCGCCGCCCACAGGTCGTCGCGCCGGTCCACCCGCACGGCGGGCAGCGTCGGGTGCGGCATCAGGTACCCGGGCTCGATCAGCGTGAGCCCCGCCACCCCGTCCTGGTCGACGGCCGCGTGCACCTGGCCCACCTCGGCCTCGATCTTGCCGAGCGCGGTCTCGGCCAGCTCCCGGTCCAAGGTGACCGACCACAGCAGCCGGTCCGCGCCGGCGTCGTACACCTGCGCGCCCTGGCCGCACACCGCGAGCCCCCCGCAGCCGAGGTCGCCGAGCAGCGGGCGCACTCGCGGCGCCGGGCGGCCCGTCACCACCAGGTGGTGCGCCCCCGCCGCGGCCACCCGGCCGAGCGCGGCGAGCGACCGCTCGGAGACGGTGTCGTCGCCGCGCAGCAGCGTTCCGTCCAGATCGGTGGCGACGAGTGCGTATGCGGTGGGGTCCATGATCAGAGAATACGGACATCGCGCGCTCCCGACTCACCCTCGGCAGCCACTCGTTCACCGGTCCACATGTCCGAAAGCTGTCGCATCACCGGCTAAAGGCAGTTAAAGCGCTGTGCACCGGTTGGCAACAACATGCTCCGCTCTCTACCCTCCGAGCGGCCCCAGAGGTACCTTCCTTCTGTTTAGGGGGACTTGATCGGGGGGTCGGGTTGAGCAGTGGACGCATTCGGGTGCTGAGGCCTGGGGAACTGGGCGAGGGGGAACGGGAGCACTGGCGTGAGCTGCGCGCCAAGTCGCACGCCCCTCGCAACCCCTTCATGGAACCGGAGTTCACCGAAGCCGTGGGCCGGGTCCGGCCGCGGGCGCGGGTGGCGGTGCTCCACGACGGCGGCGAACCGGCCGGTTTCCTGCCGTACGAGCGCGGCCCGCTGGGGCAGGGCCGGGCCATCGGTCTCGGGGTGTCGGACTGCCAGGGAGCGGTACTGCGCCAGGGCCCGCTTCCGGACCCGCGCCAGCTGCTGCGCGCCTGCGGGCTGTCGAGCTTCGCCTACGACAACCTGGAGGCGGACCAGGGACTGTTCACGCCGTACGCCGCCCAGGAGTACGCCTCGCACGTCATCGACGTCGCGAACGGCTACCCGGCGTACGAGCGCGCGCTGCGCGCCCGGTCGCCGAAGTTCCTCAAGACCACCCTGGCCAAGGAACGCCGGCTCGGCCGCCAGGTCGGGGACGTGCGCTTCGTGTTCGACGAGCGCGACCCGGCCGCGCTGCGCACGCTGATGGCGTGGAAGTCGGCGCAGTACCGCAGGACCGGCCGCCGCGACCGGTTCGCGCAGCGCTGGATCACCGAGCTCGTCGGCCGGCTCGCCGCCACCCGCACCCCGGAGTGCGCCGGCACGCTGTCCGTCCTCTACGCCGCGGGGCGGCCGGTCGCCGCCCACTTCGGACTGCGCTCGTCGACCGTCCTGGCCTGCTGGTTCCCGGCGTACGACGTGACGGTCGCGAAGTACTCGCCGGGACTGGTGCTGCATCTGCGGATGGCCGAGGCCGCCGCCGCCGAGGGCATCGGCCTGCTGGACATGGGACGCGGCGCGGCCGAGTACAAGGACTCGCTGAAGACGGGCGAGCTGCCCGTGTACGAGGGCGCGGTGACGCGCTGGGGGGCGGGCGCCGCGCTGTACTGGCTCGGCCGCGAGCCCGCGCGCCGGGCGCACGGGTTCGTTCGCGACCGGCCGCGGCTGGCCTCGCTGGCGGCCCGGACGCTGCGCGGCGCGGCGCGGCTGCGGCGCACATAGACGACCGAGGACCGAGGGGGGATGCGTGTGTTCGGGACAGGGTGGGCGCTACGGGGGACGGCACGGGAGACCGCGGCCCGGGAGATAGCGGACTTCCTGCGCATCGGGCCGGTGCAGGTGGCCGAGCTGGAGCTCGGGGACGGCGCGGCCGCGCGGCCGTCGCTCAGACCGGGGCCGGGGAGCCCGCCGGTGACCGCGGGCGAGGTGTTCGTGCTGGTCCGGCGGGCGGGACGGCCGGTCGGCACCCTGCTGGGACGGGTGCCGGAGGGCGCCGACGCGGGGTCCGTGCTGGCGGCGCTCGCCGGGGACCTGCCGGGCGGTCCGGCGCCGGTCCCGCGGCCGGACGACCGGACGCCCCCGTCCGCCAGTGTCGTCGTCGCCACCCGGGAACGCGCCGGTCAGCTGGCCCGCGCCCTCGACTCGCTGCTCGCCCAGGACCACCCGGACTTCGAGATCGTCGTCGTGGACAACGCGCCGGTGACCGACGAGACCCGGGACCTGGTGACGCGGAAGTACGGCGAACGGGTGCGGTACGTGCGTGAACCGGTGCCCGGCCTCGCCGTCGCGCACAATCGCGGGCTCGGTGTCGTACGCGGCGAGGTGACCGCCTTCACCGACGACGACGTGGTCGCCGACCCGCGCTGGCTGGCCGAACTGAGCACGCCGTTCGCCGCCGACCCGGGCCTCGGCTGCGTCACCGGCCTGATCCTGCCCGCCCGGCTGCGCACCCCCGCCCAGGTCCTCCTGGAGAGCCACGGCGGCTTCGCCAAGGGCTTCACCGCGCGGACCTACGACCCCGCCGACCCGCCCGCCGACGAACCGCTGTTCCCGTTCACCGCCGGACGGTTCGGCTCCGGCGCCGGCATGGCCTTCCGGACCGCGGTGCTGCGCGAGGTCGGCGGCTTCGACCCGGCCACCGGCGCGGGCACGCCCGCCCGGGGCGGCGACGACCTCTACGGCTTCGTCCGGGTGCTCGCCCACGGGTACCGGCTGCGCTACACCCCGACGGCCCTGGTCTGGCACCACCACCGGGAGACCTGGCGGGACCTGGAGACCCAGGCGTTCGGCTACGGGGCGGGGCTCACCGCCTATCTGACGGCGGTCCTGGTCAACTGCCCGGCCCTGCTGCCCGCCTTCCTCGCCCGGCTGCCGGGCGGACTGGCACACGCCCGCACCCTGACCGCCGTACGGGACACGGACCGCGCAGCCGGGACGGCTCCAGGGGGGCACGACGACCGTACCCATCCCTGGCCACGGCGGCTGTCGCGGCTCCAGCGCCGGGGGATGCTGTACGGCCCGCTCGGCTATCTGCGGGCCCGGCGGGCGCTGCGAACCGTCGCAGGGGAGCGGTGATGGGCGGGGGCGGGAGTGCCGGAGGCAGACCGGGCGGGGGCATGCGAGGCGGGGCCGGGGCGGCGAGGGGGACGTGCATCCCCGTCTTCCTCTACCACGCCGTGATGGACGACCCGCCCGGCTGGATCGCGGAGTTCACCGTCACGCCGAAGCAGTTCGCCGCGCACCTGGACGCGATCGCCGGCAGCGGCCGTACGCCGCTGACCATCAGCGCGCTCGCCGACCACCTCGCCGGCCGGGCCCCGCTGCCGCCCCGGCCGGTACTGCTCACCTTCGACGACGGCTTCGCCGACCTGCCGGGGCCGACCGCCGAGACGCTGGCCGGGCGGGGCCTGGCCGCCACCGCCTACCTCACCACCGGGGCCATCGCGCCCGGCGGACACAGTCTGCTGCCGCCCGCCCCGATGATGACCCTGGCCCAGGCGGCCGGCCTGGAGCAGCACGGCATGGAGGTCGGCAGCCACACCGTCACCCACGCCCAGCTCGACACCCTGTCCGCCAAGGCGCTGGCGGTCGAACTCCGCTCCTCCAAGGCGGTACTGGAGGACACCCTCGGCCACCCGGTCCGCCACCTCGCCTACCCGCACGGCTACAACAGCGCCAGGGTGCGGGCCATGTCGGCCCGGGCCGGCTACGAGACGGCGACCGCGGTGCGGCACGCGCTCAGCTCCGACCGGGACGAGCGGTACCGCATCGCCCGCCTCATCGTCCGGCGCACCCACACGCTCGCCGACGTGACGGACTGGCTGGCCGGGCGGGGCGCGCGGCTCGCGCCCCACCGGGACAGCCCGAAGACGGTCGCCTGGCGGTGGTACCGGCGGGGCCGCGCGGTGCTGCGCGGCCCCGAGTTCGCGGGGTGACCACCCTTACGGGGCCGGCTGGTTGAGATACGGGTCGGCGACCGCCGCGCGCAGACTGCGCCAGGCCGCGTCGCCGGCCACCGACAGGTCGCAGTGCGGTCCCGGGTCCCGGTAGTTCCACTGGAGCGCGGCCTTGACCCCGTCCAGGTCCCTGAGCACCCCGGGCACCCGCGCGTACCACTGGGCCTGCCGGTCCGGCCGGTCCGGGTCGGACGCGCTGCCGAACTCCGACAGCATCAGCGGCTTGTCGTCGGATATGTGCGCCCGGATCCAGTCGTGCGTGGCGTGCTGCGTCCGGGCGAAGCTCAGCCACCGCGTCTGGTGGCAGCGGTAGTAGTTGTACTGGTTGTAGCCGATCCAGTCGACGTAGTCGTCCCCGGGATACAGCCGCTCGAACAGGTCGGCGTGGTTCAGGTAACCGGTGATCACCCACGTCCACACCACGTTGTCCACGCCGAGGTCGCGGAACCGGTCGTGGATGTGCCGGTAGGCCCGGACGTAGTCCTCGGGACTGCCGCTGGCCGGGGTGCGGGTGTCCATCTCCAGGTCGAAGGAGAGGAACACCTTCTTGCCGGTGCGCTCCCCGTACTCCTTGATCCGCTCCGCCTGGACGTCGATGACGGAGTCGTCCAGCTCCCCCTCGTAGATCTGCCGCCAGGTCGGCTGCTGCCGCTTCGTGCCGCCCCACCACTTGCTCTCCCAGGACAGCAGCAGCATCCGGTCCGCGCCGACCCGCTGCTCCTGCTCGGTCAGCAACTGGCCTTCGAGACGGGTGCCGGTGACGGCGGACATGTCGTGGTACGTGTACACGATGTCCAGCTTGCGGCCGGCCTTCTCCTCGTAGGCGCGCACCTTCTCGGCGAGGTTCGACTTGTCGTGCTGTACGAAGGCGCCGAACCAGGCGCCGCACGGCGGTTCGAGCAGTGCGGTCGGGCGGCACCGCTCGCCCTGGCCGGAGGGGCTGGTCCCGGAGCCGTCGTCGGGGCCGGCGGTGTCGCGCAGGGCGAGCACCGCCAGCAGCACCGCGCACGCCACGACGGCGGAGGCCAGCAGCAGACGGCGGCGGACGCGCCGGTGGGGTGGTTCGCGGTGCCGTGGTTCGCGGTGCCGTGGTTCGCGGTGCCGTGGTTCGCGGTGCCGTGGTTCGCGGTGCACGTTCACGGAGCGGCACCCTTCCGTGTCCTCGGTGGCCGCCCCGGCTTCGGCGCCGGGGCGGCGCGCAGGCGCGGACAGAACGCGGCGAGCGTGGTCAGCAGGGTGAGGATCAGCAGCACCCGCTCCCCGCTGAAGGCGCGCGTGGCGATCAGCACCGTCGCGACGAGCATGACCGCGCAGACGCTCAGCAGCACGGCCAGCATCACCCGTTCCAGCAGGTCGGAGTGGCGGTCGAAGTCGGCGCTGCGGCGGTCGACGGGGCCCTCGGCGGGGCGGAACCGCAGCGCCGGGCCGCAGATCCGGACCAGGGCCGCGCCCGGACCGGCGGCCAGGAAGAGCGCCACCGCGGCGCCGCGCGGCGGTGAACCGCCGGGCAGGGCGAGGGCGGCCAGCGCCAGCCAGCCACCGAACGCCGGCAGCATGCGGATCACGAGGTCCTGCGGGGTCATCGGACCACGCCCCCCGTCTCGGCGGCCGGTTCGAGGACGTAGACCGTGCCGGCGCTGTTCTCGGCCACCAGCCGGAACCGCGGTGACGCGGCCACCGACCGGCGGATGCGCTCCAGTTTCGCGCCGTCGAGCTGGCCGTCCATCTCGGAGTTGGCGATCTGCCCCTGGGACAGCAGGAGATAGGCGCGGGCGGGCGGTGCCACGGCGCTCATGTCCCGGGCCAGGGTGGCGGCCGGGCTGCGCACGATCGCGTCGACGTGGCTGCGGCCGTCGTCGAGGAACCAGTAGTGGTCCACGCTCCAGTAGGAGTCGTAGGCGAGCGGGTAGTTCCGGTTGGCGGCGACCACGAGCGACCCTTCCGGTGCCTGGTCGAACAGGTTCCGGACCAGGGCGACCTCCGCGGGCGGGAAGTAGTTGATCCGGTCCTTGCCGGCGTAGGCCGGCACGAAGGCGAGTGTCCCGGCGAGCAGCGCGACCAGCGGCACCCAGACGCCGTACCTGAGATCCGGCAACCGGAACCGGCGACGCCGGGCGGCGGGGACCGGCCCCCGTCCGGCCACTTCCCGTCCGGCCACCTCTCGTCCGGCCGCCTCCCGCGCGGCCAGGTCGGCGGCCAGCGTGCGTACCTTGGGCAGCAGTGCCGCGCCGGCGAAGAAGGCCGCGCCGGGCAGCATGAACATCAGCACCCGGAAGATCATCTCGCTGCCGTAGCTGCTGGCCACGAACATCGGCAGCGGGGCCGCCGCGACCAGCAGCAGCGGCAGCGCCCGGTAGCGCAGCACCGGCTGGCGCAGCACGCCGAGCGCCGCGAGCAGCAGTACGGAACCGGAGAGCAGCCGGGCCGCCCAGGAGGTGGCGATCGCCCCGGCGCCGGTCGGGGTGGCCTCGTACCCGGTCTCGACGTTGGCGCCGACGTCACCCACCGAGCGGATCATGTCCGGCATCGCGGCGGACAGGAAGGGCAGTGCCGCCGTGAGGCACCAGGCCAGGAAGATGACGACCACGGTGACCACGGGCACCCAGTGCCGGTAACGGCGGGTCAGGCACAGGGCCAGCAGACAGACGACCAGCATGCCCGGGGTCAGCTGGTGCGAGACGACGATGGTGGTGACCAGCATGGTCAGCAGCACCGTCCAGACCGCCGGCCGCGGCCGGCCGCGGTGGCCGCGCCGGCCGCCGTACCGGCGCAGGACCACGGCCAGCACGCCCACGTGCAGCACGAAGGCGACGGACTGCGGGGAGAAGTAGTCCTGGCCCACCCAGTTGGCGACGTAGAACAGCCAGACCGAGGTCCAGATCAGCCGCCGGTCGGTGGTGAAGGTGCGGTAGATCAGCAGCAGCGGGAGCAGCAGCATCAGACTGGAGACCAGGGGCCACCACGCCATGTACATCGCGGTGTTGTCCACGCCGAGCAGCCGCACCAGCGCGGCCTGGGCGGCGAAGAAGCCCGGCCACTGGTCGTAGACGGCCATGTCGCCGAGTTGTTCCTCGGTCCCGAGACCGCCGGCGGTCAGCAGGTGGTCGACGACCGCGTCGTGCTTCCACGCCCAGGCATACAGCGGGGTCGGATAGACCAGGGCCTGGGTGGCCCGCTCCATCAGCAGCAGCCCGAGAACGTACGCGAGCGACCAGCCCTGCGCCCGCTTCGGGTCGCGGACGGTGCACCAGAAACCGGCCGTGAGCACCGCGAGGCCGGCCCAGAAGGCCGGGTGCAACGCGCTGACCAGGCCGAAGTCGTCGAGGTGGGAGACGTCGGTGCGGGCGATCCCGTACCCCCACAGGGCGAGCGCCACGAGCAGGGGCAGCGCCGGCCAGACCCGGGCGCCACGCTGCCGGGCGGTCCAGAGGGGTGCGAGATCGGCGAGGTCAGTCATGGGGAGGGGGCCGGCGGCGAAGCCCGGTGCCCCCTGCGTGAGGGGCGGACGACGGCGCGCTCCTCGCAGGGCGGCACGAAACCACCCGCCCGCCGGCCGCTTCGGTTCCGGGGGCCAGGCTCCCGGGGGTCGGTCGGACGTGTCTTCGGCGTTGTGATCCGCCGGTTCCTGGGAGGCGGGTGTCGCTGGTGCCTCGACCGTCCCGGCCTCCTCGGCGGCAGCGACGTCGGGCTTCTCGGCCGCCCCGGTCCTTTCGGGCTCCGGTGACGTCGGCTCCGGGGCGGCCGGCGCCGGTGCCCCGGACGTGTCCGGCCCGTCCGGGGACGACGCGTCCGGGATCTGTGGTCCGGGCACGGGCTCCGGTCCGGATCTCTCCCGTGGAGTGGTTGGCGGACGCACGACGTTCCCCCCTGGCGGTTCGGCTCTGTGCTCGATCTGTGCGCGATCAGTCCCTGGATCTGTCGTTCGGTCTGGAACGGTGCGGGGACTCGGACGTCGGTGCTGGTGGCTGTGCCGGTGCTGGTGCTTGTGCCTGTGCTGGTGCTTGTGTTGGTGTTGGTGCCGATGCGGGTAGCGGCGTGGATGCCGGTTGCGGCGTCGGTGCCGGTCGGTGCGGTGGCAGGATCCGGGCGAGCAGGACCAGCAGGGCGAGCAGCAGGAGAAGGGGCGGCGCGACCGGCGCGAGCGCCTGCCGCCACACCCAGCCGCCCATCGCGGCGAGATACAGAACCCCCCAGCGTCCCGGCCACGGCAACCGGTCGCCCGCGTACGCGAGCAGCAGCCACAGCGGCACGAGACACAGCAGTTGCAGCACGGGCGGCGCCCAGCGCAGCAGCGGCTCGGGGCCGTCGAGCCCCAACGCGTCCGCGAGGAATCCGGCCGTCTTGGTATAGAACGTCCCGCCCACCGGCCGTGGTTCCCGGCCGAGGGCGACAGGTGCCGCGTACAGGGCGATCATGGCGGCGCCCAACGCGGCACCGGGCAGCCGCCAGTCGACGCGGGCGCTCAGGGTCACGGAGGCCACGAACACCACCAGCAGTAGCCCGCCCGCGACGAGGGCGGTGAGCGGCAGCCCTTCCAGCAGCTCACGGCCGGTCAGCGCCGTCCGGGAGACCCCGTCCAGCCAGGGCAGTCCGCGCAGCGCCGTCCAGAAGGTCGCGGTGGCGATGCCGAGCACGGCCCAGAGACCGATCCACAGCCACCGTTCCCAGGTCTCCTCCGTACCGGACGGGGCGGGGTCGGCCGCGCCGGCGGACCCGGCCGCCGCACCGCCTGGCTCGACTGCCCTGTGCGTCTCGTCCGCACCGTGCTCCCCACGCCCACCGTCGCGGGTGTCCCCGACCGGCCCGTCGCCCGGCCCGTCACCCGGCCCGTCACCCGGCCCGTCGCCCGGCCCGTCGCCCGCCCGGTCGGCCGAGCCGTCCGGTGGCCGGACGATCACGGCGAGCGGGTCCGCCTCCAACGCCTCCCGCTCGAAACCGGGCCGCCCGATGAAGAGGGTGACGGTGTCCTCCCGCCCCGCGGTCCGTGTCCCGTCGGGAGGATCGTGCTCGTAGGCGGCTCTGCGGGCCCAGCCCGTGCCGTACCCGGCGGTGGCGTTCAGCCGCGCCCAGCGGGTGCCGTAGGCGGGGGTGCCGGGCGCCGGTTTCCGGGCACCGCCGGTCACCTTGGCGTCGCCGGACCCGGCACCCGGGCCCCGCCCGGCACCGGCTCCGGCTCCGGCTCCGGCTCCGCGCAGCGCCGCGCGTAGCCCGGGCACGCAACCGGCGGCGACCAGCGTCATCCCCAGCAGCACCGCCCAGCCGGCGCCCGCGATCCCGGCCGGGGTGAACAGCACGGTCGCGCTGCCCAGCACCAGGACGCACATGGTGCCCTGGACGGCCGCGAGCACACCGGTCCGGCCCTGCACCCGCAGCACCCCGATGTACAGCTCCACCACGATCCGCGGCAGCGCGCCGAGGGCCAGCAGCCGCAGCACCGTGGAGCCGTGCTGGGCGTAGTCCTCGTCGAACGGGGCGAGGATGTACGGCGCGAACGCCACCAGGAACGCCACCACCGGCACCAGCAGCAACGTCATCCGGCGCAGCGCCCCGCGGACGCCGTCGGCGAGCGCCCGGGGGTCGTGGGAGGCGTGCGCGGTGAGCGAGGAGGCCATGTTGATGGCCATGAACTCCATCGTGCCGCCGACGGTGTAGGCCACGTAGAAGTAGCCGTTCTCGGCGGCGGTGAAGCGGACGGCGACCATCACCGGCAGCAGGTTGATCATGGCAAGGCTGAACAGCGCGCCCAGCGAGTCACCCGCGAGGAAACGGCCCATCTCGCGGTAGGCGGGCGGTTCCAGGTCTCGGTCGGCGGCCACCTGGCGCGGGATCAGTCCCCGGAAGATCAGCCAGCCGATCGGCAGGGTGGAGAAGGCGATCGCCACGGCCCAGGAGACGAAGATGCCGAGTACCGGCAGGGTGGTGGCGAAGACGGCGAGGAGGATCAGCTTGCCGACCGAGAACACCGCGTTGCCGGCCGGCACCCACTCGGCCTTGCGCAGCCCGGTCAGCACCCCGTCCTGGAGGGTGAGCAGTGCCCAGGCCACGCAGGCCGCGACGAACAGCGTGCCCGCCACCGGCGTGCCCAGCGGCGCGTACGAGTCGCCCCACCGGTCGAGGGTGAGCAGGAAGACGCCGGCGGCCAGCGTGACGACCACCGAACTGGCCGCGTAGGCCCGCCAGACCAGCGGCCCCGTTCCCCGTCCGGCGCGCGGCACGAAGCGGACCACGGCGCCGATCATGGTCGTCGCCGTGATGCTGGCGAGCAGCCGCATCGCCGCGATGGCCGCGGAGCCCTGGCCGACGGCCTCCTCGGTGTAGTACCGCGCGGACACCAGCCAGAAGCCGAGTCCGAGCACGGCGGAGACGCCGGTGCTGAGCATCAGGAAGTAGGCGTTCTTGAACAGCGAGTCCGAGCCGTACGATCCCTCGGCCGGCCCGCCGCCGGCCGCCCGGGTCCCGGCGGTCTCCCGCACCTGCGCCTCAGCCACGGAACGGCCCCGGCCCTTCCGGTAACGGACCCGGCCCGCTCAGGCCCGCGGGCGGCTCGGCCGGCCGGACGCCGGACTCCTCCAGGATCCCGATGACCTCCCGCGCACGCAGCGGGTCCACCGGCAGCGCGTGCCGGGCGAACCAGCGTGCCGCCTCGGGCGCGGGCGAGGGGTCGGTGAACTCCGCGCCGGCGTAATCGTCCAGGGGCGGATCGTAGAGATACCCGACGACGACACCCCGCCGGGCGAGCGCCGCCATCGCCGCGTCCCGGTCCGCCACCAGCAACGGCACCCGGAACAAGGGCTGCACCGGAACGTCGTCCCCCGCCCGAACCTCCCCCGCGCCCAACCCCCTGCCCACCACCTCGGCGGCACCAACAACCGTGTCCGTCCCAACAGCCCCGTCCGCCCCGCCCCCCGCCTCCGAACCCGCGCTCGGCAACCGCCGCCCCCCATACCCGGCACCGGCCGCCCACCGCGTGGCCAGCAGCAGTTCCGTCCCCGCGCGGCAGTCGGCGAGTACGTCGTCCAGCCGAGCGAGCTTGCGGCCGACGCGGGCGAGCCGGAACCGGCCGGATCTCAGCCGGTAGTCGTGCATGTCGACGCGGACCCACGGGTCGTGCGCGTCCAGGTCCGGCGCGCCGGCGACCGCGCGGGCCAGCGCCCCGGGCCGCAGCGGCATCCGGATCTCCGCCCGCTCGGCCATGCCCAGCAGCCGCAGCGTCGCCCAGGCGGCCCGGCGCAGCCGCAGCGCCCGCACGGCCGCCTCCGCGTACGGCCGGATCGCGTAGGCGAGTTCGGCCGTCGCCCGGCGTGGCGCCAGCAGTTCCTCGCACGCCTTCTCCAGCACGTCCCGCACCCCCGGATCGGCGACCGAGAGGATCCCCCCGGCGTGTGCTCCGACGTGCTTGGACAGGCTGAAGACGGAGGCGTCACCCCAAGTACCGACCGGCCGGCCGCCCACCTCGCTGCCGATGGCGTGCGCCGCGTCCTCGAACAGCACAATCCCCAACGCGTCGCAGCGCCGGCGCAGTTCGGGCGCCGGGTCCGGGTTCCCGTACAGATTCGTCGTCAGCACGGCAGACAGGCCGCCCCACGTCGCCGCGGGCACCGCATCGATGTCGATGGACCCGTCCCACGGCTTCAGCGGCGCCTGCACCGGCCGCAGTCCGGCCGCCAGCACGACGAAGAAGATCACGTCGTCGTTGACCGGCGACATCAGCACCCGGCCGCCCGGCGGGCACCAGTGCCGCAGCGCCGCGTACAGGCCGAACCGGCACGACGGCACGTACACGCATTCCCGGCCGAGTCTGTCCCGCATGGTCTGCGCCGGGCGCTTCCACCCGGCATGCGACGACACCGAACCCGGACCGGCCTCCCCAATGGCCATCCGCTCCCCCTGGTGTGCCTTGCGAACGCCCCCTCCCCGAGGCCTTCCGGCACCCGTCCAGAGTCTCCCCGTTCGCACCGCTCCGTCAAGATTGCGAATCGGCCTGTGGACAACTTCCCGCACATGAACAGAAGCGGAGAGCTACCCCCCCCCGACCATTCGCCGCCACCCGCCCGGCCACCCGGCCCGACCGCCCCGCCCGGCCACGCTCTGCCCGGACGCGGCCCGGCGGCCGTAACGTGTGGCCCGGCCACGAGCACGAAAGCGAGGCGACACCCATGCCCCTCTTCGACGTCCCCGAAGGCGACCCCTTCGGCCCGCACAACCTCCCGTACGGCGTGTTCTCGATCCCGGGCAGGCAGGACCGGACGGTGGGCGTCCGGCTGGGCGACCACGTCCTCGACGCCGGCGCGGCGGCCCGCGCGCTCGGATCGCCGTACGCCTCCCTCCTCGCCCGCCCCACCCTCAACCCGCTGCTGGCGGCCGGCCGCACCGCCTGGTCCGACGTACGGCGCGCGCTGACCGCCTGGGTGACGGTCCCCGCCCACCGCGAGACCCTCGCCCCGCTGTTCCGTCCGCTCTCCTCGGTCACCCTGCACCTGCCCTTCGAGGTGGCCGACTACGTCGACTTCTACGCCTCCGAGAACCACGCCCGGAACGTCGGCCGGATCTTCCGCCCCGACGCCGCGGACTCCCTGACCCCGAACTGGAAACACCTGCCGATCGGCTATCACGGCCGCTCCGGCACCGTGGTGGTCTCGGGCACGGACGTCGTACGCCCCTCGGGCCAGCGCAAGTCCCCCACCGACCCGGAACCCGTCTTCGGCCCGTCGGTACGCCTGGACATCGAGGCCGAGGTCGGCTTCGTGGTCGGCACACCGAGCGAGCCCGGCCACCCGGTCCCGCTGCCCGACTGGCGCGAGCACGTGTTCGGACTGTGCCTTCTGAACGACTGGTCGGCGCGGGACATCCAGGCCTGGGAGTACGTCCCCCTCGGCCCGTTCCTCGGCAAGTCCTTCGCCACGTCGGTCTCGGCGTGGATCACCCCTCTCGACGCCCTGGAGGACGCGCGGTGCGCCCCGCCGCGGCGGACCCACCGGCTGCTGCCCTACCTGGACGACACCGACGACGAACCGAGCGGCTACGACCTGCGGATCTCCATCGCCGTCAACGGCCACGTCGTCTCGGAGCCGCCCTTCTCCACCATGTACTGGACGGCCGCCCAGCAGTTGGCCCACCTGACCGTCAACGGCGCCTCGCTGCGCACCGGCGACCTGTACGGCTCGGGCACCGTCAGCGGCCCCTCCGAACGAGAACGCGGCTCCCTGCTGGAACTGACCTGGAACGGCCGCGACCCGCTGGAACTCCCCGACGGCAAGCGGACGTTCCTGGACGACGGCGACCAGGTCACCCTGTCGGCATGGGCTCCCGGCCCGGCCAGCACCCGGGTCGGCCTGGGCGAGGTGACGGGGCGGGTGGTCGCGGGCTGAGCGGTGGTGCGCGCAGGCGGCCGGGGCAGAGGCCGGTGAGATGCCGAGCACTTGACGGTCCTCGGACCTGACTCGCGCCGCCCCGCAGCGTCATACTGGCGGCGGGTGGTGCGCGAGGGCCTCCACGCTCTCCGTACTTCCCCGCGCCCGCCGTACTTCCCGCACTCACCGCACCCCCTGCACTTCCCACGCCCCCGCACCCCGCGCCCCCTGCACGATCCAGAGCCGAGCCGCCTTCCCGACCAGGATCCGGAGCCCGTGGCATGACCGTCAGCCTGCTTCTGCTGAGCGTCGTCGCCCTGACCGCCGCCGTGCCGGCGCCCCGCGCGCTGACCCGGGCCAGGTGGCCGGAACGGGACCCGGTGGTCGCGCTGTGGGTGTGGCAGTGCCTGGTCGCCACGGTTCTGCTGTGCTGTCTGACCGCCCTGGCGCTCGGTGCCGCCGCCGTCTTCGGCACGGTCCGCGCCCAGCTCTTCGCCCCGGCGCCGCCCGCGGTGACCGCGGCGTACAACCTCTCCGCCGGCCCGCCCTGGACGGCCGCCCTCACCGTGCTGCTGGCCTGCGGGGCCGCCTGGACGACGGCCATGCTCGCCCGCGAGCTGGTCGAGGCACGCCGGCGCCGCCGCAGGGCCCGCTCGCATCTGCGTGAACGCGCCCCCGACCTGCCCGCCGGTCTCCCGGCCGCGCGCGGCCCGCTGCTCGTGCTGGAGGACGAGTACCCGGACGCCTGGTGGATGCCCGGCAGCCCACCCCAGCTGATCGTCACCACCGGCGCCCTCCAGCGCCTCACCGACCACCAGATCGACGCGGTCCTCACCCACGAGCGCGGCCACGCCCGCGCCCGCCACGACTGGCTGCTGTACCTCTCCACCGCACTGGCCACCGGCTTCCCCCGTATCCCGCTCTTCGCCCACTTCTGCGACCAGACCCACCGCCTGGTGGAACTCGCCGCCGACGACACCGCCTCCCGGCGCTGCGGCCACCTGACCACGGCCCTCGCCCTGATCGAGCTGAACCAGCACCGGGGCGTCCTGTCCTGCGCCTCCAGCCACCGCCTCCTCGGCGAACGCGTCGACCGGCTCCTGGAGCCCCAGCCCCGGCTGGGCCGCCGCCACCGCGCCATGACCACGGCGACGGCCGCTCTGGTCCCGCTCCTCCCCCTGCTGATCACCTTCGCCCCGGGCCTCACGGCACTGTCCTGAGCCGTCAGGCGGCACAGCCCGCCTGTCTCGCGGTCCGCCCGGAGCGTGCGCGCGGGGGACGCTTACGCGGCGTCCGGCGTACCCGTCATATCCAGTCGTCGGGCTCCGGCTCGGGCTCGTGCTCGGGCCAGTCGTCCGGGACCGGGTCCGACCCGGCGCCGGAACCGGCGGCCGGCGACGACGGCGACGGCGACGGCGACGGGGCCTGTCCAGCCGGTCCGCCCAGCCCCGCGAGCACCTCCAGCACCCCCTCCCCGTACGTCGTCAGCTTCTTCTCGCCGATGCCGCTGAGGGAGCCGAGCTGTCCGATCGACGTGGGCCACACGGTGGCGATCTCCCGCAGCGTGGCGTCGTGGAAGATGACGTAGGCCGGGACGCCCTGCTCCCTGGCCTGCTCGGCGCGCCAGGCCCGCAGCGCCTCGAAGGCGGGCAGCAGCGCCTGGGGCAGCTCCGCCGCCGCGGCCTTGGCCTTGCGCTCACCGCGTCCCCCGCCGGACGCCTTCGCGACCGTCGGCTTCTTCGGCTCCTTGCGCAGCGGAACCTCGCGCTCCCGCCGCAGCACGGCCGCGCTGTCGTCGGTCAGCACCAGCGTGCCGTACTCCCCCTCGACCGCCAGCAGTCCCTGGGCGAGCAGTTGCCGGACGACGCCCCGCCACTCGCCCTCGGACAGCTCCTCACCGATGCCGAACACCGAGAGCTGGTCGTGGTCGAACTGGATGACCTTGGCGGTCCGCTTGCCCAGCAGGATGTCGATGATCTGCCCGGCGCCGAACTTCTGCCCGCGCTCCCGCTTCAGCCGCACCACCGTCGACAGCGCCTTCTGCGCCGCGACCGTGGCGTCCCAGGTCTCCGCCGGGGTGAGGCAGGTGTCGCAGTTGCCGCAGCCGGCCGCCTCCGGGTCCTGTCCGAAGTAGGCGAGGAGCTGGCTGCGCCGGCACTGGACGGTCTCGCACAGGGCGAGCATGGCGTCCAGGTGGGACTGGGCCCGGCGACGGAACGCCTCGTCGCCCTCGCCGGACTGGATCAGCTTGCGCTGCTGCACCACGTCGTTGAGCCCGTAGGCCATCCAGGCCGTCGACGGCAGTCCGTCCCGGCCGGCCCGGCCCGTCTCCTGGTAGTAGCCCTCGACCGACTTGGGCAGGTCGAGGTGGGCGACGAACCGCACATCCGGCTTGTCGATGCCCATGCCGAAGGCGATGGTCGCCACCACCACCAGGCCGTCCTCCCGCAGGAACCGCGACTGGTGGGCCGCGCGGGTGCCCGCGTCCAGGCCCGCGTGGTAGGGCACCGCCTCGACGCCGTTGCGGGAGAGGAACTCCGCCGTCTTCTCCACCGAGTTCCGGGACAGGCAGTAGACGATGCCCGCGTCCCCCGGGTGCTCCTCGCGCAGGAAGGCCAGCAGCTGCTTCTTGGGGTCGCTCTTCGGCACGATCCGGTACTGGATGTTGGGCCGGTCGAAGCTGGCCACGAAGTGCCGGGCGGCCGGCATGTTCAGCCGCTCGGTGATCTCCCGGTGGGTGGCGTGGGTGGCCGTCGCCGTGAGCGCGACCCGGGGTACGTCCGGCCAGCGCTCGCCCAGCAGGGACAGCGCGAGGTAGTCCGGCCGGAAGTCGTGCCCCCACTGGGAGACGCAGTGCGCCTCGTCGATCGCGAAGACCGCGATCCGGCCCCGGGCGAGCAGGTCGAGGGTGCTCTCCAGCCGCAGCCGCTCGGGCGCCAGGTAGAGCAGGTCCAGCTCGCCGGCGAGGAACTCGGCCTCCACCGTGCGCCGCTCGTCGAAGTCCTGCGTCGAGTTCATGAACCCGGCGCGCACCCCGAGCGCCCGCAGCGCGTCCACCTGGTCCTGCATCAGCGCGATCAGCGGGGAGACCACTATGCCGGTGCCGGGGCGGACCAGGGACGGAATCTGGTAGCACAGCGACTTGCCGCCGCCGGTCGGCATCAGCACGACGGCGTCGCCGCCCGCGACCACATGCTCGATGACCGCTTCCTGCTCGCCGCGGAAGGCCTCGTACCCGAAGACCCGGCGCAGCGCGGCCAGCGCCTCACTGTCCGCCACGGTCCCCGACATCTCGTCGATCACGCTCGTCCCGCCCATCGTCCTGTCCCCCGTACGTCCTGCCCCGTCTGTCCGGCCCGTCCTGCCCCGACCACTGCCTCCACGATAGGGGTCCGCACCGACAGCCACGGAGTTATCCACAGGCCCCGGCCGGCACCGCCCGCTCACCGCGCCCCAACGCCGCCAAGAACACGACGGTCGTTCACACGTTCGCGGGAGACCTGCCCGTTTCCGGCCGATAGTCTGAATGCGCCCGCGAGACTCCGTCGCATGGGAGCACGGGTGTGAGTAGTTGCGGTACAGAAACTGCCGCTGAGATTGATCATGGTCAGCTAGCACATCTACCGGGGGTGCCGCCGGGGTTCTCGGAAAGATCGCCGGATGGTTGTCGGTGCTGGCTACGGTCCGGATCGTGCCGGTGGAGTTTCTGACTGATGAGCAGGCCGAGGCGTATGGGACGTTCACGGAGGTGCCCACGCGCCCGGAGCTGGAGCGGTTCTTCTTCCTCGATGACGACGACCGTGATCTGATCGCGCTCCGTCGTACGGACGCGCACCGGCTGGGGATGGCGGTGCAGATCTGCACGGTCCGCTACGTCGGCCGGTTTCTGGGTGAGGACCCGCTCGCGGTGCCGTGGGAGGCCGTGGAGTACCTGGCCGGGCAGCTCGGCATCGCGGACGCCTCGTGCGTGAAGCGGTACCCGGAGCGGCGCAGGACACCGTACGAGCGCGCGGCGGACATCCAGGAGCGGTTCAAGTACCGGGACTTCACCGACCGGAAGTGGGGGCGGGAGTTCTGCGGCTTCCTGTACGGGCGGGCGTGGACGCACGCGGAGGGGCCAGTGGCGTTGTTCAACCACGCGGTGACGTGGCTGCGCAAGAACCGGGTGCTGCTGCCCGGGGTGAACGTGCTGGCACGGCAGGTGTCGGAGGCCCCTTCGGCAGCCGAGCGGCGCCTGTACGAGGCGGTGGCCCGCGCCGCGCACCGGGCCGATCCCGCGCTCGCGCCTGCGCTGGCGGAGCTGCTGGCGGTGCCGGAGGGCAAGCGGGTCTCGGAGCTGGAGCGGCTGCGCACGCCGCCGGTGAAGACGACGGGCACCGCGATGTGCGCGCGATGGAGCGAGTAGAGGAGATCTCCGCGTTTGCGCTCGGGCGGGTGAACCTGTCGCGGGTGCCGGTGAACCGGCTGTCCACGCTGGCCCGGTACGGGCAGTTGAGCAAGGCGCAGACGATCGAGCGGGCACCGGAGCCGCGACGCACCGCGCTGTTGACGGCGGTGGTGCGTCAGCTGGAGGCTCAGGCGGTCGATGACGCGCTGGATCTGTTCGCGGTGCTGATGGCGAACCGGCTGATCAGCCCGGCACGCAGAGCGTCGGAGCGGGAGCGGTTGGCGACGCTGCCGCAGCTGGAGAAGGCCGCGCGCATCCTGGCGAAGGCGTCGAAGATCCTCACCGAGGAGCTGGACCTGGTTGCCGAGAACGACGCAGACTTGGACGTTGCCGCGCTGTGGGCGGCTGTGGAGGAGGCCGTGCCGCGTGCGGTGGTGGCCGGCGCGGTGGCGACCGTCGAGGCCCTGGTGCCCGAGGACGACGGGTCGGCCGAGGCGGCGATGCGCGAGAAGCTGGCCCTGCGCTACAACACCGTGCGCCCCTTCCTGGCCCTGCTGGGCGAGTCGGACGCGCTGGGTGCCGCCCCGGCCGGGCGGCGCCTGTTGAAGGCGGTGCGCCGCCTGCCCGCGCTCTCGCGCCGGAGGGTCAAGGACCGGCCGTTGCTGCCCCGCGAGGTCGACGCCGAGCTGGTGCCCGCCATGTGGAAGCGGGCGGTGTTCTCCAACACCAAGCTGCTCCAGGGTGCGGTCGACCGGGACGCGTACGTGGTGTGCGTGCTGGAGCAACTGCACCGCGCGCTGAACCGGCGCGACGTGTTCGCCGCCCCGTCGAACCGGTGGGCCGACCCGCGCGCCCGGCTGCTGGACGGGGCCCGGTGGGAGGCAATGCGCGCGGACGTGCTGGCGGGCCTGTCCCTGACCGAGGACGCGGGCGAGCATCTGGCCCAGCTCACGCGAGGACTGGACGCGGCGTGGCGGCAGATGGCCGACCGCCTGGAGGAGGCCGGGGACGACGCGAAGGTGGAGGTCGTCGTTCCCGAGGGCGGCGGCCGGGCCCGGCTGTCGGTGGACAAGCTCGGCGCGGTGGGTGAGCCGGAGTCTCTGACCTGGCTGAAGACCACCACGGAGGCGATGCTCCCGAGGATCGACCTGCCGGACCTGCTGTTCGAGGTCCACTCCTGGACCGGCTTCCTCGATTCCTTCGGCCACGTCTCGGACCGGCGCACCCGTATGGAGGGCCTGCTCGTCTCCCTGGTCGCGCTGCTGGTGTCGCAGAGCTGCAACATCGGCTTGACCCCGGTCATCGACCCGGAGAGCAAGGCGCTGACCCGCTCGCGGCTGTCCCACGTCGACCAGAACTACGTGCGCGCCGACACCCTCGCCGCGGCGAACGCCGCGCTGATCGCCGCCCAGTCCCGCATCGAGCTGGCCCGGATGTGGGGCGGCGGGCTACTCGCCTCCGTAGACGGCCTGCGGTTCGTCGTCCCCGTCAAGAGCATCAACACCGGGCCCTCGCCAAAGTACTACGGCTACAAACGCGGCGTGACCTGGCTCAACGCCGTCAATGACCAGGTCGCGGGGATCGGCGCGATGGTCGTGCGCGGCACCCCGCGCGACAGCCTCTACACCCTGGACACCCTGCTGAACCTCGACGGCGGCGTGAAGCCGGAGATGGTGGCGACCGACAACGCCTCGTACAGCGACATGGCCTTCGGCCTGTACAAGATGCTCGGCTTCCGTTTCGCCCCGCGCTTCCGCGACCTGGCCGACCAGCGGTTCTGGCGGGCCGACCTGCCCGGCGGCGAGGAGCCGACCGCGGGGTACGGGCCGCTGGAGGCCGTGGCCTGCAACAAGGTCAACCTCAAGCGGATCGCCACGTACTGGCCGGACATGCTCCGCGTGGCAGGATCGCTCATCACCAACCAGGTCCGCGCTTACGACCTGTTGCGGATGTTCGGCCGCGAGGGCCACCCCACCCCACTCGGTGCCGCGTTCGCCGAATATGGGTGGATCGACAAGACCATGCACCTGCTTGCCATGGTCGCCCCGATGGACGACACCTACCGCCGCCTGATGAACCGACAGCTGACCGTGCAGGAGTCCCGCCACCGCCTCGCCCGCGCGATCTGCCACGGTGGCCGGGGCCAGATCCGCCAGGCGTACCGCGAGGGACAGGAGGACCAGCTCGCCGCCCTCGGCCTGGTCCTCAATGCCGTGGTGCTATGGAATACGCGCTACCTGGACGCGACTGTCGCCCGGCTCCGCGCGGAGGGCCACGACATCAAGGACGAGGACGTCGCCCGGCTCTCCCCGCTCAAGGACCGGCACATCAACTTCCTGGGCCGCTATTTTTTCAACATCAAATCCAGCGGCCCCGGGCAGCGCCTGCGCCCGCTGCGCGACCCGGACACCGCCGAGGACGCCGACGACGAGTAGCCGTGAGGCCGGCCTGCAGGCAGCGAATGGCCAGGCGGCCACAGCCTCGTTTCTTGAGCGAACGATCCAGATAGGTTACGGTGGGGTCATGGCAAGAACCCGGGAGTTCGACACCGAGGCGGCGGTGAGCCGCGCGATGGAGCTGTTCTGGACGCGCGGCTACGAGGCCACCTCAGTACGCGACCTGACCGGGCACCTGGGGATCGGGCAGGGGTCCTTGTATGCCGCGTTCGGCGACAAGGACGGCCTGTACCGGGCGGCGCTGGAGCACTACCGCACCACCCTCGCGGCGGCCGCCCTGCGCAGTCTGGAGGAGGGGGCGGACGCCCGGTCGGCGATCCGCACGATGCTGGCCGAGCGGGTCCGGATCGCCGTGGAGGACAACGGCCGGGGCTGCCTGGCGGTCAATGCCGCCTGCGAGCGCCTGCCGGAGGATGCAGCAACCCGGCGCACCGTGCGCGACATGCAGGACGCCAGTCGGGCCGCGCTCGCCGAAGTGCTGCGGGTCGCGGCGGAGCGGGGTGAGATCGCGAAGCGGCACGACCCGCACACCCTTGCCGCTTTCCTCGTCACCTTCCTCAACGGACTGCTGGTCTCCTCGAAGATCACGCCAGACGTCCGCGCCCTCGAACCCCTTGTGGAGGTCGCGCTGGCCGCCCTCGACTGACTTTTTCATGCCCGGAATCTGTATCAAACGATCCAGAAAAGTAGCCGGTGCCCGCTCGGACACGGGATCCGGCGACCCCACCCCGCTTCAATCGAAGACTTCGGAGGCCCCATGCCCCCCGCACCCGCCCCGAGTACGCCCGCTCTCGGCGGAAGCCGCTGGAACACCTTCCCCGCGGACGGCACCACCCTGACCGCCCGCGACTTCTTCACCGCAACCGAGCCGCTGCTACAGGGCATCATCGACGACAACGCCCTCACCAGCGCCGACAGCGAGGTGCTGGAGGACCAAATCCGCGCGACACTTGCCCTCGGCACCCGGGAGACCTCCCTCCCGCTGTCCCTCGGCCCGGACAGTGCCTCGGCAGCGCGCGAACTGGGCGCGCAGGCCGAGGCGATCGGCCAGGAGCTCGTCTCCTGGTCCACCGAGGCGCTGGAGAGGCTGCTCACCGGTCCGGTACCGCTGCCCGCCGGCCCGCTGGTCGTCCGCAGCCACTGCTACGGCCACCTGCTCACCCTTCCCGCAGCCGATCTGCTCCGCGGACGTCGCGGTGGACCGGTCACGATGCAGCTCTACAACGAGTGGCTCCACCAGATCGTCCTGCTGCGCGACGCCCTGCTGCCCTTCACCAACTGGCAGGACGTCCCGCTCCTGATCACCCCGACCGGACTACGGCACACCGAACCGGCCCGCGACGCGTTCCTCACCGAACTCCTGGTCCGGCAGATCCGGCACACCAGCATCGTGGCCTTCGCCCGCAAAGTCGTCACCGGCGCCTCCGGCCCGGCCGGCTACGGCTTCGACGCGGGCGGCGGCACCGCCCTGCCCGCCGTCCTCGGCCAGCCGCCCCTGACCGCACCCCGGCACCTGCTGACCTGGCGCCCCGACCCGGCCGTCGGTGAAGCCGCCACGTATGTCCCCGAGGTACAGGACTACTACGCCGCACCCCGCACCCTCGTCGAGGACCTGCCGCCCGCCACCACCACATCCGGCCCGCTCACTGCCCGTACCCTCACCGCGCCGGTCGCCGACGGGGCCTGCACCGCCCACATCGAGGTCACCCACGACGGCACCACCGCCCACGTCGACCTCGGCCAAGCCCTGCGCGGCCACCGCTTCACCCAGCGTGAGGACCCCGCCGCAGGCGACGCATCCGGCACCGCCGACGCCTGGTCCGCGCTGCGCGCGCCGGGACTGGTGTGGACGCAGAGCGGCGACGTCGTCCTGGACGCCACCGGTCAGGACGACCTCGTCGTACTGGCCCTGCTCGGCCGGCTCTACCCGGAGAACGTCATCCTGCGCCCCGCCGGCCGTCCCGCCGTTCTGACGCCCCCCGGCGGCAGCGGACCGAGCCATCTAGTGACCCTCGTCGACCCTCCGCAAGCCCACTGACACCCACATCGCGAAGTACACCAGGAAGTTGGAAAAACATGATGTTCGACCATGACGGAACGCCCGTCCGCACGGGCCGAGCCGCCGTCAACGGAACGAGTCTGCACTACCGCACGGCCGGGTCCGGCCCCGCGGTGGTGCTCCTGCACGGCGTGCCCAAGACCAGCTACCACTGGCGTCACCTCGTCCCGAAGCTGACGCCCCACTACACCGTCGTCGTCCCGGACCTTCGCGGTCTCGGCGACTCCGCCCGCCCGTCCGGCGGCTACGACTCCGCGACGATGAGCGACGACATCGCCGAGCTGATGACCCACCTCGGACACGAGACATACGCCGTGGCGGGCGAGGACTGGGGAGCGGTGATCGGCTACCAGCTCGCCGCCCGTCACCGCGACCACGTCACGGCTCTCGTGTTCGCCGAGGCACTGTTCCCCGGGTTCGGCTTCGAGGACCACACGGCCCTCACCCCCGAGAACGTCTCCAGCGGCATGCACCTGTGGCATCTGGGCTTCTACTTCCAGCCGGACGTACCCGAGATGCTGATCGCCGGTCACGAGCGCGAGCTCATCACCTACATGATCAAGTACGAGCGCAGCCGGCCCGACAGCGCCACCCCCGAGGCGGTCGACGAATACGTGCGCTGCTACTCCATGCCCGGCGGGATCCGCGCGATGCTCTCGGTCTACCGGGCGATGCTCGTGGACGCCGAACAGAACCGGCAGGCCGCGCAGAAGAAGCTGGACATCCCGGTCCTGGCGCTCGGTGGATCCGCGTTCATCGGCGACCGCAACGAGTCCCAGATGCGGCTCATGGCCCACGACGTCACCGGACACGTGTTCGACGCCGGCCACGACCTCGCAGAAGAAGTACCCGACGAGATGGCCGACGTCCTCCTGCCGTTCCTGGCCACGCACCAGTAACCGCACCCGGCCGCCGAGGTCGGCGATCTGAAGCGGCCCGGCACGGCGAGGGCCTCGTGCCTGAACGAACGATCTGGCTCCGCACAGCCACGAGGCCCCCTCGACCCCACCAGCGCCCGGCGGGCGCTCTCCAAGCACTCCTCAGCGAAATGAAATTGAGCACCATGCACAACCCTGGAAACCCGGGAAGACACCGTCCCGCGCTGATCACTGCCGTGCTCTCCTGTGCAACGTTCACGGCCGGAGTCGCCGAATACGTCCTGACGGGACAGCTCGACCTCGTCGCCCAAGGGCTCGGAGTCAGTGAGGCGACCACAGGCCAGCTCGTCACCGTCTTCGCTCTCGCGTATGGGCTGCTGACGCCCGTTCTTGTCGTGATGACGGCTCAAGTCGAACGGCGCCTCCTCATATCGGCAGCTCTGCTCGTCTTCGCGGCCACGAACATCGCGTCCTGGCAGAGCCCCACCCTCCTGACGATCGCGGCCCTCCGGGTCGTCATGGCAGCGAGTACCGGTCTCATCGTCGTCACAGCACTGGGCCTCGCGGTACGCCTCGCGCCTGCCGAGCGCCGCGCACGCGCGGTCTCGACCGTCGTGATGGGCATCACGGCCTCCCTGGTCCTTGCAGTGCCGACCGGACGCACCATCGCCGAACACTGGGACTGGACAACGATCTTTCCCCTCAACGCCGCACTGGCGATACTCGTGGCGGGAATAGTATGGATGGCCCTTCCCCGTACCGCCCCTCATGCCCCTGTGCCGCTTCGTCGTCAACTCAGCCTGCTCGCCAACGCGCGCACCATCCTCGGCCTGACGGTCACATTTCTCTGGCTCGGCGGCTACGCGGTACTGAACACATATCTCGCGCCATACCTGCTCAGCGTCGTCGAACTGGACGGTGAAGCAGTGAGCCTCACCCTGCTCCTCTTCGGCATCGCGAGTATTGCCGGCATACAACTCGGCGGATTCCTGACGGACCGCGTCGGACCTCATCGGACACTGACCACAACCAAGGCTCTCCACGTGCTCGTGCTTGTCACCCTCCCGGTAGTCGGGGCTGCAACGGGCAGCGCGGTAGCCGGGATTCTGCTTTGGGGCGCCGCCGCATGGGCGAGCACTTCCGCCCAGCAGATCCGTGTAGCCTCTCTCGCCCCCGAAGCGCACGACGTGCTACTGAGCCTCAACCAGTCGGTCATGCAAATCGCCATCGCTATCGGGGCGGGAGGAGGTGGTCTTGTCGCGGCGCACACTCTGACTCAGTTGCCTTTGATCGCGGCCGCAGGAGTCGCCGCCTCACTCGTCCTCCTGCTTCTCACGCGCCGCCGCGACCGAAGTGCGCACAACTCATCAGCGGCGCTTACCCGGTGTCCGCAGCCATGACGCGATGACCCGTGGTGTGGCATACATCGGGTCCTGCTGGGCTCCTGATCGCCGACGGCTTCAACAAACCTTCGTTTTCTGAAGATGGCTTTGCGAGACCGTCTGAACCCTGCAGGGCCTTCAAAAAACCCTTCAAAAACCTGGGTCATTCAGTAACCCCGAACCACCGTTTTCTGACATGATCCGGGGCCATGACCGCCCTCGAACCGACCGAACCTGGCCTCCTCGTCGCCGAACCACTCGTCCGCACCGAGATCAAGATCGGGTACGCGCGAGTCTCGACCAGCGGGCAGAAGCTGGAGCGGCAGCTCGACGCGCTTGCCGCCGCCGGGTGCCGGAAGATCTTCGCGGACAAGAAGTCCGGCAAAAACGCGCTCCGCCCCGAACTGAAGGCGTGCCACGCCTTCCTCGACCCTGGGGACACCCTCGTCGTCCCGAGTCTGGACCGCTACGGCCGCAGCCTTCAGGACCTCATCAACATGGTCGCCGAACTACGCGAGCGCGGGATCGGCTTCACCTCGCTGCACGAGAACCTGGACACCACCACCCCCGGCGGCCGGCTCGTCTTCCACGTCTTCGCCGCGCTCGCCGAGTTCATCCGCGAACTCATCGTCATCGGCACCAACGAGGGCCTGGCCGCCGCCCGCGAGCGTGGCCGGGTCGGCGGGCGCCCGAGCGTCGTCACCGAGGAAGTCATCCGCGCCGCTCGCGATCTACTGCCCGACCCTGGTCGCTCGATCACCTCCATCGCCAAGCTGCTGGGCGTCTCCCCGGGCACCCTCTACAACCACATCCCGGACCTGCGCGAGCTGCGCGCTGGCGCCGTGCCGCGTCAGCTCGAAGCGTCGACGAGGTAGGCCGACTCCAGCAAGATCAATCTCAACGGCACTTTCTGTACCGCAACTACTCACGCCCGGAGCACTGATGAGCGGCGCACCGAAGGCGTCCAAGCCCAGCTGGCCGACCCCGCCGGAAGGCGGCTGGACCGCCGACGACCTGGACCGCCTCCCGGATCTTCCTCCGCACACGGAACTGATCGACGGGAGTCTCGTCTTCGTGGGTCCGCAGACGCTTTTCCATTCACGCGCTGTCGACTTCTTCACCTGGCAGTTGCAGTCACTCGCCCCGGCGGAATTCGAGGTCGTGCGCGAGTTCACCATCGACATCGACCGGCAGAACCGGCCCGAGCCGGACGTGATCGTGGTGAGCGGCGAGGTGGTCGAGGACCCGGAGCAGACCCGCTGTCCCGCCGCATCCGTGCTGCTGGCCGTCGAGGTCGTCGCCGCCGAGTCCGTCTCCCGCGACCGCGAGACCAAGCCGCTGAAGTACGCCCGCGCCGGCATCCCCCACTACTGGCGGGTGGAGAACGAGAAGGGCCTCGCCGTCGTGCACGCCGTCGAGCTGGAGCCCACCACTGGCGCCTACACCAGCGTCGGCATCTTCCGCGAGCGGATGAAGGTGGCCGCCCCCTTCCCGCTGGACCTCGACCTCACCGGTATCAAGCCGCGCCGCGGCCCCGCGTAGCACCGTGGCCCGGTACCCCCGCGAGGGGCACCGGGCCACAGCCGCGGCAGAAGGCAGGTCAGCGCACGAAGACTCCCGCCTGTCCCGCCAGATCCAGGAAGTACTGCGGCGCCACACCCAGCACCAGGGTGACCGCCACCCCCACCCCGATCGCCGTCATCGTCAGCGGCGACGGCACGGCGACGGTCGGGCCCTCGGGCCGGGGTTCGCTGAAGAACATCAGCACGATCACCCGGATGTAGAAGAACGCCGCGATCGCCGAGGAGATCACGCCGATCACCACCAGCGGGGCCGCGCCGCCCTCCGCCGCCGCCTTGAACACGGCGAACTTGCCGGCGAAACCCGAGGTCAGCGGAATGCCCGCGAAGGCCAGCAGGAACACCGCGAAGACCGCCGCCACCAGCGGCGACCGGCGGCCGAGCCCTGCCCACTGGGACAGGTGCGTCGCCTCGCCGCCCGGGTCGCGCACCAGTGTCACCACCGCGAACGCGCCGATCGTGACGAACGAGTACGCCGCCAGGTAGAAGAGGACGGACGAGACGCCGTCCGGGGTGGTCGCGATGACGCCCGCGAGGATGAACCCGGCGTGCGCGATCGACGAGTACGCCAGCAGCCGCTTGATGTCGGTCTGGGTGATCGCGACGATCGCGCCGCCCAGCATGGTGACGATCGCCACGCCCCACATCACCGGCCGCCAGTCCCAGCGCAGGCCGGGCAGGACGACGTAGAGGATGCGCAGCAACGCGCCGAAGGCCGCCACCTTGGTGGCCGCCGCCATGAAACCGGTCACCGGCGTCGGCGCGCCCTGGTACACGTCCGGTGTCCACATGTGGAACGGCACCGCGCCCACCTTGAACAGCAGGCCCATGACGATCAGCGCGGCGCCGACCAGCAGCAGCGCGTCGTTGCCCATGGTGTCGGCGAGCGCCGGGGTGACCTCCGTGATCGACCCGTCGACGACCCGCGCGATCGTGCCGTAGGACATGGAACCGGAGTAGCCGTAGAGCAGGGCGATGCCGAACAGGGTGAACGCGGAGGCGAACGCGCCGAGCAGGAAGTACTTGACCGCGGCCTCCTGCGACATCAGCCGCTTGCGGCGGGCCAGCGCGCACATCAGGTACAGCGGGAGGGAGAACACCTCCAGGGCGACGAACAGCGTCAGCAGGTCGTTGGCCGCGGGGAAGACCAGCATGCCGGTGACCGCGAAGAGCAGCAGCGGGAAGACCTCGGTGGTGGCGAAGCCGGCCTTCACCGCCTTCTGCTCGCTCTCGCTGCCCGGCACGGACGCGGCCTGGGCGGCGAAGGAGTCCACCCGGTTGCCGTGCGCCGCCGGGTCGAGCCGCCGTTCGGCGAAGGTGAACAGGCCGACCAGGCCCGCCAGCAGAATGGTGCCCTGGAGGAACAGGGCCGGTCCGTCGACGGCGATCGCGCCCATCGCCGCGATGTGCGCCTTGGTCGTGCCGTAGCCGCCCGCCGCGAGCGCGACGACCGCGGCGAAGGCGGCGACGAGCGCGACGGCGGCGACGAACATCTGGGCGTAGTAGCGCGACCTGCGCGGTACGAACGCCTCGACCAGTACTCCGACGATCGCCGCTCCGACGACGATCAGGACGGGCGACAGCTGCCCGTATTCGATCTTCGGCGCGTCGATCTTGGAGATCGGGTCGGCCGCCGTTGTCCACAGGCTGTGGACGGCTGTTGCGCTCACTTGGCCGCCTCCACCTCGGGCTTGGGGTCCTTCTTCTGTACGTCGGACATGGTCTGCTTGACCGCCGGGTCGACGATGTCCGTGACGGGCTTCGGGTAGACGCCCAGGAAGATCAGCAGCACGACCAGTGGCGCGACGACCAGTACTTCACGCACCCGCAGGTCGGGCATGGCGGCGACCTCGGGTTTCACCGGGCCGGTCATCGTCCGCTGGTAGAGGACCAGCGTGTAGAGCGCGGCGAGCACGATGCCGAAGGTCGCGATGATGCCGATCACCGGATAGCGCGTGAACGTGCCCACCAGCACCAGGAACTCGCTGACGAAGGGCGCCAGGCCCGGCAGCGACAAGGTGGCCAGGCTGCCGATCAGGAAGGTGCCCGCGAGTACCGGGGCGACCTTCTGCACCCCGCCGTAGTCGGCGATGAGCCGCGAACCGCGCCGGGAGATCAGGAAGCCGGCCACCAGCATCAGCGCGGCGGTCGAGATGCCGTGGTTGACCATGTACAGCGTCGCGCCGGACTGGCCCTGGCTGGTCATCGCGAAGATGCCCATGACGATGAAGCCGAAGTGCGAGATCGACGCGTACGCCACCAGCCGCTTGATGTCCCGCTGGCCGACCGCGAGCAGCGCCCCGTAGATGATGCTGATCAGCGCCAGGACGAGGATGACCGGCGTCGCCCACTTGCTGGCCTCGGGGAAGAGCTGGAGGCAGAAGCGGAGCATCGCGAAGGTGCCCACCTTGTCGACGACCGCCGTGATCAGCACGGCGACCGGGGCGGTGGACTCCTGCATGGCGTTGGGCAGCCAGGTGTGCAGCGGCCACAGCGGCGCCTTCACCGCGAAGGCGAAGAAGAACCCGAGGAACAGCCAGCGTTCGGTGCTGGTCGCCATGTCGAGCGAGCCGCTCGCCCGCGCCTCGGCGATCTCCTGGAGCGAGAAGTTCCCGGCGACCACGTACAGCCCGATCACCGCGGCCAGCATGATCAGACCGCCGGCCAGGTTGTAGAGGAGGAACTTCACCGCCGCGTACGAGCGCTGCGTGGCCGCCGTCTGCTCGCCGTGCTGGTGGGCCCGGTCCCCGAAGCCGCCGATGAGGAAGTACATCGGGATGAGCATGGCTTCGAAGAAGATGTAGAAGAGGAAGACGTCGGTGGCCTCGAAGGAGATGATCACCATCGCCTCGACGGCCAGGATCAGCGCGAAGAAGCCCTGCGTCGGCCGCCACCGGCTGCTGCCGGTCTCCAGCGGGTCCGCGTCGTGCCATCCGGCGAGCACGATGAACGGGATCAGCAGCGCGGTCAGCGCGATCAGCGCCACCGCGATGCCGTCCACGCCCAGTTCGTAGCGGACCCCGAAGTCGGCGATCCAGGAGTGCGACTCGGTGAGCTGGTAGCGGTCGCCGTCCGGGTCGAAGCGGACCAGGACGACGATCGCGAGGACCAGCGTGGCCAGCGAGAACAGCAGCGCGAGCCACTTGGCCGCGGTGCGCCGCGCGGCCGGCACGGCGGCCGTCGCGATCGCCCCGACGGCCGGCAGCACCGCTGTCGCTGTCAGCAAAGGAAAGGACATCGGTATCAGACCGCCCTCATCAGCAGGGTCGCGGCGACGAGGACCGCCGCACCGCCGAACATCGAGACCGCGTAAGAGCGCGCGAACCCGTTCTGCACCTTGCGCAGCCGCCCCGACAGACCGCCGACCGAGGCCGCAGTGCCGTTGACGACGCCGTCGACCAGGCTGTGGTCGACGTAGACCAGGGAGCGCGTGAGGTGCTCGCCGCCGCGCACCAGGACGACGTGGTTGAAGTCGTCCTGGAGCAGGTCGCGCCGGGCGGCCCGGGTGAGCAGCGACCCGCGCGGGGCGACGGCCGGCACCGGACGACGGCCGTACTGCGCCCAGGCGAGAGCGACGCCGAGCACCATCACGGCGACCGTGGACAGAGTGACCGTCAGGGCACCGACCGGCGGGTGGCCGTGCTCGTGCGCGGTGATCGGCTCCAGCCAGTGCAGGAACCGGTCGCCGACGGAGAAGAACGCGCCACCGGCCACCGATCCGACAGCCAGCACGATCATCGGGATCGTCATGGCCTTCGGCGACTCGTGCGGATGCGGCGGGCCGGCCGCGGCAGCGGCCTTCCCGGAATGGGCCTCGCCGCGCGGCTCGGCGGCGGGCTCCACGTCCGGCTCGGCCGGGGACGGCGCCGTGCGCCAGCGCTCCTCACCGAAGAACGTCATCAGCATCACGCGCGTCATGTAGTACGCCGTGATCGCCGCGCCCAGCAGGGCGCAGGCGCCGAGGATCCAGCCCTCGGTGCCGCCCTTGGCGAACGCCGCCTCGATGATCTTGTCCTTGGAGAAGAAGCCGGACAGGCCCGGGAAACCGATGATGGCGAGATAGCCGAGGCCGAAGGTGACGAAGGTGACCGGCATGTACTTCCTGAGGCCGCCGTAGCGGCGCATGTCGACCTCGTCGTCCATGCCGTGCATGACCGAACCGGCGCCCAGGAAGAGCCCGGCCTTGAAGAAGCCGTGCGTCACCAGGTGCATGATCGCGAAGACGTAGCCGATCGGGCCGAGGCCCGCGGCGAGCACCATGTAGCCGATCTGCGACATGGTCGACCCGGCCAGCGCCTTCTTGATGTCGTCCTTGGCGCAACCGACGATCGCACCGAACAACAGCGTGACCGCGCCGACGATGGTGACCACCAGTTGCGCGTCCGGCGCGCCGTTGAAGATCGCGGCCGACCGGACGATCAGGTACACGCCCGCGGTCACCATGGTCGCGGCGTGGATGAGGGCCGAGACCGGGGTCGGGCCCTCCATCGCGTCCCCGAGCCAGGACTGGAGCGGCACCTGGGCGGACTTGCCGCACGCGGCCAGCAGCAGCATCAGGGCGATCGCGGTGAGCTTGCCCTCGCCGGCCTCCCCGGCCAGCCCCGGCTCCGCCACCGTGCCGAGCACCGGCCCGAACGCGAACGTGCCGAACCAGAGGAACATCAGCATGATCGCGACGGACAGGCCCATGTCGCCGACCCGGTTGACCAGGAACGCCTTCTTGGCGGCCGTGGCGGCGCTGGGCTTGTGCTGCCAGAAGCCGATCAGCAGGTAGGAGGCGAGACCGACGCCCTCCCAGCCGACGTACAGCAGCAGGTAGTTGTCGGCGAGGACCAGGATCAGCATCGCCGCGAGGAACAGGTTGAGGTAGCCGAAGAAGCGGCGGCGGCGCTCGTCGTGCTCCATGTACGCCACCGAGTACAGGTGGATCAGCGAGCCGACGCCGGTGATCAGCAGCACGAACGTCATGGACAGCTGGTCGAGCCGGAAGGCGACGTCGGCCTGGAAGCCCTCGACCGGGACCCAGCTGAACAGGTGCTGGGTCAGGGTGCGTTCCTCACCGCCCTTGCCCAGCATGTCGGTGAACAGGACGGCGCCGATCACGAAGGACGCGGCGGCCAGCAGCGTGCCGAGCCAGTGGCCGACGGCGTCCAGCCGGCGTCCGCCGCACAGCAGCACCGCCGCTCCGAGCAGAGGCGCTGCCACCAGCAGCGCGATGAGAGATTCCACGATTCAGCGACCCCTCACAGCTTCATCAGGCTGGCGTCGTCGACCGAGGCCGAGTGGCGGGAACGGAACAGGGACACGATGATCGCGAGCCCGACCACGACCTCCGCGGCGGCGACGACCATCGTGAAGAAGGCGATGACCTGGCCGTCCAGATTGCCGTGCATCCGGGAGAAGGCGACGAACGCCAGGTTGCAGGCGTTGAGCATCAGCTCCACGCACATGAACACCACGATGGCGTTGCGCCGGATCAGCACCCCGGAGGCGCCGATCGTGAACAGCAGGGCCGCGAGATAGAGGTAGTTGACCGGGTTCACTTGGCCGCCTCCCCGCTGTTCGTGCGCTCCAGGCGCTCCTGTGCCCGCTGCTCCAGGGCCTTCAGGTCACCCAGCGCGTCCGACGACACGTCCCGGACCTGGCCGCGTTCGCGCAGCGTCTTCATGACGGTCAGCTCGGAGGCGGAGCCGTCGGGCAGCAGGCCCGCGATGTCCACGGCGTTGTGCCGGGCGTACACCCCGGGCGCGGGCAGCGGCGGCAGGTACTTGCCGTCCCGCACCCGCTCCTCGGCCAGTTCCCGCTGGGTCTTGGCCCGCTCGGTGCGCTCCCGGTGGGTGAGCACCATCGCGCCGACCGCGGCCGTGATCAGCAGCGCGCCGGTGATCTCGAAGGCGAAGACGTACTTGGTGAAGATCAGGGCCGCCAGACCCTCCACGTTGCCGCCCGCGTTGGCCTGGCCGACGCCGCTGAACTCGGTGAGCGAGGCGTTGCCGATGCCCGCGATCAGCAGGATGCCGAAGCCGAGCCCGCACAGCAGGGCCAGCCAGCGCTGCCCCTTGATGGTCTCCTTCAGGGAGTCCGCCGCAGTGACGCCGACCAGCATCACCACGAAAAGGAACAGCATCATGATCGCGCCGGTGTAGACGACCACCTGGACGACGCCGAGGAAGTAGGCGCCGTTGGCCAGGTAGAACACCGCCAGGATGATCATCGTCCCGGCCAGGCAGAGGGCGCTGTGCACGGCGCGCTTCATGAACACCGTGCACAGGCCGCCGAGCACCGCGACCGTGCCGAGGATCCAGAACTGGACGGCCTCCCCGGTGGAGGTGCCGGCCGAAAGAGTCGCCGCGGCGAGCTGCGCGGTCATCGGCGGATCACCTCCTCCGACGCCGGTTCGTCCTCCCCGAAGGTCGACGCGGCCTCCTGGGGGACCTCGCCCTTGGAGACGGCGACCTGCCGCTCGGTGCCGGGCGCGGCCTCGGTGACCAGCCCCCGGTAGTAGTCCTGCTCGTCGGTCCCCGGGTAGATCGCGTGCGGCGTGTCCACCATGTTGTCGTCGAGACCGGCGAGCAACTGCTCCTTGGTGTAGATGAGGTTGGCGCGGCTGGAGTCGGCCAGCTCGAACTCGTTGGTCATGGTCAGCGCGCGGGTGGGGCACGCCTCGATGCACAGGCCGCACAGGATGCAGCGGGCGTAGTTGATCTGGTAGACGCGGCCGTACCGCTCACCGGGCGAGTACCGCTCCTCGTCCGTGTTGTCCGCGCCCTCCACGTAGATCGCGTCGGCGGGACAGGCCCAGGCGCACAGCTCGCAGCCGACGCACTTCTCCAGGCCGTCCGGATGGCGGTTGAGCTGGTGCCGTCCGTGGAAACGCGGAGCGGTGGTCTTCTCCTGCTCCGGGTACTGCTCGGTCAGCCGCTTCTTGAACATGGCCTTGAAGGTCACGCCGAAGCCGGCCACGGGGTTCTGGAAACCGGGATCGGTCCCCTTCGGTTCCTCAGCCATCGGACGCCTCCTTTCCATCCGTAGATCCGCCCAGCGGTCCGTCACTGTGAGTATCGGGGCCACCACTGACAATCAGCTCCCGCTCCCGGCGCGGACCGCGGCGCGGCACCGGTGGCAACTCCTGTCCGGGCAGCGGCGGCACGGGGAATCCGCCGGCCATCGGGTCGAACGCGGCCGGCTCCTCGGCGGGCTGGTCGGCCCGTTTCCCCTTGTCCCGGAACAGGTCGAAGAGGAAGGAGAGCAGCAGTACGACGATCACGGCGCCGCAGACGTAGAGCGCGATGTCGGCGAAGTCGTAGTTCTCGTTCCTGAGGGCCCGGACGGTCGCGACGAGCATCAGCCACACCAGCGAGACCGGGATGAGCACCTTCCAGCCGAGCTTCATCAGCTGGTCGTAGCGGACCCGGGGCAGGGTGCCGCGCAGCCAGACGAAGACGAACAGCAGCACTTGGACCTTGACGATGAACCAGAGCATCGGCCACCAGCCGTGGTTCGCGCCCTCCCAGAAGGTGGAGACGGGCCAGGGGGCCCGCCAGCCGCCGAGGAAGAGGGTGGTGGTCACCGCCGAGACGGTCACCATGTTCACGTACTCGGCGAGCATGAACATCGCGAACTTGATCGACGAGTACTCGGTGTTGAAACCGCCCACCAGGTCGCCCTCGGACTCCGGCATGTCGAACGGCGCGCGGTTGGTCTCGCCGACCATCGTGACGACGTACAGCAGGAAGGAGACCGGCAGCAGCAGGATGTACCAGCGGTCGGCCTGCTGCTCGACGATCGCGGAGGTAGACATCGTCCCGGAGTAGAGGAACACCGAGGCGAACGCGGCGCCCATGGCGATCTCGTACGAGATCATCTGCGCGCAGGAGCGCAGTCCGCCCAGCAGCGGATAGGTCGAGCCGGAGGACCAGCCCGCCAGCACGATGCCGTAGATGCCTACCGAGGCGACCGCCAGGATGTACAGCATGGCGATCGGCAGGTCGGTGAGCTGCATGGTGGTGCGCTGGCCGAAGATCGAGACCTCGTTGCCGGCCGGGCCGAACGGGATCACGGCGAACGCCATGAAGGCCGGGACGGCCGCGACGACCGGCGCCAGGACGTAGACCGCCTTGTCGGCGCGCTTGACGACGAGGTCTTCCTTGAGCATCAGTTTCACGCCGTCGGCGAGCGACTGGAGCAGGCCCCAGGGGCCGTGCCGGTTCGGTCCGACGCGCAACTGCATCCAGGCGACGATCTTGCGTTCCATGACGATGGCGATCAGTACCGTCACCATGAGGAACGCGAAGCAGAACACCGCCTTGACGACGACCAGCCACCAGGGGTCCTGGCCGAACATCGAGAGGTCTTCAGCGGCGAGGTACGGGCTCATGCCTCCACCTCCTTGGGGGCCGCGCCGACGGTGGTCGCCGGGCCGATGCGGACGAGTGAGCCGGGCAGCGCCCCGGCGTCGGCGGCGACACCGGCGCCGGTCGAGTTCAGCGGCAGCCACACCACCCGGTCGGGCATCTCGGTGACCTGGAGCGGAAGTTCGACGACGCCCGCCGGGCCGGTCACCGCCAGGACGTCGCCGTCCTTGACGCCCGCCTCGGCGGCGGTGGCGGCCGACACACGCGCGCGCGGCGCGTGCCGGGTGCCCGCGAGCGCCTCGTCGCCCTCCTGGAGCCGGCCCTGGTCGAGCAGCAGCCGGTGCCCGGCGAGCACCGCCTCCCCGGCGGCCGGCCGGGGCAGCGCGGCGGCGCTCTCCAGGGGCTCGGTGGCCGCCGGCCCGTCCCAGGGCCCGAGCCGGTCGATCTCCGCGCGGACCGTCCGCAGGTCCGGCAGCCCCAGGTGTACGTCCATGGCGTCGGCCAGCATCTGGAGCACCCGCGCGTCGGTGGGCGCCGGCCGCCGGGGCAGCTGGTCGGGCTTGAGCGCGGCCTCGAAGAAGCGGACCCGGCCCTCCCAGTTGAGGAAGGCGCCGCCCTTCTCGGCGACCGCCGCGACCGGCAGCACCACGTCCGCCAGCTCGGTGACCTCACCGGGCCGCAGCTCCAGGGAGACCACGAACCCGGCCTCGGCCAGTGCGGCACGCGCGCGTGCCGGATCGGGCAGGTCGGCGACCTCCACACCGGCCACCAGCAGCGCCTGGAGTTCCCCGTCGGCCGCGGCCTCGATGATCCGGCCGGTGTCCCGGCCGTAGCGGTGCGGCAGCGCGGCCACACCCCAGACGGCGGCGACCTCGTCCCGCGCGCGCGGGTCGGTCGCCGGACGGCCGCCCGGCAGCAGCGTCGGCAGCGCGCCCGCCTCGATCGCGGCCCGCTCCCCGGCCCGGCGCGGGATCCACGCCAGCCGGGCGCCGGTCGCCTGCGCGGTCCGTACGGCGGCGGTCAGGCCCCCGGCGACGGCCGCCAGCCGCTCGCCGACGACGATGACCGCGCCCTCGGTCCGCAGCGCCTCGGCGGCCCGGGTGCCGTCGTCCTCCAGACCGACGCCGCCCGCGAGCGCGTCCAGCCACTCGGTCTCGGTGCCGGGCGCGGCGGGCAGCAGCGTGCCGCCGGCCTTCGCGAGGCCGCGCGTGGCATGTGTCGCCAGGGCGAACACCCGCTGCCCGTGCCGGCGCCACGCCTTGCGCAGCCTGAGGAAGACGCCGGGCGCCTCCTCCTCGGCCTCGAACCCGACCAGGAGCACCGCGGGCGCCTTCTCCAGCGCCGCGTACGTCACCCCCGTACCGTCCAGGTCACGGCCCCGGCCGGCCACCCGGGCCGCCAGGAAGTCGGCCTCCTCGGCGCTGTGCACGCGCGCGCGGAAGTCGATGTCATTGGTGTCGAGGGCCACCCGCGCGAACTTGCTGTACGCGTAGGCGTCCTCCATGGTGAGCCGTCCGCCGGTCAGCACCCCGGTCCGGCCGCGCGAGGCCAGCAGCCCCTGGGCGGCGATCTGCAACGCCTCCGGCCAGGAAGCGGGCTCCAGGTCGCCCTCCGCGTTGCGCACCAGGGGCGTGGTGAGCCGGTCGCGCTGCTGCGCGTACCGGAACCCGAACCGCCCCTTGTCGCACATCCACTCCTCGTTGACCTCGGGGTCGTTCGCCGCCAGGCGGCGCATGACCTTGCCGCGCCGGTGATCGGTACGGGTCGCGCAGCCGCCGGCGCAGTGCTCGCACACCGACGGCGAGGAGACCAGGTCGAAGGGCCGGGACCGGAACCGGTACGCCGCCGAGGTGAGCGCGCCGACCGGGCAGATCTGGATGGTGTTCCCGGAGAAGTACGACTCGAAGGGGTCGCCCTCGCCGGTGCCGACCTGCTGGAGGGCGCCGCGCTCGATCAGCTCGATCATCGGGTCGCCGGCCACCTGGTTGGAGAACCGGGTGCAGCGGGCGCACAGCACGCACCGCTCCCGGTCGAGCAGCACCTGGGTGGAGATCGGCACCGGCTTCTCGTAGGTGCGCTTCTTGCCCTCGAAGCGGGAGTCGGCGCTGCCGTGCGACATCGCCTGGTTCTGCAGCGGGCACTCGCCGCCCTTGTCGCAGACCGGGCAGTCCAGCGGGTGGTTGATGAGCAGCAGCTCCATCACACCCTTCTGCGCCTTCTCCGCGACCGGCGAGGTCAGGTGGGTCTTGACCACCATCCCGTCGGTGCAGGTGATGGTGCAGGACGCCATCGGCTTGCGCTGGCCCTCGACCTCGACGATGCACTGCCGGCAGGCGCCGGCCGGGTCGAGCAGCGGATGGTCGCAGAACCGGGGGATCTCGATGCCGAGCTGTTCGGCGGCCCGGATGACCAGGGTGCCCTTGGGCACGCTGATCTCGGCGCCGTCGATCGTGAGCGACACCAGGTCTTCGGGCGGGACCGCGGCCTCTCCGCCGCCGGAGGGAGCGCTGGTGGTCACTGTCATGCGTTCACCTCCGTACGGTGATCGGCCCAGGCCGTCGACTTCGCGGGGTCGAAGGGGCAGCCGCGGCCGGTGATGTGCTGCTCGTACTCCTCGCGGAAGTACTTCAGCGAGGAGAAGATCGGCGAGGCGGCGCCGTCGCCGAGGGCGCAGAAGGACTTGCCGTTGATGTTGTCGGCGATGTCGTTCAGCTTGTCGAGGTCCGCCATCCGGCCCTTGCCGGCCTCGATGTCGCGCAGCAGTTGGACCAGCCAGTACGTCCCCTCCCGGCACGGCGTGCACTTGCCGCAGGACTCGTGGGCGTAGAACTCGGTCCAGCGGGTGACGGCGCGGACCACGCAGGTCGTCTCGTCGAAGCACTGGAGGGCCTTGGTGCCGAGCATGGAACCCGCGGCGCCCACCCCTTCGTAGTCGAGGGGGACGTCGAGGTGCTCCTCGGTGAACATCGGCGTCGAGGAGCCGCCCGGGGTCCAGAACTTCAGGCGGTGGCCGGGGCGCATGCCCCCGCTCATGTCGAGGAGCTGGCGCAGCGTGATGCCGAGCGGCGCCTCGTACTGGCCGGGGCTCGAGACATGGCCGGACAGCGAGTACAGCGTGAAGCCCGGGGACTTCTCGCTGCCCATCGACCTGAACCAGTCCTTGCCCTTGTGCAGGATCGCGGGAACCGACGCGATCGACTCGACGTTGTTCACCACAGTCGGGCAGGCATAGAGGCCGGCCACCGCGGGGAAGGGGGGACGCAGCCGCGGCTGACCACGGCGGCCTTCGAGCGAGTCGAGCAGTGCGGTCTCCTCACCGCAGATGTACGCGCCCGCGCCCGCGTGCACGGTGAGGTTCAGATCGAGTCCGCTGCCCAGGATGTCCTCGCCGAGGAAGCCCGCCGCGTACGCCTCGGCGACGGCTGAGTGCAACCGCCGCAGCACGGGGACGACCTCACCACGCAGATAGATGAAGGCATGCGACGACCTGATGGCGTAACACGCGATGACGATGCCCTCGATGAGGCTGTGCGGGTTCGCGAAGAGGAGCGGGATGTCCTTGCAGGTGCCCGGCTCCGACTCGTCGGCGTTGACCACCAGATAGTGCGGCTTGCCGTCCCCCTGGGGGATGAACTGCCACTTCATCCCGGTGGGGAAGCCGGCGCCGCCGCGGCCGCGCAGACCGGCTTCCTTGACGTAGGCGATGAGGTCGTCCGGCGACATGGCCAGCGCCTTGCGGAGCCCCTCGTACCCGTCGTGCCTGCGGTACACGTCCAGGGTCCAGGACGCGTCCTCGTCCCAGAAGGCCGACAGCACGGGTGCGAGCAGCTTCTCCGGGCTGTGGTCCTTGATCTCGGCGGCCAAGGTCGTCACTCCCCCTCCTCGGCAGTGGGTCCCGCCGGGTGGGCGGGGTCGGAGGCCGATGTGTCCTGCGGCGCGTCGTGCGAGCTGAGGTGCTCGGTCGGCGACGGCTCGTGCGGCGGTCCGTGCGGCGGCTCGTGCGACGGTTCACCATGGGGCGCCGCGCCGCGCGGGTGCACCACGCGCGCGCCGGGGTGCTCGCCCTTCGCCAGCTTCAGGCCGATCAGGGAGGCGGGTCCCGCGCTGCCCCCGGCCTCGACGGCGCCCTCCCGCTCGTCGGGGAAGCCCGCCAGGATCCGGGCGGTCTCCTTGAACGTGCACAGCGGCGCACCGCGCGTCGGGCTGACCGGCCGGCCGGCCCGCAGGTCGTCGACCATGCGGCGGGCGCTGGCCGGGGTCTGGTTGTCGAAGAACTCCCAGTTGACCATCACCACCGGCGCGTAGTCGCAGGCCGCGTTGCACTCGATGTGCTCCAGGGTGACCTTGCCGTCGTCGGTGGTCTCGCCGTTGCCGACGCCCAGGTGCTCCTGGAGCTCTTCGAAGATGGCGTCGCCGCCCAGCACCGCGCACAGCGTGTTGGTGCAGACACCCACCTGGTAGTCGCCGCTCGGCCGGCGCCGGTACATGCTGTAGAAGGTCGCCACCGCGGTGACCTCGGCCGTGGTCAGCCCGAGCAGCTGGGCGCAGAACCGCATCCCGGTGCGCGTGACGTGGCCTTCCTCCGACTGCACGAGGTGCAGCAGCGGCAGCAGGGCGGACCGGGAGTCCGGATAGCGGGCGATGACCTCGCGCGCGTCGGGCTCCAGCCGGGCCCGTACGTCGTCCGGGTAGTCGGGCGCGGGCAGCTCGGGCATGCCGAGTCCGACGCCCCGCTCCGAGGATTCGGTGGTCACCGGTCGACGCCTCCCATCACGGGGTCGATGGAGGCCACCGCGACGATGACGTCGGCGACCTGGCCGCCCTCGCACATCGCCGCCATGGCCTGAAGGTTGGTGAAGGACGGGTCGCGGAAGTGGACCCGGTAGGGGCGGGTGCCGCCGTCGGAGACGACGTGCACCCCGAGTTCGCCCTTGGGGGACTCGACCGCGGTGTACGTCTGTCCCGGCGGCACCCGGAAGCCCTCGGTGACCAGCTTGAAGTGGTGGATCAGGGCCTCCATGGAGGTGCCCATGATCTTCTTGATGTGGTCGAGGGAGTTGCCCAGTCCGTCCGGTCCCAGGGCGAGCTGGGCGGGCCAGGCGATCTTCTTGTCGGGCACCATGACCGGTCCGGGCCGCAGCCGGTCCAGGCACTGCTCGACGATCCGGAGCGACTGCCGCATCTCCTCCAGGCGGATCAGGAAGCGGCCGTAGGCGTCGCAGGTGTCGGCGGTCGGGATGTCGAAGTCGTAGTTCTCGTAGCCGCAGTACGGCTGGGTCTTGCGCAGGTCGTGCGGGAGGCCGGTGGAGCGCAGCACCGGGCCGGTGGCGCCGAGGGCCATGCAGCCGGCCAGGTCGAGGTAGCCGACGTCCTGCATGCGGGCCTTGAAGATGGGGTTCCCGGTGGCGAGCTTGTCGTACTCCGGGAGGTTCTTCTTCATCTTCTTCACGAACTCGCGGATCTGGTCCACCGAGCCGGGCGGCAGGTCCTGGGCGAGGCCGCCGGGGCGGATGTACGCGTGGTTCATCCTGAGGCCGGTGATCAGCTCGTAGATGTCCAGGATCAGTTCCCGGTCCCGGAAGCCGTAGATCATGATCGTGGTGGCGCCGAGCTCCATGCCGCCGGTGGCGATGGCCACCAGGTGGGAGGACATCCGGTTCAGCTCCATCAGGAGCACCCGGATCACCGAGGCGCGGTCCGGGATCTGCTCCTCGATGCCGAGCAGCTGCTCGACGCCCAGGCAGTACGCCGCCTCGTTGAAGAACGGCGTGAGGTAGTCCATGCGGGTCACGAAGGTGGTGCCCTGGGTCCAGGTGCGGTACTCGAGGTTCTTCTCGATGCCGGTGTGCAGGTAGCCGATGCCGCAGCGGGCCTCGGTGACGGTCTCGCCATCGATCTCCAGGATCAGCCGGAGCACGCCGTGCGTGGACGGGTGCTGCGGGCCCATGTTGACGATCAGGCGTTCGTCGTCGGCGCGGGCCGCGGACTGGACGACCTCGTCCCAGTCGCCGCCGGTGACCGTGTAGACGGTGCCCTCGGTGGTCTCCCGAGGGGAGGCGTGCGAAGTGCTCATGAGTACGACCTCCGCTGGTCCGGAGCCGGGATCTGGGCGCCCTTGTACTCGACGGGGATGCCGCCGAGGGGATAGTCCTTGCGCTGCGGGAAGCCCTGCCAGTCGTCCGGCATCATGATCCGCGTCAGTGCCGGGTGGCCGTCGAAGACGATGCCGAAGAAGTCGTACGTCTCGCGCTCGTGCCAGTCGTTGGTCGGGTAGACGGAGAACAGCGACGGGATGTGCGGGTCGCTGTCGGGCGCGCTGACTTCCAGGCGGATCAGCCGGTTGTGGGTGATCGAGCGCAGGTGGTAGACGGCGTGCAGTTCGCGGCCCTTGTCGCTCGGGTAGTGCACGCCGCTGACGCCGGTGCACAGCTCGAAGCGCAGCGCCGGGTCGTCGCGCAGGGTCTTCGCGACCCGGACCAGGTGCTCGCGCTCGATGTAGAAGGTCAGCTCGCCGCGGTCGACGACCGTCTTCCCGATGGCGTTGTCCGGGAGCAGGCCCTGCTCCTCCAGCGCGCCCTCCAGTTCGTCGGCGACCTCGTCGAACCAGCCCCCGTACGGCCTGCTCGCCGGCCCCGGGAGTCGGACCGAGCGGACCAGGCCGCCGTAGCCGGAGGTGTCGCCGCCGTTGTTGGCGCCGAACATGCCGCGCTGGACGCGGATCTCCTCGCCGCCCTGGCCGCGCCGGCCGGGGAGGTTCTCGGCGGAGAGGTCCTTCTCGGGGTTGGCCCCGCCCGGGCCGGAGGTGCCGTTCGCGTCGCTCATCGCAGCAGCCCCTTCATCTCGATGGTGGGCAGGGCCTTGAGCGCCGCCTCCTCCGCCTCGCGGGCCGCCTCCTCGGCGTTGACGCCGAGCTTGGAGCTCTGGATCTTCTGGTGCAGCTTGATGATCGCGTCCAGCAGCATCTCGGGCCGTGGCGGACAGCCCGGGAGGTAGATGTCGACCGGGACGACGTGGTCGACGCCCTGGACGATCGCGTAGTTGTTGAACATGCCGCCCGAGGAGGCGCAGACCCCCATGGAGATCACCCACTTCGGGTTCGGCATCTGGTCGTAGACCTGCCGCAGCACCGGCGCCATCTTCTGGCTGACCCGGCCGGCCACGATCATCAGGTCGGCCTGGCGCGGCGAGCCGCGGAAGACCTCCATGCCGAAGCGGGCCAGGTCGTAGCGGCCGGCCCCGGTGGTCATCATCTCGATGGCGCAGCAGGCCAGGCCGAAGGTGGCCGGGAAGACCGACGACTTCCGCACCCAGCCCGCGGCCTGCTCGACGGTGGTCAGCAGGAAGCCGCTCGGCAGCTTTTCTTCGAGTCCCATGACGTAAGGCCCCTCAGTCCCATTCCAGGCCGCCGCGCCGCCATACGTACGCGTACGCGACGAAGACGGTGAGCACGAAGAGCAGCATCTCCACGAGCCCGAAGATCCCCAGGGCGTCGAAGGTGACGGCCCAGGGGTAGAGGAAGACGATCTCGATGTCGAAGACGATGAAGAGCATCGCCGTCAGGTAGTACTTGATGGGGAAGCGCCCGCCGCCGGCCGGCGTGGGGGTCGGCTCGATCCCGCACTCGTAGGCCTCGAGCTTGGCCCGGTTGTACCGCTTCGGACCGATCAACGTGGCCATGACCACGGAAAAGATCGCAAAGCCTGCCCCGAGGGCTCCCAGTACGAGGATGGGCGCATACGCGTTCACCGCTCCTCGCTCCTCTCAGTCGGCACTGACTGCTGGCGGTTTTGCCTGGGCCCACAACCGCCTCAGCAGCCTCACGAGCCCCGCTGGTCCCGGCGAAGATCGCGAACATGTGAAGCAGGTCACAAGCCCAACTGCTCCGCATCCTATGCCTGCCGCTCTGTGATCTGCGACACGGGGTATTGCACAAGCTTTGTGATCTCCACCACCTGACGAAGGATCATGAAGTCGGATGAGCGGTGATCTTCACACAGGAAGCTTCCGACTGATCACCAGTGGTGACATTTTCCCCGGTCGTCGCAGCTCAGCGCGGGCGTCTCAATATCAAGAAGCTTCCCGTGCATGCAAATTGGTGTTGGACACCTTCTCTTGATAGTGCGCCGCGTTCACACCTCGGGGCCGGCGGCGGGGTCCGGTGTGAACGCGTGCACGCGTTCACGAGCGGACGCACGCGCCCGGATGACCGTTCCGTGACCTCCGCCACATTCATGAGAGGCGTCTGAGAAGCGGGCTTGGCCATCCGCCTCAACCAGTGGTAGGCGGGGAGCAATTCGGACGTAACGATCAAAGTCCGTGATCACAGGCGTGTTACGGCCGCCCGCTATGTCCGTTACCGCGTCAAGAAAGGGCGACACGCCCGGGATTCGTGACGCCGATTGAACAACTGTGGCGCAGCACACGTTTCTTGAAGGTATGGAGGAGCTCCTGATACCGGTTGTACCCATGTCCCACACCGCTCACATACGCAGCCACCGGAAGCCCCGCCGCAGCGCGTCGACGACCGTCGCGATGCGAGCCGGAGTTGCCGGTGGCGTCCTCAGCACCCTGGCAGTGGCCGGGGCGTCGGGTTCGGCCAGCGCGGCCGAGCCGGTGACGCAGACCCTGGAGCTGCCCACCCTGACGGCCGAGATGGCCGCTCAGGTCGCGCAGTCCGCGGACGCCACCCAGCAGGCCGCCGCGAACTACGAGCTGCAGGCCGAGCGTGACGCCGCCGCGGCCAAGGCCGCCAAGGAAGCCAAGGCGGACCTGAAGGAGGCCAAGGCGAAGGCCGCGGCCAAGAAGAAGGCCGCGGAGGAGGCGCGCAAGGAGGCCGCCGCGCGTGCCGCCCGCGACGCCGAGCGCACCACCCTGACCGCCACGTCGGACACCGGCTCCAGCGACACCGGAAGCTCCTCCGCGAGCACCGGCACGTCCACGGCCACCGGTTCCGCCGCCGCGATCGTCTCCTTCGTCAAGGCACAGGTGGGCGCGGCCTACGTCTCCGGGGCCACCGGACCGTCCGCCTACGACTGCTCCGGCCTGGTCCAGGCCGCCTACAAGCAGGTGGGCGTCAGCCTGCCCCGCGTCTCCCAGGACCAGTCCGTGGCCGGCACCCAGGTCTCGCTGGACAGCCTCCAGCCGGGCGACATCCTGTACTGGGGCGGCGCCGGCAGCGCTTACCACGTGGGCGTCTACGTCGGCGACGGCATGTTCGTCGGCGCGCAGAACTCGTCCACCGGCGTCGTCGAGAAGCCGCTCTCCTACGACCCGCCGAGCGGCGCGGTGCGCGTGCTCTGACCCGGGTTTTCCACAGCCAGAACACAGCCAGAAGTCGGCCGAAGGGCCGTTGTCCACAGGGGCAGCGGCCCTTCGCGCTTCCTGCCATGCTCGTGAACGGGCCGGTCACCACCGGTCCGTTCACCAGCATCGGGAGGCAAGTCATGCCGAGTGTGTTCGTACAGGGGCGCCCCCTCGCCACCTATCCCCCGTTCGCGCCGGAGGCCCGGCGCGGCAGCGTGCGGCGGGTCACCGAGGTCGGCGAGGCGGTACTGCACAAGCCGTGCCGGGACGTCACCGAGTTCGGGCCCGACCTCGCCGCGCTCATCGACGACATGTTCCTGACCATGTACGTCGCCGAAGGAGCCGGACTGGCGGCCAGCCAAGTGGGGGTCGGCCTGCGCCTGTTCGTCTACGACTGCCTGGACGACGACGGTGTCCGACATGTCGGGCACATCGTCAATCCGGTGCTGGAGCCCCTGGTTCCGGACCGGCGGCGGCTGCTCGACGAGGGCGAGGGGTGCCTGTCGGTGCCGGGGGCCGTCATGGACGTGCCGCGGCCCGACCGGGCGGTGGTGCGGGGGTTCGACAAGGACGGGGCCCCGCTGCTCGTCGAGGGGACCGGCTATTTCGCCCGGTGCCTGGCCCATGAGGCCGACCACCTGGACGGGCGGGTCTACCTGGACCGGCTCTCCGCCCGGGACCGGAAGGCGGCGCTGCGGCAGTCGGCGGACCGGCGCGAGGAGGTGTTCGCGCGCCGGGCCGCCAGAGCCGCCGAGTTCAGTGGTTAGGCGTCCGCCCGGTCACGCCTTCGGGGCCACCTTGGTCAGTCCGTTGATGATGCGGTCCATCGCGTCGCCGCCGGTCGGGTCGGTGAGGTTGGCGAGCATCTTCAGGGTGAACTTCATCAGTACGGGGTGGGTCAGACCGCGCTGGGCGGCGATCTGCATCACCTTCGGGTTGCCGATCAGCTTCACGAAGGCGCGGCCGAGGTTGTAGTAGCCGCCGTAGGTGTCCTTCAGGACGCGCGGGTAGCGGCGGAGCGCGATCTCGCGCTGGGCCGGCGTCGCCCGCGCGTGCGCCTGGACGATGACGTCGGCGGCGATCTGGCCGGACTCCATGGCGTAGGCGATGCCCTCGCCGTTGAAGGGGTTCACCAGACCGCCGGCGTCACCGACGAGCAGCAGGCCGCGGGTGTAGTGCGGCTGGCGGTTGAAGGCCATCGGGAGGGCGGCGCCGCGGATCGGGCCGGTCATGTTGTCCGGGGTGTAGCCCCAGTCCTCGGGCATGGAGGCGCACCAGGCCTTGAGGACCTCGCGCCAGTCCAGGTCCTTGAAGGAGGCGGAGGTGTTGAGGACGCCGAGACCGACGTTGGAGGTGCCGTCGCCCATGCCGAAGATCCAGCCGTAGCCGGGAAGGAGGCGGTCCTGGGGGCCGCGGCGGTCCCACAGTTCGAGCCAGGACTCCAGATAGTCGTCCTCGTGCCGGGGGGAGGTGAAGTAGGTGCGGACCGCGACGCCCATCGGGCGGTCCTCGCGGCGGTGCAGGCCCATCCCCAGGGACAGCCGGGTGGAGTTGCCGTCGGCGGCCACCACCAGCGGGGCGCGGAAGGTGACCTCCCGCTTCTCCTCGCCGAGCTTGGCGGTGACGCCGGTGATACGGCCGGTGCGGTCGTCGACGACCGGGGCGCCGACGTTGCAGCGCTCGTACAGCCGGGCGCCGGCCTTCTGGGCCTGCCGGGCGAGCTGTTCGTCGAAGTCGTCGCGTTTGCGGACCAGGCCGTAGTCGGGGAAGGAGGCGAGGTCCGGCCAGTCGAGCTGGAGGCGGGTGCCGCCGGCGATGATGCGCAGGCCCTTGTTGCGCAGCCAGCCGGCCTCCTCGGAGATGTCGATGCCCATCGCCACGAGCTGCTTGGTCGCGCGGGGGGTGAGTCCGTCGCCGCAGACCTTCTCCCGGGGGAACGCGGTCTTCTCCAGCAGGAGGACGTCGAGTCCGGCCTTGGCCAGGTAGTACGCGGTGGTGGAGCCGGCTGGCCCCGCGCCCACGACGATCACATCGGCGGTGTTGTCGGAGAGGGGCTCGGTCACGGCGGGATCTCCCCAGGGTTCAAGAATCTGTGTGCCGACGGGCACCGGACATGGGCAGTCTATTCAGCGTCACCGATCACCCGGCTGAAGGGCTGCCCCGTGAAACGAGCTCTCCCCGCTGTACGGTTGCGTGTTCCCACCGACGAGGACGCCGTCGCCTGGCACCGGGCCTTCGCCGACCCGGACGTCATGGAGTTCCACGGCGGCCGGCCGGCGGAGCTGTCCGTGTACGAGGAACTGACCGCGCGCCAGCGCCGGCACGACGCCGAGCACGGGTTCTGCCTGTGGACCGTGCTCGACGAGCGGGACCGGGTCATCGGCTTCACCGGTGCTCAGCCGTGGCCGCGGGACTGGGGGCCGAAGGGCGAGATCGAGATCGGCTGGCGGCTGGCCCGGGCGCACTGGGGCAAGGGGTATGTGACGGTGGCGGCCCGGGAGACGGTACGGCGGCTGCGCGCGGCGGGGCTGCCGGGCGTGGTCGCGATGGTCGACGCGGACAACGAGCGTTCCATCGCGGTGACCCGGCGGCTGGGGATGCGGCTGGCGGAGGTGTTCACGACGCCGCAGTCGCAGCGGCAGGGGCACTGCTATCGCCTTGAATTGTAACTCAGAGTAGCGATTCGGAGAGTTTCCGACTACTTATCGCTACAAAAAGCTTCCGGCGGGTGCGTGGCGGGGTTACTCTGCCCGTACTCGCTGGGGGTGAGGTTCCGTGCGCAACACACCCGAGACACCCGAGGTCCGCGTACCGCGTCTGGTCGGCCTGATGGCCGTGGACGCGCGCCGTGCGGCCGAGGCGCGCGGGGTGCTGCTGGCCGCCCCTGACCGGGCCGACCTGCACCGCGTGGTCGTGGAGTACGTGGTACGGCAGTACCCGCCGCCCGGGGCCGAGGTGCCGCGCGGGGCCGCGGTCACCGTGTGGTTCGACTTCGGCGAGGGCGAGGGCGGCGGCGGTGCCGGGGTGCGCGAGCCCCGGGCGCCGGCCCCGCCCGGCGGCGGACTGCGCCGGGAGCTGGACGAACCGAGGGAGCCGGGCGGCCCGGGCGAGCCGGGGATGCGGTACGCGGCGCTCGGCTGTTCGTAGCCGTGCCGGGGCGCCGGGCCACGAGGGAGCCGCCCTCGATGGGCGGGGGCGCGTCGGCCATGTCCAGCCTCGTCCATGCCGACGCGTCGGGCCGTGACGAGTCTCGACGATGCCGGCACGTCGGGCCACGAGGTGCCCCGGCCGTGAGGTGCCCCGACCGTGAGGTGCCCCGGCCGTGGGGTCAGCTCTGCTTGAAGCCCCGGTGCAGGGCCACGATGCCGCCGGTCAGGTTGCGCCAGGCCACCTTGGACCAGCCGGCCGCCCGCAGCCGCTCGGCCAGGGCGGGCTGGTCGGGCCAGTCGCGGATGGACTCGGCGAGGTAGACGTACGCGTCGGGGTTGGAGGAGACCGCGCGGGCGACCGGCGGCAGGGCGCGCATCAGGTACTCGGTGTAGACGGTGCGGAACGGCGCCCAGGTCGGGTGCGAGAACTCGCAGATGACGACCCGGCCGCCGGGCTTCGTCACCCGGTACAGCTCGCGCAGCGCCGCGTCCGTGTCCTGGACGTTGCGCAGCCCGAAGGAGATGGTCACCGCGTCGAAGACGTCGTCCGCGAACGGCAGCCGGGTGGCGTCCCCCGCGGTGAACGGCAGCCAGGCATGACGTGCCTTGCCGACCTGGAGCATGCCGAGCGAGAAGTCGCAGGGCACGACGTAGGCGCCGGTGCGGGCGAAGGGCAGCGAGGAGGTCGCCGTGCCGGCGGCCAGGTCGAGGACCTTCTGCGCGGGGCGGGCGTCGACGGCCCGGGCCACCTCCTTGCGCCACACCCGGTCCTGGCCGAGCGACAGCACATCGTTGGTGAGGTCGTACCGGGCCGCCACGTGGTCGAACATCGAGGCGACTTCGTGCGGCTGCTTGTTCAGGGAGGCGCGGGTCACCCGCCCATTCTTACAGGCCGCCCGGGACGGGCCCACGGCCGGACTCACGGCCGGACTCACGGCAGGAGCCGCGGCCGTTTGCGCCCCGCCACGTCCTCCACCCAGCCGCAGGCCAGCACGAACACCGCGATCAGCACCCAGCCCACGCCGAACATGAACCACTGGCTCGCCAGCGGCAGGTACGTCTCGAACGCGGGCACCTTCCAGAACTGGTCGATCAGCGGCACCGCCAGGATCAGCGCCAGCTCGTGCCAGAGGTACACCGTCACGGCCCGCGCGTTGAAGACGGTGACCAGCCGGTCCAGCCGCCGGAAGCGGGCGAGACCCGCGAAGTCGACGTTCAGCCGCGCCTTGGAGTACATCAGCAGCGTGACGAAACCGGCCGACCAGAACGCCTGGGCGAGCGGGATGTCGTCCAGGTCGTAGCTGCCGTACTCGGCCTGGTGGGCGAGGGCGTACCAGCCGCCGTAGCCGAGCGCCGCCAGGGACAGCGCCACGACCGCGAACGGCTTCAGCCGGGCCAGCACCCCGTCCCGGTGCGCGAAGCCGAGGACCCAGCAGAAGAGGTACGTCGCCAGGTCGAGGAGCCCGGTGCCGAAGCGGTTGTCGGGCGGTTGCCAGCAGAACTGGAAGACCACGATCGGGGCCAGGGTCGCCAGCAGCACCGGGACCGGCGCCAGCCGGAACACCTTCAGCAGCAAGGGCGAGATCAGCACGAACCACAGGTAGGTGCGCAGGTACCAGAGGATCTCCCAGGCCTGCTGGCCCCAGGCGTTGCCGGGCGGGTCGCCGAGCGGCACGACCCAGTAGACGATCTGCCAGCCCGGCATCCAGCCGTGGATCAGCATCGCCACGACGACGAAGACGCCCCAGAACCAGAACGGCGGCAGCAGCCGGCGCACCCGGCTGCGCACCACCTTCAGGGCCGGGCGCTCCAACGACTTGGCCATCAGGGTGCCGGCCAGGCCGAACATGATCCCCATGGACGGGAAGACCATCGCGGCCCAGGCCCAGCCGAAGGTGTGGTACGTCACGACGCGGACCAGCGCGACCGCGCGCAGGGTGTCGAAGTACCGGTCCCGGCCGCCGGTCCGGGCCGCCGGAGCCGGCCCCGGCGGCCCCGGCGGCTCCGGTTCCGGAGCCGCCGGGGCCTGAACAGCCGGTTCCGGTGCCACCTGGGGCAGCGGTGCCGTGGACTCGGCCGACGGCACCTGCTGCGGGTAGCCGCCGTACTCGCCGTTCGGGCCGTGGTTCTGCGGGTACGGCTGGGGCTGGCCGTACGGCTGAGGCTGGACGTACGGCTGGGGCTGGACGTACGGCTGGGGAGGCGGCGCGTACTGCTGCGGCGGCGGCGCATACGCCTGCCCCTGCTCGCCGTACCCGTACTCGTACCCGTAGCCCGGCCCGTTCCCGTAGCCCGGCCCGTTCCCGTACCCCTGTCCGTTGCCGTACTGCTGCCCGTGCTGTTCCCAGCTCATCCGCCGGCCCCTGCCGGGGTACCGACCTCGCCCGTCCGCTTCAGCTTCTGCCAGCGCAGCCGGCCGCCGGTGAGGGCGGTGATGCAGGAGTGGATCAGGACGAGATACATCATCTGCCGGTACGCGAGCTGCTGGAGCGGCATCATCAGCAGGTACCGGTACTTCTCCTTGTCCAGCCGGAAGGCGTACGCCGCGCAGAACAGCTGGATGCCCAGCACCGCCAGCCAGGCCAGCAGGGACGCCTTCCAGTCCACGAAGATCATCGCGTAGATGGTGAACACGTCGATGAGCGGCGCGAAGACCGGGGTGACGATCTGGAAGATGACCACCAGCGGCATGCCGACCCGGCCGAAGCGGCCCGAGGGGCCCTTGTCGGTCAGGGACTTGCGGTGCTTCCACAGCGCCTGCATCGTGCCGTAGGACCAGCGGTAGCGCTGCGACCAGAGCTGCTTGAGCGAGCCGGGCGCCTCGGTCCAGGCCCGGGCGTGCTCCTGGTAGACGACCCGCCAGCCCGCGCGGTGCATGGCGATGGTGATGTCGGTGTCCTCGGCGAGGGTGTCCTCGCTCATGCCGCCGACCTGGAGCACCGCCTCGCGGCGGAACGCGCCGATCGCGCCGGGGATGGTCGGCATGCAGCGCAGCAGGTCGTACATGCGCCGGTCGAGGTTGAAGCCCATCACGTACTCGATGTGCTGCCAGGCGCCGATGATGGTGTTGCGGTTGCCGACCTTGGCGTTGCCCGCGACCGCGCCGACCTCGGGGTCGGCGAACGGCTGCACGAGGTGGGCCACGGTCTCCGCCTCGAAGACGGTGTCGCCGTCCATCATCACGACGATGTCGTGGCTGGCGTTGCGGACGCCGTTGTTGAGGGCGGCCGGCTTGCCGGCGTTCTCCTGGCGGATGACGCGGACGTTGGTCATACCGAGCGCCCGGGCGGCCTCACGGGAGATTTCGGAGGTGCCGTCCGAGGACCCGTCGTCCACGATGATGATCTCGATCGGGTGGGTGCTCTGCGCCAGCGACTTCAGGGTGTTGGCGATGCACTCCTTCTCGTTGTACGCCGGGACGATGACGCTCACCGGGCGGGTGACGGTCGGGCCCCAGCTGAACCGGCGTTTGTTGCGCTGTCTGTAGTGCCGGCGGGCCAGGAGCAGCATCATCCCGAACCGGCCCATGACGGCCACCCCCACCACCATCAGCCCGACCGAGAGGGCCGGCACGGTCCACTCGGCGACCCGGACGGCGGCGATCAGCGCCTTGCCCTCGTAGAGGGTCGCGCCGGTGGCCTTGTGGTGGGCGGCGGTGAGCTGGGAGGCCGCGTCGGCGGCACCGTTCTGCCCGGCGGGAGCGCCGGTCGGCTGGTTCCCGGCCGCCTGCTGGTCCCCGGCCGTCGCCTGCTGGTCCCCGGCCGCCGCCTGCTGGTTGCCCGCGGCCGGCGCGCCCGCGTTCTGCTCCGCCATGACCCCGCTGATGGTGGTGAAGGTGTACCCCTTCGCCTGCATCTTCTCGATGTACTTCGGCAGCGCCTTGATCGTCTGCGAGCGCTCGCCACCGGCGTCGTGGAAGAGCACGGACGCGCCCTCGCCGTCCTCCGGCGTCGCCCACTTGACGATCTTCGAGACGCCGGGCTTCTTCCAGTCGTCGCTGTCGGTGTCGACGAAGACGCTGGTGTAGCCGTCCTCGCCGAGCTTCTGGTAGATCGGCCAGCTGTAGTTGTCGATGGCGTCCGTCTCCGAGGAGTAGGGCGCCCGGAACAGCGTCGTGGTGATCCCGGCCGCGCCCGCCAGCGCCAGCTGGGTCTGCTCCATCTCCCGGGTGATGCGGGCGTCGCTCTGGTAGGAGAGGTCGACGTGGGTGAAGGTGTGGATGCCCACCTCGTTGCCCTGGTCGACCAGGTCCTCGACGATGTCGGGGTAGCGCGAGATCATCGACCCGACCAGGAAGAACGTGCCAGGCACGTCGTACTCCTGAAGGATCTTCAGGACCTGTGGGGTCCAGGTCGGGTTCGGCCCGTCGTCGAAGGTCAGCGCGATCGTCTTGTCCGGCACGGAGACGGTGGTGGCCTGTCCGCCGACGAATGACAGGATGGGGCCGCCGTTCAGGACGTCGTCGGGGACGTCACTGGCGCTGGCGCCGGTGCGCACCCGCTCGTCGCCGCCGACCTCGGCGCGCAGATAGCCGTCCAGCAGCATCACGCAGGTCAGCGCCAGCAGGAGCAGCAGCGCGAGGATGACTCGCGGCTTCTGCAGCGCGGCGGCCCGGCCGGCGGCGCGTTCCATCCGGGTGGGAGCGCGGCGGCGGCCACGCGAAGGAGGTGTCGTGGTCATGGAGTTGGCTGCGATTCCGGTCAGTCGGCGGTCGCGGAGGCGGCCGGGGCGGAAGCGGAGGCGGAGGCGGAACCGGTGGCGGCTCCGGTGGGCGGGAGGCCGGTGGGGGCGCCGGACGGCGCGCCGCTGGGGAAGCCGGTCGGCGCGGCCCCGCCCTGCGGCCGCATGCCCCCACCGGGCGCCGCACCGTTGCCGCCGCCGCCGAAGGGCAGCAGCGAGGACGGGTTGATCGAGGTGCCGATGCCCATGAAGGCCAGACCCAGCACGATCGCGTACCCGATACAGACGACACCGACGAGGAGGCCGAGCCGGCGCAGCAGCTTGGCCCGGCGTCCGGAGTTGTCAACGAACACGGGTCCCTCAATGGACGCGACGGACGCGACAGACCCGCTGCCGCGTTTGCGGCGGCGACCGCGCACAGCGGCGCGGCTTTCGATGGCAGGCTCGGAATGCATTCCTCAGATGTTAGGAGTACTTCATGTGACCAAATCTCTGGCTTTCTTGTGAGGCCCCCATGAGAACTGGCCAGACCTGTCAGTCTGCTGAGAAACCCCAGGAAAACGCGGGTATTTGCCAGGAACGGCACAGTCCCGTGTGGCACCTTTCCGGTTCGGAGACACGTTTTGTTTCCGTCCTGGGACATACATCTGAGAGCGGGAGCGTACGCGATGAGGGTTCCACGAAGGTCCGCGGCCGGGCTGATCTGTCTGTTCGCCCTGGCAACGGCGGGCTGTTCGGCGGGAGGTGACGACAGCGCCGACCCGGCATCCGGGGCCACGTCCTCCGCCGCTCCCTCCACCTCGTCGGATTCGTCGTCGGGTTCGTCGTCGGCCACCGCGTACGCCCCGTACGTCAGCGCCACCACCGCCTCCGACCTGGACTCGGCGGGCTCCCCGGGGACCTACAACCTGGCGTTCGTGATCTCCTCCGGCAGCGACTGCACGCCCGACTGGAACGGCAGCCACGCCATCGACGACTCGACGGTCGCCTCCCGCATCTCGGACCTCACCGCCGACGGCGCCTCGGTCCGGGTCTCCTTCGGCGGCGCCTCCGGCAAGGAACTCGCGGCCACCTGCGACAGCGCCGAGGAACTGGCCGAGGCGTACGGCGAGGCGCTGGACGCGGCCGGCGGCGCCACCCTCGCCGACTTCGACATCGAGGGCGACGAGCTGACCGACGCCGACTCGGTCGACCTGCGCTCCGAGGCGATCGCGCTGCTCCAGGAGGAACGCACCGATCTGAAGGTCTCCTTCACCCTCCCGGTGATGCCCTCGGGCCTGGACGACGACAGCATCGCGCTGCTGGAGTCCGCCAACGACCACGCCGTGCAGGTCTCCACGGTCAACCTGATGACCATGAACTACGGCGAGTCCTACAGCGGTGACATGGGCGACTACGCGCTCACCTCGGCCAAGGCCGCGCACACCCAGCTCAAGGAGATCTTCGGGCTCTCCGACGCGAACGCCTGGCGGGGCATGGCGCTGACCTCGATGATCGGCGTCAACGACGTGGACGGCGAGACGTTCACGCTCGACGACGCGGCCGAGGTGCGGACGTTCGCCGAGGAGAAGGAGATCGCCTGGGTGTCGATGTGGTCGACCTTCCGCGACCAGACCTGCGACGACGACTCCGACTCGAACGACGCGGCGACCGACTGCAGCGGGGTGGACCAGGACGCGGGGGCGTTCGGCGAGGCGTTCGCGGGCTGAGCCCCGCCGGCCGGTTCAGCGCCGGCGGTGCACCAGCCGCCCCGCGCACACCGTGACCAGGCACGCCCCGTCCGCGTCGAACACGGCCAGGTCGGCCGGTCCGCCGGGCACCAGTACGGCCGGGCGCGGCTCGGCGAGCACCGTCACGCCGTTGCGCCCGGCGGCGGCCCGCAGCCCGGGATCGACGTACCGCGCAAGGACCGCCACCGCGCCGAGCTTCAGCACCTCGTGCACCCGCTCGCGCGGACTCGGCGCGGCCGGCAGCGGACCGTCGTGCAGCCGCCCCGGACCGAGCACTCCGGGCCAGCGCCGCACCCGGGCCCCCGGGAAGCGCGCCTCAAGCTCCGCGACCGGCCCCACGGCGGCGATCCGCCCGCCCTCGACGGCCACCGCGCCGTCCACCAGCGGCGCGGTGTCGTCCCAGGCGGCGCGGATCTCGTCGGCGGCGTGAACGGTCAGCAAGACGGCCTCAGTTGGTGGCGATCAGCTTCAGTTCGGGGTGCGCCGTGCCGCCCTCGATCGCGGTGGACGAGATGTGCGAGACGACCCGCTCGTCGACCGGGTCGTTGGCCGGGTCGTCGTGCACGACGAGTTGCTCGTACGTGGTGGCGCGCTGCGCCGGGACCCGCCCCGCCTTGCGGATCAGGTCGATGATCTCCAGCCGGTTGGACCGGTGCTTGGCGCCGGCCGACGAGACCACGTTCTCCTCCAGCATGATCGAGCCGAGGTCGTCGGCGCCGTAGTGCAGGGAGAGCTGGCCGACCTCCTTGCCGGTGGTCAGCCAGGAGCCCTGGATGTGGGCCACGTTGTCGAGGAAGATCCGCGCGATGGCGATCATCCGCAGGTACTCGAAGAGGGTGGCCTGCGTGCGGCCCTTCAGGTGGTTGTTCTCGGGCTGGTAGGTGTACGGGATGAAGGCGCGGAAGCCGCCGGTGCGGTCCTGGACGTCGCGGATCATCCGCAGGTGCTCGATGCGCTCGGCGTTGGTCTCGCCGGTGCCCATGAGCATCGTGGTGGTGGACTCCACGCCCAGCCCGTGCGCGATCTCCATGATCTCCAGCCAGCGCTCGCCGGACTCCTTCAGCGGCGCGATGGCCTTGCGCGGCCGCTCCGGCAGCAGCTCGGCGCCGGCCCCGGCGAAGGAGTCGAGCCCGGCCGCGTGGATCCGCCGGATCGCCTCCTCGGCGCTCACCTTCGAGATCCGCGCCATGTGCTCGACCTCGCTCGCCCCCAGGCTGTGGATGACGAGCTGCGGGAACTCCTTCTTGATGGCCGCGAAGTGGTGTTCGTAGTACTCGACGCCGTAGTCCGGGTGGTGCCCGCCCTGGAACATGATCTGCGTGCCGCCCAGTTCGACGGTCTCCGCGCAGCGCCGCAGGATGTCGTCGAGGTCGCGGCTCCAGCCCTTCTTCGCGTCCTTGGGAGCCGCGTAGAAGGCGCAGAACTTGCACGCCGTGACGCACACGTTGGTGTAGTTGATGTTCCGCTCGATGATGTACGTCGCGATGTGCTCGGTCCCGGCGTACCGGCGGCGGCGGATCGCGTCGGCGGCCGAGCCCAGCGCGTGCAGCGGGGCGTCACGGTAGAGGACGAGGGCTTCTTCCGGGGTGATCCGACCACCGGCGGCGGCGCGGTCGAGGACGGGCTGGAGGTCGGCCTTCTCGGTCACCGGGCGTCCCTTTCGTCAAGGGTTGTGGACGGACCGGTCCAGCGTACGCCAGCACTTTCGGGCCGTGGACGTCAGGCGGTGAACGCCCCCACCAGCAGGCCGAGGAACGCCCCGCCCAGCAGGAACGGCCCGAACGCGATCTGCGTGCCGCGGCCGGCCCGCCGGGTGACGAGGAGGCCGAGCCCGTACAGCGCGCCGAGCAGGAAGCCGGCGAAGGCGCCCAGCAGCACCGTCGGCCAGCCGTACCAGCCGAGTACGGCGCCTGCCCCGAGGGCCAGTTTCACGTCGCCGAAGGCCATGCCGGAGGGGTTGAGGAAGAACAGGGCGTAGTAGCCGGCGCCGAGCGCGAGGGTGCCGAGCAGGGCGGTGGGCCACGAGCCGGCGTGCTCCGGCACCAGGGCGACCAGGCCGAGCAGGACCAGGGCGGCACCGGCCAGCGGCAGGGTGAGCAGGTCGGGCAGCCGCCGTACCCGGACGTCGACCACGGTCAGCAGTACGGCGACCGGCGCGAGCAGCAGCCAGACGGCCAGTTCGGGCCGGGTGCCGGTGGCGGCGGCCAGGGCGGTACAGGCGAGCGCGGTGACGCTGGCGGGGACGGCGGCGCCGGGGCCGTACGGCGTCCGGTCCCGGGGACAGCGGGCCCGGCCGAGCCAGCCCTCGACCGGGTGCCCGGCCGGGCAGCTGCTTCGCCGGCTCTCGCCGGGCGGCACGGCGAGCCGGTAGGCCGCGCGGGGCAGCAGCGCGCCCGCCGCCGCGCCCCACAGCGCCGCCACGACGACGACCAGCGGCTCGACGCTCATCCGGCGGCTCCGGTCTTGGACAGCCGGGCCTCGGGCCGGCCCGACTCCGCGCTGTCCGACTCGTAGCGCAGGTCGTCGCCGACGGGGGTGAGGCGGACGGTGTGCCGGGCCTGGCCGCACACCCCCCGGTTCGCCGGGTCGCCCACGGCCGCCGCGACGATCCACTCGTCCGTGACCTCGGTCAGGGTCAGTACGTCGTCGCAGGTGCCGCCGAGGATGTCGGTGTGCCGCATGGTGCCCAGTTCCTGGCCCACCCGCGCCTCGGCGACGGTCAGCCGGAAGGTGCCCAGCGGCAGGTCGCCGTCCCGGGCGGTGGCCTGACCCGTCCAGGTGCCGAGGTAGGCGGCGGGGACGGCGCCGCCGGCGGACGGGGACGCGGAGGCGGACGGGGACGGGGGCGCGGTGGCGGCGGGTGGCCGCGCGGTGTCGTTCCCGGCGTCACCGCCGTCGCTCCCGCCGCCCGGCAGCAGGTCGAGTACGAACACCGATCCGACCGTCACCGCCGCCAGCGCCCCGGCGACCGCCAGGGCCACCGTGCAGCTCACCTTGCGCGTGCGCCCGGGACCCGCCTGCTCGGACGCCGCCGTCACGGAGACGGAGACCCGGCCGGGGGTGCCCCCGGACAGCGCGGTCGGGGGGTGCGGCGGGGCGTCCCGGGGGGCGGGAACGGGAGCGGACGCGGGCAGCGGCCCGACCGGCACCGGCGGCGGCGGCGATGGCGATGGCGGTGGCCCGAATCCGCCGAAGCCCGTCTCCCCCGCCCGCACCGCCGGGCTGCTGAACCCGACCGGCCCCGAAGCCCCCGCCTCCGCCCCCGCCCCCGCCGCTTCCGCCCCCGCCTCCAGATTCAGCAGCTGTACGGCGCTCCGGCTGACCCGTTCCACCAGCGGTCCCGGCAGCCAGCCGGCCGTGACCAGCCGGGCCGCGCCCTCGGGGGCCAGTCGCCGGGCGAGTTCCGCGGGGGACGGGCGGGCGGCGGGGTCCTTCGCCAGGCAGGCCGCGGCCGGCTCGCGCAGGTCCCCGGCGAGACCGTCCAGCTCGGGTTCCTCGTGGACGACCTTGTAGAGCAGCGCGGCCGAGGAGTCGCCGGGGAAGGGCGGCCGGCCGGTCGCCGCGAAGACCAGGACGGCGCCGAGCGAGAAGACGTCGGCGGCGCCGGTGACGCCCTTGCCGAGAATCTGCTCGGGCGCCATGTAACCGGGCGAGCCGACCGAGACACCGGTCGAGGTGAGGGAGGCGGTGCTGTCCGTGGCGCGGGCGATCCCGAAGTCGATGAGGAGCGGGCCGTCGAGGGTGAGCAGCACGTTGGACGGCTTGACGTCCCGGTGCACGAGGCCGAGCGCGTGCACCGCGGTGAGCGCCTCGGCCAGGCCCGCGCCCAGCGTCCGTACCGTGTGCGCGGGCAGTGGGCCGCCGCCGTCCGCGACCGCCGCCGTCAGGGACGGTCCGGCCGCGTACGCCGTGGCCACCCAGGGCACCCGGGCGGCCGGATCGGCGTCCAGGACGGGCGCGGTCCAGGCGCCGCCCACCCGGCGCGCGGCGTCCACCTCGCGCCGGAACCGGGCGCGGAACTCCTCGTCCAGCGCGAAGTGCGGGTGCACGATCTTCACCGCGACCGTGCGTCCCCCGGCGCTGCGGCCCAGGTAGACGCGGCCCATCCCGCCGGAACCCAGTCGGCCGAGCAGCCGGTAGGGCCCCACGGCAGTGGGTTCGTCGGCCTCCAGCGGGCGCATGGCGTCCACCCCTCCCCCGGTACACCACCTGCGAGCAGGTTAGTGGTCCGATCAGGGCTGGAGCAGATCCACCGTCACGTCGGCCGGGAAACCGGTGCTCGGGCCGACCCGGCGGGCGAACTCGGTGACCGCCGCGAGCTGCGGGTCGCCGAACCGGAAGTCGAGGGTGGTGAAGTACCTGGCGAGGGTCCGCTCGTCGAAGTCCTCCCAGCGGGCGGCCTGCTCGGCGACCTTGTCGACCTCTTCCAGGGAGAGGTTGCGGGAGGCCAGGAACGCCTCGTGCACCTTGCGGGTGATCACCGGCTCGCGCTCGGCGTAGTCGCGCCGGGCCGCCCAGACCGCGAACACGAACGGCAGGCCGGTCCACTCCTTCCACAGCGCGCCCAGGTCGTGCACGGCCAGGCCGAAGCGGGGCCCGTCGAGCATGTTGGCGCGCAGCGCCGCGTCGCCGATCAGGACGGCCGCGTCGGCCTCCTGCATCATCAGGCTCAGGTCGGGCGGGCAGGTGTAGTAGTCCGGCTGGACGCCGAACCGCTCGGCGAGCAGCAGCTGGGCGAGCCGCACGGAGGTGCGGGAGGTCGAGCCGAGGGCGACCCGGGCCCCGTCCAGCTGCTCCAGCGGCTTCTGCGAGACGATCACGCAGCTCATCACCGGGCCGTCGCAGCCGACGGCGATGTCGGGGAAGGCGACCAGTTGATCGGCGTGCTTGAGGAACTCGACCAGGGTGATCGGCCCGATGTCGAGGTCGCCGCGCACCAGCTGCTCGCTGAGCTTCTCCGGGGTGTCCTTGGTCAGCTCGAAGTCGAGGAGCGTGCCCGTTCTCGCGAGCCCCCAGTACAGGGGCAGGCAGTTCAGGAACTGGATGTGGCCGACACGCGGCCGGGTGCGAGAATTGTCCACATCGTGAGGCTAGCCCTCACCCCCGGATCGGCGGGCCCCGACCCCCGGCCGCCCCCGGGCGGTGCCCCGCGTCAGCCGGACGCCGCACGCGTTCAAACATTCGGGTGAAGTGATCTTGCGCTCTGTTGCTTTCCGGCGCCTGCATGCTAGGCTCGCCGCAAGTTGCAGTTTGGTTTCCCTTGCAGTACAGAGCCTGCGGAGCATGTGACCGCGGGCTCTCGTCATTCTCAGACGTATGCAGTTGTGCAGAATTCATCTTCACACTTGCTGGTTCTGGAGCAGGGCAACCCTTTGGGCCCAAGGAGGGCTTATGGCTACCGGAACCGTGAAGTGGTTCAACGCCGAAAAGGGCTTTGGATTCATCGCCCAGGAAGGCGGCGGCCCCGACGTCTTCGTCCACTACTCCGCGATCAATGCGACCGGTTTCCGGTCCCTCGAGGAGAACCAGCAGGTGTCCTTCGACGTCACGCAGGGCCCGAAGGGTCCGCAGGCTGAGAACGTCACCCCGGTCTGATCTGATCCTCTGATCCGGATCGAGCGCAGTACCCAAGGAGCCCCGCGCCTCGGCGTGGGGCTCCTGCCTTTGCCTGCGGCGCCCGGCGGCGGTACGGACGGGGATGTCAGTGGGGGCCGCTACTCTCCGGCGCCATGACCACGACAGAGGACACCCGCACCTTCTACGACACGATCGCCGAGGACTACGCGGACCACTTCCGCGGCGTCCATCTCGCCAAGCCGCTGGACCGGGCCGTACTGGCGGCGTTCGCCGAGCTGGTGCCGGCGGACCGGGGGCCGGTGGCCGATCTGGGCTGCGGGCCCGGGTGGATCACCGCCCACCTCGCCTCCCTCGGGCTGCCGGTCTTCGGCCTGGACCTGTCGGAGGGGATGCTCACGGTCGCCCGGCGGCACTACCCGGAGCTGCCGTTCGAACAGGGCTCGATGCTGGAGCTGCCCGTCGCCGACGAGGCGCTGGGCGGCGCCGTCTCCTGGTACTCCACCATCCACACGCCGCTGGACCGGCTGCCGGCGCTCTTCGCCGAGATCCGGCGCGTGCTGGCCCCCGGCGCCCCGCTGCTGACCGCCTTCCAGGCCGGTGACGTGCCCCGGCGGCACGACCGGCCGTTCGGGCACCGCGTCACCCTGGACTTCGAGCGCCGGCGCCCGGAGCTGATGGCGGAGCTGCTCCGGGGGGCCGGCTTCGACGTCCGGCACCGGCTGGTCAGCGAGCCGGACGAGTCGCTCGGCGAGCCGACTCCGCACGCCTACCTGATCGCCCGCCGCTGACCGGCGCCCTCAGCCCCCGTACAGGGACTCCACCACCTCCGCGAAGTCCCGCATGATCACTTCCCGGCGGAGCTTCATGGACGGGGTCAGATGGCCCGCGTACTCGGTGAAGTCGTGCGGCAGGACGGCGAAGCGGCGGATGGACTCGGGGCGGGAGACGAGCTTGTTCGCCTCGTCGACCGCCCGCTGCAGGACGGCCCGCAGTTCCTCGTCGTCGACGAGGAGTTCCGGCGGCACCGGGTGCTTGCCGTTCATCCGGCGCCAGTGGGTGATGCCGTCGGGGTCGAGGGTGAACAGGGCCGAGACGTAGGGGCGGCGGTCGCCGAGCACCAGGCACTGGGAGATCAGCGGGTGCGAGCGCAGCCAGTTCTCCAGCGGGGCCGGGGCCACGCTCTTGCCGCCCGCCGTGATGAGGAGTTCCTTCTTGCGGCCGGTGATGGTCAGATAGCCCTCGTCGTCCAGGCTGCCGAGGTCGCCGGTGGCGAACCAGCCGTCCGGCGCGGCGGGCACCACCCCGCCGGCCGCCGGGTCCCAGTAGCCGTGCAGGACCTGTTCGCCGGCGACGAGGATCTCGCCGTCGGCGGCGATCCGCAGCCGGGTGCCGGGCAGCGGCCAGCCCACCGTGCCCAGCCGCGGCTTCAGCGGCGGGGTCACCGTCGCCGCCGCGGTCGTCTCGGTGAGGCCGTACCCCTCGAAGATCTCGATGCCGGCGCCGGCGTAGAAGGCGGCGAGGCGGCGGCCGAGCGGGGAGCCGCCGCAGATGGCGTACTTGACCCGGCCGCCCATCGCGGCCCGGATCTTGCGGTAGACCAGCGGGTCGTAGCAGGCGCGGGACGTCTTCAGACCGCGGCCGGGGCCGGAGCCGGTACCGGTCTGGCGGGCCTCCAGCGCCTCCCCGTAGCGCACCGCCGCGTTGGTCGCGCGGTCGAAGACGGTGGCCCGGCCGCCGGACTCGGCCTTGGCCCGGGCGGTGTTGAAGACCTTCTCCAGCATGTACGGGATGGTGAGCAGGCAGGTCGGCCGGAAGGCCGCCAGGTCGGGCAGCAGCTCGGCCGGTTTCAGGCTGGGGGCGTGGCCCAGGCGGACCCGGGCCCGGACGCAGGCGACGGCGACCATCCGGCCGAAGACGTGCGACATGGGCAGGAAGAGGAGGATGGAGGGTTCCTCGCCCTTGGCCTTGAAGACCGGGTAGAGCAGCTCGATGGCGTTGTCGACCTCGGCGAAGAAGTTGCCGTGGGTGAGCGCGCAGCCCTTGGGGCGGCCGGTGGTGCCGGAGGTGTAGATGAGGGTGGCCAGCGTGCTGGGGCCGAGCATGCCGCGCCGGACGCCGACCTCGGCCTCCGGCACCCGGTCGCCCAGCTCCGCGACCCGCTCCACATGGTCCTTCTCGACGATCCACAGGTGCTTGAGGTCGGGCAGCCGGTCGAGCTCCGGACCGAGCGCGGCGGCCTGCGCGGTGGTCTCGGTGACCAGGGCGACCGCGCCGGAGTCGTGCAGGATCCAGCGGGTCTGGAAGAGCGAGGAGGTCGGGTAGATCGGCACGGTCACCAGGCCGGCGGCCCAGGCGGCGAAGTCGAGCAGGGTCCACTCGTAGATCGTGCGGGACATGACGGCGATCCGGTCGCCCGGTGCCAGGCCCTCGGCGATCAGGCCCCTGGCCAGCGCCAGCACCTGCGCGGCGAACTCGGCGGCCGTCACATCGGCCCACCGCCCGTCCGCCGTCCGGCGGCCGAGCACCACCGCGTCCGGCACCGCCGCCGCGTTGTCGAACGGCAGGTCGGCGAGCGACCCGTGCCGCACCGGCGGGGCGAACGGCGGTACGTACACCTCCCGCACGGCACCGTCCAGCCGCCGCGTCTCGGGCTCCACGAGCACGGGTCCGGGCGCGTCGCCGTAGGCGGCGGACGCGGCGAAGGAGGGAAGCGGAGTGGACACGGGCGGCTCCTGGGACGTGCAGCGGCGGCTCGGCTCGGCTGCATGACGTACGTGCCGGTTGCACCGGTGTTTCAGCGGTGCACCGGTGGGACCGCGGGTGGCGGCCCGCGGTCGGCTTGGGGATCGTACGGGGCCCTCGTGGGGAGTTGGTGCGGGTTCGGGAACGGTCCGGGGACGGGGTTGTGCAACCTGCGGAGTTACTAGTAAGTAGCGGCCGGCGTCATTGACCGGGAACGGCTCAGGCCCGTTCCAGTACCGCCGTCACGCCCTGGCCGCCCGCCGCGCAGACGGAGATCAGGCCGCGGCCCGGGCCGTCCCGTTCGGCCAGCAGCTTGGCCAGGGTCGCCACGATCCGGGCGCCGGTCGCCGCGAAAGGGTGGCCGGTGGCGAGCGAGGAGCCGGCCACGTTCAGCCGGGCCCGGTCCACCGGGGCCAGCCCGCGCTTCTCCCAGGCCGCCAGCGTGGCCAGCACCTGGGAGGCGAACGCCTCGTGGATCTCGATGAGGTCGAAGTCCTCGATGCCCAGCCCGGCCCGCTCCAGCAGCCGCGGCACCGCGTACGCCGGGGCCATCAGCAGCCCGTCCTCGCCGCCCGCCACGTCCCCGTGCGGGAAGTCCACGGCGGCCGTCTCGTACGCCGTCAGGTGGGCGAGCGGTTTCAGGCCACGCGCCGCGGCCCACTCCTCGCTCGCCAGCAGCACGGTCGCCGCGCCGTCGGTCAGCGGCGTGGAGTTGCCCGCCGTCATCGTCGGCTCGGGCCCGTCGGTGCCGAACACCGGCTTCAGCGCGGCCAGCTTCTCCGGGGTGGAGCCCGGCCGCAGGTTCTGGTCCCGCGCCAGCCCCCGGAAGGGGACCACCAGGTCCTGGAAGAAGCCGCGTTCGTACGCCGCCGCCAGCCGCTGGTGGCTGGCGGCCGCCAGTTCGTCCTGGGCCGCGCGGCTCACGCCCCACGCCCGCGCGGTGACCGCCGCGTGCTCCCCCATCGACAGACCGGTGCGCGGCTCGGCGTTGCGCGGGATGTCAGGGACCAGGTGACCTGGGCGGATACGGGAGAGCGCCGCCAGCCGGGCGCCCGGCGACTTCGCCCGCCGGGCCGCCAGCAGGATGCGCCGCAGCCGGTCGTTGACGCCGAGCGGCGCGTCGCTCGCGGTGTCCGCGCCGCCCGCGACCGCCGACTCGGTCTGGCCGAGGGCGATCTTGTTGGCGGCGGCGATCACCGCCTGGAGACCGGTGCCGCACGCCTGCTGGATGTCGTAGGCGGGGGTACGGGCGTCCAGTGCCGAGCCGAGGACGGTCTCGCGGGCCAGGTTGAAGTCGCGGCTGTGCTTGAGGACCGCGCCGGCCACGAACTCGCCGACCGCGCCGGGCGCCTGGAGCCCGTACCGCTCCACCAGCCCGTTCAGGGCGGCGGTCAGCATCTCCTGGTTGGCGGCGGTGGCGTACGGGCCGTCGGAGCGGGCGAACGGGATGCGGGTACCGCCGACGATCGCGACCCGGCGGGCCCTGGGGGGCTCAAGGGGACTCATCTCGACCTGCTCCTCCACTAGGCTTACCATCGGTAACCTTACTCTAGAGTAAGCAGAGCGTCGCAGAGTAGTTCCGGAGCGCTGGGAGTCACGCATGGCCGACCGCTATCTGAGCTTCACCGGCACCGCGCCGGGCCGTTTCCTCACCCGGCGGCTCGGCCTGCCGCAGCCGGCGCCGCTGCGCCGCTGGTCCCCCGGGCAGCCGGAACTCGACGGCGAGACCCTGCTGCTGACGGCCGGCGAGTCCGGCCTCGACCTGTCGTTCCTGCCGGTGAAGGACGCCTCGGACCGGCCCGCCGCCGTCGTCCTGGACGCCACCGGGGTCCGCGGCGTGCCGGATCTGGCCGAGGTGCACGCGGCCCTGCACCCGGTCGTCCGGTCGGTCGCCGCGAGCGGCCGGGTCATCGTGCTGGGCGCCCCGCCCGCCGCCGACGACCACCACCAGGCCGCCGCCCAGCAGGCGCTGGAGGGCTTCACCCGCTCGCTCGGCAAGGAGATCGGCCGGGGCCGGACCGTCAACCTGGTCCGGCTGACCGACGCCCGCGCCGCCGAGTCCACGCTCCGTTTCCTGCTCTCCGCCAAGTCGGCCTACGTCAGCGGCCAGGTCATCGGCGTCGGTCCCGGCACCGGCCGGGTCAGCCCGCCGGACGACCCCGCCCGGCCGCTCGCCGGGCGCACCGCCCTGGTCACCGGCGGCGCGCGCGGCATCGGCGAGGCGGTCGCCGAGACCCTCGCCCGGGACGGCGCCCGGGTCGTCGTACTGGACGTGCCGGGGGCCGAGGCGGACGCCCGGCGGGTCGCCGGCCGGCTCGGCGGCACCGCGCTGGCCCTCGACATCACCGCCGCCGACGCGGGCGCCCGGATCGCCGCCGCGCTGCCGGACGGCCTGGACGTCCTGGTCCACAACGCGGGCATCACCCGGGACCGGCGGCTGGTCAACATGCCGGCCGACCGCTGGAGTTCCGTCCTCGACGTCAACCTGGCGGCCGTCCTGCGCACCACGGACGCCCTGCTCGCCGCCGGCACCCTGCGCTCCGGCGGCCGGATCGTGGCCACGGCGTCCATCGCGGGCCTCGCCGGGAACGCGGGCCAGACCAACTACGGCGCCAGCAAGGCCGGGATCGCCGGCCTGGTCCGGTCGCTGGCGCCGCGCGCGCTGGCCGAGCACGGGGTGACGGTGAACGCGGTCGCACCGGGCTTCATCGAGACGCGGATGACGGCGGCCGTCCCGCTCCTCATCCGGGAGGCGGGCCGCCGGATGACCTCCCTCGGCCAGGGCGGCCTGCCGGTCGACGTCGCCGAGACCACCGCCTGGTTGGCGCACCCGGCCTCGGGCGCGGTCAACGGCCAGGTCGTCCGGGTCTGCGGCCAGAGTCTGCTGGGGGCGTAGTGACCAGCACCGCGCGCACCGGCACGCTGACGAGCGCCCCCGCGCTGCCGCCGCTGCTGGCCCGGGGCGCCCTGCTCTCCCCCTTCAAACGCCCCCGCCCGGACGCGGAGTTCCCGCGCGTCCGCCTGGTCCTGCCCGCCCTGCGCGCCGACCCGGCCCGGCTGGCGGCGTACGAACGGGTCTGCGGCTTCCCCACCGGGGCGGCGGCGCTCCCGGTCACCTACCCGCACCTCATGGGGTTCCCGCTGGCCATGCGGCTGATGAGCGCCCGGGACTTCCCGCTCCCGCTGCTCGGCCTGGTGCACACGTCCCTCACCGTCACCCGCCGGACCGCGCTGCCCGCCGACGCGGCCCACGAGGTCGCCGTGCACGTCGCCGGGCTGGCCCCGCACCGGCGGGGCACCGAGGCGACGGTGGTCACCGAGGCGCGGTCCGGCGGGAACGTCGTATGGGAGTCGTCCAGTACGTATCTGGCCCGGCACCGCACGGGGCGTCGGACGGCCGGGTCCAGTACGTACCCGGCCCGGCGTCCGACGGCCGGCCGGCCCGCCGCCGCCCCCCGCGCCGAGTCGCCGAAGCCGCTTCCCGTCCGCGCCGAGTGGCGCCCGGCCGGGGACACCGGCCGGCGGTACGCCGCCGCGTCCGGGGACCGCAACCCGATCCACCTGCACCCGCTCACCGCCCGCCTGTTCGGCTTCCCCCGGGCCATCGCGCACGGCATGTGGACGGTGGCCAGGTGCCTCGCGGAACACGGCACCCCGGAGGCGGTCACGGTACGGGCCGAGTTCCGGGCGCCGGTGCTGCTGCCGGGGACGGTGACGTACGGGGCGCGGGGCGGGCGGTTCGAGCTGCGCGGGCCGGACGGGCGCCTGCACCTGTCGGGTGAGGTTCAGCCGGCCTGAGCGACCGGCCGCTGTTCCTCGTCGGGGTCCGCCGGCGCGGTCCACGGCCGGTCCGCCATCAGGTTGCCCAGCCCCGCCCAGGCGAAGTTCATCAGGGTCGCCGCCGCCTGCTTGGCGGTGACGCCCTCGGTGGCGCCCGCCCAGTCGGCGAGCGACTCGGCGGCGCCGACCAGCGCCTCGGCCAGCCCGGCGACCTCGTGTCCGGGCAGGTCGGGGTCGCGGTGCGCCTCGCGGGCCGCCGCCGCGATCAGCTCCGTCACGAACGCCACGATCTCCTCGCGCATCGCGGCCACCTCGGCGGCGAACGGGGCGCCGTGGGTGCGGGCCTGGAGGTGCAGGACCGCCCAGCCGTCCGGATGCCGGGCGGTGTGCTCGAAGAACGCCCGCAGCCCGGACCAGAGCTGGCCGTCGGCGGGCAGCCCGGCCCGCACCCCGGCCCGCACCGCCGCCGTCAGCGCCCCCGCCTCGCGCCGGATGCAGGCGGTGAACAGGTCTTCCTTGGAGTTGAGGTACAGGTACACCAGCGGCTTGGACACGCCCGCGAGTTCGGCGATCTCGTCCATCGACGCGGCCCGGTAGCCGCGCCGCCCGAAGGTGCGCACGGCGGCGTCCAGCATCTGCCGCTCCCGGACCGCCCGCGGCATCCGCTTGGCTCTGCCGACACCCGCACCCGCGCCCACGCCCGCACCCACACCCATGCACATCAGCGTACGGCCCGCCCGGAGTGATCCGGACGGGCCGTACGGGCCGCACGTACCCGCTGTTAGGCGGCCGCCGCCGGCACCGGCTCGCGGTCGCGCACCGGCTCCGGCTCCGGCTCGTCGAGCGGCGAGCTGTGCGCGGTGTCGTAGGCCGTGCGGTCGAGCAGGCCCTCGCGGGCCGAGACGATGACCGGGACCAGCGCCTGTCCGGCCACGTTGGTGGCCGTCCGCATCATGTCCAGGATCGGGTCGATGGCGAGGAGCAGGCCGACGCCCTCCATGGGCAGGCCCAGCGTGGACAGGGTGAGCGTCAGCATGACCGTCGCACCGGTCAGGCCGGCCGTGGCGGCCGAGCCGACCACCGAGACGAACGCGATCAGCAGGTAGTCGCCGACGTTCAGCTGGATGTCGAAGATCTGCGCGACGAAGATCGCGGCGATCGCCGGGTAGATGGCCGCGCAGCCGTCCATCTTCGTCGTCGCGCCGAACGGCACCGCGAAGGACGCGTACTCCTTGGGCACGCCGAGCCGCTCGGTGACCTTCTGGGTCAGCGGCATGGTGCCGACCGAGGAGCGGGAGACGAAGGCGAGCTGGATGGCGGGCCAGGCGCCCTTGAAGAACTGCAGCGGGTTGGCCTTGGCGACGGTCGCCAGCAGCGTCGGGTAGACCACGAAGAGGACCAGCGCGCAGCCGACATAGATGTCGGCGGTGAAGGTCGCGTACTTGCCGATCAGGTCCCAGCCGTAGGTGGCGATGGCGTTGCCGATCAGGCCGACGGTGCCCAGCGGGGCGAGCCGGATGACCCACCACAGGGCCTTCTGGAGGAGTTCGAGGACGGACTCGCTCAGGGTGAGGATCGGCTTGGCCCGGTCGCCGAGCTGGAGGGCGGCGACGCCGGCCACGACGGCCATGAAGACGATCTGGAGCACGTTCAGCTCGGTGAACGGCGTGATGACGTCGGTGGGCACGATGCCGGTGAGGAAGTCCAGCCAGGAGCCGGTGTGGTCGGGGGCCGCGCCGTCCTTCGGCGTCAGACCGGTGCCGGCGCCGGGGTTGGTGACCAGCCCGATGACGAGGCCGATGGCCACCGCGATCAGCGACGTGATCATGAACCAGAGGAGGGTGCGGGACGCCAGGCGGGCCGCGTTGTTGACCTTCCTGAGGTTGGTGATCGAGACCAGGATCGCGAAGAAGACCAGCGGGGCGACGGCCAGCTTCAGCAGGCCGATGAAGATGCTGCCGACCTTCTCCAGGGTCGTGACCAGCCAGGACACGTCCTGGCTGCGGGCGAGCCAGCCGAGCAGCACGCCCAGGACGAGACCGGCGATTATCTGGGCCCAGAAGGGCACCTTGAAGGACTGCGTGCGTGAGGACACGGACAAGCTCCGTTGCAGGGGGACGGGACGCGCTGAACCGACGTCACGGGAAGGGGGGGAAGCGGAAGAGGACGTCAGGGGCGACAGTGGCAGGACGCGCACCGGCAGAGGTCCACATGCAGGCGCGCCACGAGCGGAACGCTCGCGGGGAGACGGGGCGCGGCTGCTGACTGCATGCACACGACTTTAACACCAATACTTTTGGACGCCCATAGCCTCACTTTGAGAGGCCACCGGCACCCCTTTCCCCTACAACGCAAAGCACCCCGGCGATCACCGGGGCACTGGACGCGGTACGCGGTACGCGGGAGGGGGCTACGAGGTCTGCCCCTGCGCGCGGGTGGCGTCGTCGGGAGCGTCCTCCTGGCTGCGGTTGGCCTCCAGGTTGGCCTTCATCCGGTCCACCTTGTTCACCACCTGCACGGAGGCCCGGTCCCGCTCGCCGCGCAGCACCACGAAACTGATCGGGGCGGACACCAGCAGCGCGAGCAGCACGATCCACATGCCGTTGGAGTCACCGAGGCCGCTCGGGAAGACCCCGGCATAGACGAGGCCCCAGACGACCACGAGGCAGCCCACGAAGATCCCGAGGCGCATCAGCGTGTAGCGGAGCATCTCAATCCACACTTCCGTTTCCGGCACAAAGAGGCACCGTCCAGTGAAGCACGCCGGGGCGCGTGCGCGGCAACGGGGGTACGGGCGTCAGTGCAGCGGCAGCAGCATGACGACGTCGTCGCGGTCGTCGCCGGGGGCCACCCGGATGGCACCGGGGACCCGGCCGACCTCCTTGTAGCCGCAGGAGGCGTAGAACCGCTCCAGGCCGAGGCCGCCCCGGCAGGTGAGCCGTATCGCCTCGATGCCGTCGAGGCCGCGGGCGGCGTCGGCGGCGGCGGCCAGCAGGTCGCGGCCGTACCCCTGTCCCTGGTGGCGGGGGTGCACCATCACCGTGTACAGCCACAGCCAGTGGGTCATCAGCCGGTGGGTGTTGAGGGAGAGGAACGCGGTGGCGGCGACCCGCCCCTGCTCGTCCCGGCCGACCAGCAGCCGGGTCCGCCCCTCCGCCATGGCCACCAGGTGCTTGACCAGCTCGGGCCGGATCGTCTCCCGCGCCACCGGCGGCACGAACCCGACCGAGCCGCCCGCGTTGGACACGTCCGTCCACAGGTCGAGGACACCGTCGCGCAGGTCGGGGGTGACGGCCGGGTCGAGAGTGAAAGTAAGAGGCACGAAGCAATAGTAACTATTACCTGCAAACTATTACCCGCGGACTATTACCCGCGTAACTATTACCTGCGCGGGAGCGGCTCAGCGACGAACCTCAGACCCGCATCGGCTGCGGCGCGTCCCGGCGCCCCGCGTCCGGCCCCTCGAACTCCCGGATGATCTCGTACCGGGTGTTCCGCTCCACCGGCCGGAACCCGGCGTCGCGGATCAGGTCGAGCAGATCCTCCCGCGTCAGCTTGTTCGGCGTGCCGAAGTCGTCCGCGTCATGGGTGATCTTGTACTCGACCACCGACCCGTCCATGTCGTCCGCCCCGTGCTGGAGCGCGAGCTGCGCGGTCCCCACGCCGTGCATCACCCAGAAGACCTTCACGTGCGGCACGTTGTCGAACAGCAGCCGGGAGACGGCGAACGTCTTCAGCGCCTCGGCACCCGTCGCCATCCGGGTCCGCGCCTGGAGCCGGTTGCGGATCTTGCCGTCCTTCAGGTCGACGAAGTCGTGCTGGTAGCGCAGCGGGATGAAGACCTGGAAGCCGCCGGTCTCGTCCTGGAGTTCACGCAGCCGCAGTACGTGGTCGACCCGGTGCCGGGGCTCCTCGATGTGGCCGTAGAGCATGGTGCACGGGGTCTTCAGCCCCTTCTCGTGCGCCAGCCGGTGGATGCGCGACCAGTCCTCCCAGTGGGTGCGGTGGTCGACGATGTGCTGCCGCACCTCCCAGTCGAAGATCTCCGCGCCGCCGCCGGTCAGGGACTCGAGGCCCGCGTCGATCAGCTCGTCGAGGATGTCGCTCGCGCTCATCCCGGAGATGGTCTCGAAGTGGTGGATCTCGGTGGCGGTGAACGCCTTCAGCGAGACGTTCGGCAGCGCCGCCTTCAGCTCCCGCAGCGAGCGCGGGTAGTAACGCCAGGGCAGATTCGGGTGCAGCCCGTTGACGATGTGCAGCTCGGTGAGGTTCTCGCCCTCCATCTCCTTGGCGAGCTTCACCGCCTCCTCGATGCGCATCGTGTACGCGTCCTTCTCGCCCGGCTTGCGCTGGAAGGAGCAGTAGGCGCAGGACGCCGTGCACACGTTGGTCATGTTGAGGTGCCGGTTGACGTTGAAGTGGACGACGTCGCCGTTCTTCCGGGTCCGCACCTCGTGCGCGAGGCCGCCGAGCCAGGCGAGGTCGTCCGACTCGTACAGCGCGATGCCGTCCTCGCGGGTCAGCCGCTCACCGGACCGGACCTTCTCCTCCAGCTCGCGCTTGAGCCCGACGTCCATACCCACACCCACACCTTTCTCCGACAACTCGACCAACGGTACGCCTGCGGTACGACTACACCTCGTCCGGCAGCTCACCCACCCGGTTCTCCCACTTGGTGGAGAGCACGACGGTGGTACGGGTGCGGGAGACGCCCTTGGTGCCGGACAGCCGGCGGATGATCCGCTCCAGGCCGTCCACGTCGGTGGCGCGCACCTTGAGCATGTAGGAGTCGTCGCCGGCGATGAACCAGCAGTCCTCGATCTCCCGCAGCTCCTTCAGCCGCTGGGCGACGTCCTCGTGGTCGGCCGCGTCGGAGAGCGAGATGCCGATCAGGGCGACGGCGCCGAGGCCCAGCGAGGCGGCGTCCACCGTGGCCCGGTAGCCGGTGATGACCCCGGCCGCCTCCAGCCGGTTGATGCGGTCGGTGACGCTGGGTCCCGACAGTCCGACGAGGCGCCCCAGCTCGGCGTAGGAGGCCCGGCCGTTCTCCCGCAGGGCCTGGATGAGCTGCCTGTCCACCGCGTCCATGGATCGAAGCCTTCCGATATGTGATTCGTGCGGAGTTCTCAAGTACAGGTGGTTCAAGAGGTGGTACGGGACGCGCTGCCCAGCTCGCCCGCCCAGCGGCGGTAGAGCCCGTGCGGTACGCCCGCCGCATCGAGGACCCGGCCGGCCACGAAGTCCACCAGGTGCTGGATGTGGGTGGCGCCGGCGTAGAAGGCGGGCGAGGCGGGGACGACGGCGGCGCCCGCGTCGTCCAGGGCGACCAGGTGCCGCAGGGTCGTCCCGTTCAGCGGGGTCTCACGGACGGACACCACCAGCGGGCGCCCCTCCTTCAGGGTGACGCTCGCCGCCCGCTGCAACAGGTCCTTCGACAGCCCGAGCGCGACCCCGGCGACGCACGCCGTGGAGGCGGGCACGATGAGCATCCCCTTGGCGGGGTACGAGCCGGAGGACGGCCCGGCGGCCAGGTCGCCGGCGTTCCAGTACCGCGTCGCGTCGAGGTCGACGGCGAAGCTGTCCGGCTTGCCGTCGGCGCCGCGGGCCAGCCATTCCCGCAGGTCGGTCCGCCAGTGGGCGTCCCGGAAGGAGATGCCGGTCTCGTCGAGCAGGGTGAGCCGCGCGGCCCGGCTGACCACCAGGTCGACACTCTCGCCGGCGGTGAGCAGGGCCCGCAGGACCGAGGCGGCATACGGAGTGCCGGAGGCACCTGACACCCCTACGATCCAAGGCGTACGCGCCGTCTCTCCTGGCTTGGCTGGGTTCACGGGACCGAGCCTATAGGCAGTCGCCGGGTGGGAACCGGGCGAGGGGGCGGGGCGTTCACAGGAAGGGACCGGCGAGCGGCGGGGGCTGACATGGCGGGTACGGCGCCTCAGGCGCGGAAGCGGCCGCAGTGGTCGCGCGGCGACCGGGCGAAGGCCGCCGCCCAGCTGATGGCGGGCTGGGTCGCGCTGCTGTGGCTGCTGGAAGTGGCCGACGTGGTCAGCGGTCACGCGCTGGACCGCTTCGGCATCGTGCCGCGCACCGCGGCGGAGCTGGTGGACGTGGTCCCGGCCGCGTTCATCCACTTCGGCTTCGCCCATGTGGCCGCCAACACCGTGCCGCTGCTGGTCCTCGGCTTCCTCACCGCGCTCGGCGGGATACGCCGGTTCCTCGCGCTCTGCGCGCTGATCGTGGTGGCGGACGGGCTGGGCGTCTGGCTGACCTCCCCCTCGGGCACCAACACCGCGGGCGCCTCCGGCCTGATCTTCGGCCTCTTCGGCTACCTGCTGGTCAGCGGCTTCACCGAGCGCCGCCCCCTGGGCATCCTGGCCGGCCTCCTGGTGGCCGCCGTCTGGGGCGGCTCCATCCTCGCGGGCCTGGCCCCGACCCAGTCGGGCGTCAGCTGGCAGGGACACCTGATCGGGCTGGCGGCCGGGGTGGGGGCGGCGTTCGTGTTCCGGCGCGGCCGAATACGGACGGCCTGACGGGTCCTTCGGTTCCTGCCCCCGATGGCGGGCCGCGCCGTGATCAGACGGTCAGTCCCCGCACCAGCAGATCCAGCAGCGCGCACACGAACAGGGCGATGCCGATGAACCCGTTGACGCTGAAGAACGCCCGGTTCAGGCGGGACAGGTCGGTCGGACGCACGATGGTGTGCTCGTAGCCGAACGCGCCCGCGACGATCAGCAGGCCCAGCCAGAAGAAGACACCGGCGTCGGTGGCCAGCGCGTACCAGACGAACAGGGCCGTGGTCACCGTGTGGCAACCCCGCGCGCCCCAGATGGCGGCCGGGATGCCGAACCGGGCCGGGACCGAGCGGACGCCGACCTTCCGGTCGGTCTCGACGTCCTGGCAGGCGTAGATCAGGTCGAAGCCGCCGATCCAGATGCCGACCGCGAGGCCGAGGATCACCGCGTCCCAGGACCACTCACCGGTGATCGCCAGCCAGCCGCCGATCGGCCCCATCGCCTGCGCGAGACCCAGGATGGCCTGCGGGAAGTTCGTGAACCGCTTGCCGTACGGGTACACCACCATCGGGATCACCGCGATGGGCGCGAGGGCGAGGCAGAGCGGGTTGAGCAGCGCCGCCGAGCCCAGGAAGATCACGACGGCGACGATCGCGCCGGTCCAGGCGTGCTTGACCGACATCGCGCCGGTGACCAGTTCGCGGTGGGCGGTGCGCGGGTTCCGGGCGTCGATCTCGCGGTCGATGATCCGGTTGACGGCCATCGCGAAGGTGCGCAGACCCACCATGCAGATGGTCACCAGGAGCAGCCGGCCCCAGTGGATGTTCCCGTCCATGAGGAACATCGCGGTCAGCGCGGCGATGTACGCGAAGGGCAGCGCGAACACCGAGTGCTCGATCATCACCAGGCGCAGGAACGCCTTGGTACGCCCCGGCTGCTGCGGCAGCGCGGCGGAAGCCGACGTCACAGTCCGTACTCCTTCCAGCGGCGGTCGACCTTCGCCGCCGTATCCGGGTCGGACAGCACCATGTCCGGCCAGCCCCCGTCGCGGGTGTACCCCTCCTCGGGCCACTTCCTCGTGGCGTCGATGCCCGCCTTGCCGCCCCAGAACTGCTGGTAGGAGGCGTGGTCGAGATGGTCGACCGGGCCTTCGGCGACCGTGAGGTCACGGGCGTAGTCCGTGTTGCCGAGGGCCCGCCAGGCGACCTCGTGCAGATCGTGGACGTCGCAGTCGGAGTCCACGATCACGATCAGCTTGGTCAGGGACATCATGTGCGCGCCCCAGATGGCGTGCATCACCTTCTGGGCGTGTTTGGGGTACTTCTTGTCGATCGACACGATCGCACAGTTGTGGAAGCCGCCCGCCTCCGGGAGGTGGTAGTCCACGATGTCCGGCACGATAATCTTCAGCAGCGGCAGGAAGAAGCGCTCCGTGGCCCGCCCCAGCGGCCCGTCCTCGGTCGGCGGCCGGCCCACCACGATCGACTGGAGCAGCGGGCGCCGGCGCATCGTGACGCAGTCGATGGTGAGGGCCGGGAACGGCTCCTGCGGGGTGTAGAACCCGGTGTGGTCGCCGAACGGCCCCTCGGGCAGCGTCTCGCCGGGCTCCAGCCAGCCCTCGATGACCACCTCCGCCTGCGCCGGCACCTGGAGCGGCACGGTCTTGCAGTCGACCATCTCGATCCGCTTGCCCTGGAGGAACCCGGCGAACAGGTACTCGTCGATGTCCCCGGGCAGCGGGGCGGTGGAGGCGTACGTCACGGCGGGCGGACACCCGAAGGCGATCGCGACCGGCAGCCGCTCGCCGCGCCGGGCCGCCACCTGGTAGTGGTTGCGGCTGTCCTTGTGGATCTGCCAGTGCATGCCGATGGTGCGCTTGTCGTGGCGCTGGAGGCGGTAGAGGCCGAGGTTGCGGATGCCGGTCTCGGGGTCCTTCGTGTGGGTGAGCCCCAGGTTGAAGAAGGAGCCGCCGTCCTTCGGCCAGGTGAAGAGCGCGGGCAGCCGGTCGAGATCGACGTCGTCCCCGGTGAGCACGACCTCCTGCACCGGCGCCTCTTTGACCTTCTTCGGCGGTACGTGGGCCATCGCGCCGAGCTTGCCGAACGCCTCGCGCACCCCGACGAACCCGTGCGGCAGCTCGGGCCGCAGCAGCCCGCCGATCTTGTCCGAGATGTCCTCGTACGACTTGAGGCCCAGCGCCTTCAGCAGCCGCCGGTCGGTGCCGAAGACGTTCATCGCCAGCGGCAGGTCGGAGCCCTTGACGTTCTCGAACAGCAGGGCGGGACCGCCGGCCTTGTTCACCCGGTCGACGATCTCCCCGACCTCCAGGTGGGGGTCGACCTCGGCCTTGACACGCTTGAGGTCGCCCTCGCGTTCCAGTGCCCTGAGCAGGGAGCGAAGATCGTCGTAAGCCATGCCGTCCAGTATCCCCGAGCCGATACGCTGACCCCGTACCGCCCACCGCTTTCGCTGGAGAGGCCCCATGCTGCGGGTGCTGATGTTCCTCGTGCCACTGGCGTTGAGCGTCTACGCGTTCATCGACTGCATCAGCACGAAGGACGAGGACGTCCGGCACATGCCGAAGCCCCTGTGGGCGATCCTCGTACTCCTCTTCCCGCTGGCCGGCTCGATCTCGTGGATCATCGCGGGGAAGAAACGGCAGCCGGCCGGCTTCTCCGCCGCCGGCCGCGGCCAGTGGGTCGCCCCCGACGACAACCCGGAGTTCCTGAAGTCCCTCGACGAGGACAAGCCCCGCAAGGAAGAGAAGGACGAGGACCCGAAGGGCGACTAGGCAGCCGGGCAGCTAGCGCGGGAGTGTCCTGATCCGCTCCGGGCCGAGCGTCCGGTCGAAGACCTGTACCTCCCGGATGTGCCCGGGGAAGAAGTCGACGGGCTGATTGCCGTAGGACGCTCTGCCGATGGCCAGGGGGCCGTTCGCGGCGATCGGGTTGGTGTCCTCGACGACCGCCTCCTGGACACCGTTGACATACAGCCGCAGCCTGCGGTTCGGCCCCTCGCAGACCCCCGCCAGATGGGTCCACACTCCCGCGGCGGGCACCGTGGTGCTGACGGCCCGCACATCGGGCCGGGCGAAGGCCCAGCGCTTGTCGGCACTGGAGTACTGGAGGTAGAAGCCGCTGGCCTCGTCGGCGTCCTGGCTGACGGCGGTCGCGAAGGTCCCCGGCACGGCGGTGAGCCGGACCCACGCGGCGACGGTGAAGCCCTGGCCCGCTCCGGTCCGCAACGCCGGTCCCGAGGTGATGATCTGACTGCGGGTCCCGTCGAACAGGGCCCCGGCGTCGGGACCGGTCCCCCAGGTGACGCCGGTCGCGGTGCCGTTGTTGTCGCCGGCGGTGTCCCGTACCACCGTTCCGGACGTCTCGTCGAGGGGCCAGTGGCCGAGCGGCTGCGGTCCCTTCGTCGCGGTGGCGGACGGACTGGGCGAGCCGACCGTGCCGTCCGCGCTCCCGGTGGCCGACGACCGATTGAGCCAGAACCCGGTGCCGACGGCGGCCGCGGCCAGTGCCCCGGCGCCGGAGAAGAGGAACGCCCGGCGGCCCCGGTCCCGCGCGGGCCCGGCCGGTGGCGGCGCTTCCGGTGCCGGGGCCGGTGCCAGCAGCGTCGGCTGGTACTGCCCCGCCGGGTACGGGTGCGGGTGCGCAGGCGGGTACGAGAGGACAGTCGCCCGCTCGCCCCCCTGCGGGCCGATCCTGGTCAGGATCTCGCGCGGGGTCGGCCGGTGGGCCGGGTCCTTGGCCAGGCAGTCGGCGACGAGGGCACGCAGCGCCGGGTCGGCGATGGCGCCGACGTCGGGGGCGTTGTGCACGACGCGGTAGAGGAGCGCGGGGGTCGGTCCGCCGCCGAACGGATTCTGCCCGGTCGCCGCGAAGGCCAGCACCGCGCCTAGACAGAAGACGTCGCTGGCCGGGGTCACGTCGGCCCCGTTGACCTGCTCGGGGGACATGAACCCCGGCGACCCGGCCATCTGCCCCGGCACGGTGAGGGAGTCGCCCTCGACGCTGCGCACGATGCCGAAGTCGATGACCCGGGGACCGTCCTCGGCGAGCAGCACGTTGGACGGCTTGAGGTCGCGGTGGACGAGGTGGGCGGCGTGGATCGACCGCAGCGCCTCGGCCAGCCCGGCGGCGAGCGCGGTCGCCGCCCTGCTGTCGAACGGCCCCCGCTCGGCCACCGCCTGCTCCAGCGACGGCCCGGCGATGTAGCTGGTCACCAGGTACGGCAGCGGCGCGTCCGGATCGGCGTCGATCACCGGCGCGGTGAACGCTCCGCTGACCGTCCGGGCGGCCTGCACCTCACGCCGGAACCGGTCCCGGAACTCGGGCCGCCGCACCAGCCCCTCGTGCACCACCTTGACCGCGACGAGCCGTCCGCCCGGGGACCGGCCGAGGTAGACCCGCCCCATCCCGCCCGCACCCAGCCGCTCCAGCAGCCGGTACTCCCCGACGGAGCGCGGGTCGTCCGGCTCCAGCGCTGACACACGTGCCTCCTGGCGTTCGACCGACCTCTGCGAGCGGGAGGCCCAGCATAGAGGCCGGTCGAACGCCCGGCCGACTCACTCGTCTTCGAAGATCGCTTCAGCTGTGGGGGCGGTGACGGCTCGCCTGAGCCAACGGTCGAGAGTCTCCAGATCCTCGCAGTCGGTGATGTGACCACGGATGTCGTCCGAGACGTCGAGCCCACGCTGCTCCAGGACGAGCAGAACGTCGGCAGCACCTCGCTGGGCACGGCCTTCGTCGCGGATCTCTTCCGAGATGTAGGACTTGTAGAAGGAGAGGTCCACGGCCACCAGTTTCCTCCAGAGTTGCTTGGCCGGGCGGTTGCCCAGCCCTTGTGCGGTGAATTCGACGATCGGATCGATGATGTCTTCGGGCACGTCCTGCAATGCGGTGGACAGAGCCTTCAGTATCGCATTCACGGACGTGTCGGCGGCGTGCGTAATGGCCGCCAGACTGGCCAGGAAGAGGTCGGCTCGGGCCTCTTCGGGGTCGGTGATCACGGGCATGTTGTGCGGGCCGGCCACCACGGGCCGCAACGTGAGGGTGGGCAGTTGCAGCGGTCCGCTGTTCACGGCTCGCTGAGCCCATTTCGCCGTGGCATGGTCCTGGCACACCACGAGCAGAGCCGTCGGCACCCGGTATTTCGTCCACAGGTACGACACGTAGTACGCCCAGCTCGCGGGCTTGTCCGGGTCCTTCTTGCCCTGGGCCTCGACGGCCAGCAGGAAGGGGCCCTGCTCGGCCGTCTCGAAGCGCAGCAGTGTGTCGACGCGGCGTTCGACGGGACTGGTCTCGGTGAGGTCGGTCGGCAGGGCGGTCGCGCTGACGGGCGTGGGGATCTCCACGCCGAGGTAGCGCGAGACCCGGCTGAACAGCCCCGGGTCGTGCTGGAAGATACGAAGCATCGCCTCGTGAGGCGGGCTGACCATGAGGTTCCTTGTCTTGGATCAGTGGTGCGGGGTGGACCGGCAGTCGCGGCAGCGGGTGCCGGGTTCTGCGGCGCGGATGCCGCGGTCGCAGCCGTCGCAGTTGCTCAGGGGGTGGATCACCGGCGGTGGTGCGGCCGGGGCGCGGAACGGGGGCGGAGGTGGCAGCAGCGCCGTCAGGCGGTGGGCCAGCAGGGCGGCTGGGCGGCGTACGCCCTCGGGTGGCAGCCCGTCGGCCAGGGCGTGGCGTACGGCGGCGGGCGTGACGTCCCGTTCCAGCCAGGCGGCGACGCCCGGGGCCAAGTGGGCCGTGTCGCAGGCGGAGAGGAGGAGACGGGAGTCGTGGTGGCGCAGTCCCGCGATGAGATCGGTGGCCTGCTGGAGCAGTGCCGGGGCCTTGCAACTCGGCTGCGGTACGGCGGACAGGGCGCGCTTCTTCGGTTTCCGGGGCGTGTGTCGTCGTTCCGGGGCCGGGCGGCGGTGCCGGCGTGCGGCTGCCGCTGCGGGGTTGTTGCAGGAGACGGTCCGGGTGACGATGCGGCCCCTCGGGGTGCGTTCGCGCTCCCGGCGCAGGTAGCCGTGGGTCTCCAGTTCGCGCAGGGCGGCGGAGATACGGGTCGCGCCCTCCTTGAAACGGGCGGTGAGGGTCTTGATGTCGACGTGCCGTCCGGCGGGCAACGACTGGATGTGCAGGCCCAGTCCGATCGCCAGCAGTGACAACTCCGGGTGCTGGGCGAGGTGGTTACCCACCACCGTGAAGTTCGCGGTGTGGCGGACATTGTCGTGAATTACTCCCCCGGGGCGCGGGGGCACGCTAAGGTCGGTGGTACCCATCGGGAAGCTCCTACTTCCTCGGTGGTCAGGCCCTCGCGATGGGATCGCTAGTCCCGGCGGGGGCCGACGCATGTCTGCGGTCTTGTTGCCCTGAGCGTGCGGGAGTTGGGCATCGAAAAGCCAGCCAGACCGCCGACATTCACCCACCCGAGTGATGCCGCGCCGCGGGCGGGAAGGGTGGGGCTTGGTGGGGTTCTTTATTCCCCGAGAGTCCTTTATGGGTAGTCGCCCGCGACACCGCAACGCGGATATCCGCGTCCCGGTGCGTCAGCGCAGGCCAGCGATGAATTCCACCCAGGCGGAACGGTTCAGCAGGAGGACGGGGCCGTCCGGGTTCTTGCTGTCACGGACGGGAACGGTGTCCATGAATCCGGGGGCCACCTCGACGCAGTTGCCGCCGTTCTCTCCGCTGTAGCTGCTCTTGATCCAGGCCGTCGCGCTGACTTCGTGGCTGCCCATGGTGCCCGTATCCCTCCAACGCGTCGCCGATGAAAGCGGAAGACTCACTGGCCGACATGACATCTGCTCTGAGCACATCATAGGTATGGGCGTGCTGCGCATAGACGGCTGGATCGCAGGAGAAGTGGCCCCGGTCCAACGACTCCGAGTACACCCATCGCTCGCCCCCAGGGAGTTCGATGAGCGACATGGACACATTGGGCCGCAGCAACCGCGCGTAACGCGCGGGGGCGACCTGGACACGGATGTTGGCGCGGTGTCCGGCCTCCAGCAGAGCCGCGCACTGGTCTCGCATGACCTCCGCGTCGCCCACCACGTTCCGCAGGCAGCTCTCGTCCAGGACCGCGAAGTACGAGGGGCCGCCCTCGGACAGGAAGCGCTGCTGCCGACTGAGCCGGGCCCGGACGCGTTCCCGCAGTTCCTCGCCGTCCGCGACGCGGGCGAACAGCGCCGTCGCGTAGCGCTCCGTCTGCAACAACCCTGGAATGAGCCGCTCTTGATACTCCCGAAGGGAAACCGCCACCGCATCCATCTCAGCCCGGCGCCGGAACCAATCCGGATGCTCCACCTGCGGATACCAGTCGATCCGCCCCCACAGCTTCAGCAGCACCCCGCCCGTGCCCAGCAACGCGTCGCACGTGCGCGCGAACGTGTCCTGAGGTACCCGCGTACCCGCCTCCACCCGCGCGACATGCGACCGGTCGCAGGGGATGCGCCTCGCCAGCTCGGTCTGCGTCAGGCCCGCCGCCTCCCGGAAATGCCGGAGCACCTCGCCGAACACCGCCGCCGTACTGGCTCCCGAGGCCGCACCCTCCGCGTTGCGCCGACTCACCCCAGCCCCTCCCCCGCCGTGCCAGTGCCCGAGTGTCACGCGGCAAGCATTGATCCTCATGATTCCCCTGCGCAACGCTCACTACACACAGAGTGACGAGAGGGAATGGCATGGAACTGGGAGCGCTGCTCTACGATCCGCGTCGGCGCATGGTCGGGGAGTACCGGGACCGCCTGGGCGCCCATCTGATGCTCCGCCCGGTCGGCGGGGGCCGCGAGTGGGAGGCCGATCCGGCGGCGGTGCGGCCGGCCACTTCGGAGGAGCGGCTGAGTGCCGGGGTCCGGGCCGCCAACGACCGTTCGGCCATCGGCATGGTGACCGACGTCCCCGTACCCGTTCTCGACCGGCATCGCAGGCGGGAACACGGCACAGTTGGCGGCATGAACATGGATCAGGAAACGGCACGCGGGTGGCTCGCCACCGCCGTCGAAGAGGCCCGCGCGGGGCTCGCGGAGGGCGGGATGCCGATCGGGGCCGCGCTCTACGGGGCGGACGGCACACTGCTCGGGCGCGGGCGCAACCGGCGGGTCCAGGACGCCGACCCGGCCACGCACGCGGAGACGGCGGCGTTCCGGGCGGCGGGGCGGCAGCGGTCGTACCGGGGGACGACGATGGTGACGACGTTGTCCCCGTGCTGGTACTGCTCGGGGCTGGTGCGGCAGTTCGGGATCTCACGGGTGGTGATCGGGGAAGCCGTCACCTTCCACGGCGGGCACGACTGGCTGGCCGAGCACGGCGTGGAGATCGTGCTGCTGGACGACGCCGAGTGCGAGAGCGTGCTGCGTGGCTTCGTCCAGCAGCATCCGGAGCTGTGGGGCGAGGACGTCGGTCAGACGCCCGCGTAGGAGTGCTTGCCGGTGACGAAGATGTTGACGCCGTAGTAGTTGAACAGCCAGCAGCCGAAGGCGATCAGGGCCAGGTAGGCGGCCTTGCGGCCCTTCCAGCCGGCCGTGGCGCGGGCGTGCAGGTAGCAGGCGTAGGCGACCCAGGTGATGAAGGCCCAGGTCTCCTTGGGGTCCCAGCCCCAGTAGCGGCCCCAGGCGTCGCCCGCCCAGATCGCGCCCGCGATGATCGTGAACGTCCACAGCGGGAAGACGGCGGCGTTGACGCGGTAGCCGAACTTGTCGAGGGTGGCGGCGGCGGGCAGGCGGTCCAGGACGGAGTTGGCGAAGCGGCCCGGGGTGCCGCCGGACGCGATCTTGTTCTCGTAGGAGTCCTTGAACAGGTACAGGATGGTCGAGACCGCGCCGACGTAGAAGACCGCGCCGCACAGGATCGCCGTGGAGACGTGGATGTACAGCCAGTACGAGTGCAGGGCGGGGACGAGCTGGTCGCTGGCCGTGTAGAGGACGGTGACGGCGAGGCCGAGGTCGAGCAGGACCGTGGTGACCAGCGGCAGGCCGAGCCAGCGGACGTTCTTCTTGAGCAGCAGCAGCGTCAGGTACACACCGACGGCGACCGTCGAGAAGGTGATGTTGAACTCGTACATGTTGCCCCACGGCGCCCGCTGCACCGAGAGCGCGCGAGTGAGTACGCCGCCCAACTCGATCAGGAAGCCGAGGAAGGTGAGCGAGATGGCGATCCGGCCGTACAGGTCGCCCTTCTCGGTGCCGCCCGCCGCGCCGGGCCCGTCGGGGACGTCACGAGTGCCGGCGGCGGCCCGGACGACGACCTTGGGACGTTCCAGTACGGCGGTCCCGCCCGCCTTCTGCACGGTGACCGCGGGAGCGGCCGCGCCCCGCGTGGTGAGCGCGGCGGCGGTACGGCCGACCTTGCTGCGGCTGCCGAAGATCCACTCGGCGATGTAGGCGAAGAAGGCGAGGGTGTAGACCGCCATCGCGGAGTAGATCAGCGTGTTGCTGGTGTTCGCGAGGTTCTCGTTGGTCGCTGCGGCCAGCTGGGTCGCGTCGGCGAGAGTCACTTCTGCTCAGCCCTCTCGGGAGTGGATTCGGCGGTGGGTTCAGGGAACGTGTCGTACAGGACCCCGGCCAGGTCGCCGAGTTCCTCGGGAAGCTTCGCGGACTCGCTGCGGCCGAGGCCGGCCAGCTCGACGACGGTGCCGCCGTCGGGGCCTGCCACCGCCCGCACCCACACCCGGCGGCGCTGGATGAACAGGGAGCCGGCCAGGCCGAAGATGGCGACGATCGCGCCGCCGAGCGCCCAGCCGCTGCCGGGCTGCGCGGTGACCTGGAAGCCGGCCCACTCCTGGATGCCGTCGAAGGTGACCGAGCCGTTGCCGCCGGGCAGTTTCATGGTCTGGCCGACGGTGAGCTGCTTCTTGTAGAGGTCGCCGTTGGCGTCCTTGAACTTCTTCAGGTTCGTGTCGTCGAGCTGGTAGACGCTCTGCGGGATGCCGGAGTCCACGCCGAGGTCGCCGTGGTAGGCGGAGAGCGCGAGCATCGGGTTGAGCAGGCCGGGGAAGGCGGAGAGCATCGTGGAGCCCTTGCCGCCGTAGGTCGGCAGGAAGAACGCGTTGAAGCCGAGCTGCTCCTTCTCGCCCTTGGCGTTGCGGTAGCCGTCCATCACCTTGATGGCGCCGGAGGAGGTGACGTTGGCGTCCAGCGGCAGCAGGGCGTACGCCTCGTGGTCCACGACGACGTCGCCGTCGGCGTCCCGGACGGTGACGATCGGCGCGTAGCCGTGGCTGACCAGGTAGACCTTGGAGCCGTCGATCTCCAGCGGCTCGTTGACCTTGACGGTGGTCGACTTCTGCTTGCCGTAGGCGCCCTCGCTGTACGTGATCCTCGCTTCGTAGGTGCGCGGGGTGCCCTTGTTGGGGCCGGAGGTCTCGTAGGTGCCCTTGAAGTCCTTCAGGGTGAAGCTGAACGGGGCCAGGTCGTCCTGCGACCACAGGTTGCCGGACTTGAAGTCGTCGTACTGGGTGAGCGTGTTGGAGAAGCCGTCGCCCTCCAGGACCAGCTTGTTGCCCTCGTACTTGAACAGCTGGCCCCAGCCGAAGGCGATCAGCATCACGATCAGCGCGATGTGGAAGGCGAGGTTGCCGACCTCCCGCAGGTAGCCCTTCTCGGCCGCCACGGCGTCGTCGGTGAGGTGGGCGCGGAAGCGGCGCTTCCGCAGCAGCTTCAGCGCGGCCTCGCGGACCTCCTCGGGGGCGGCCCCGGTGCGCCAGGTGGTGTACGCGGGCAGCCGGGTCAGGCGGCGCGGGGCCCGGGGCGGGCGGCCGCGGAGCTGGCCGACGAACTGCCAGGTGCGCGGGATGATGCAGCCGACCAGGGAGACGAACAGCAGGATGTAGATCGCCGAGAACCACACCGAGCTGTAGACGTGGAACAGCCCGAGCTTCTCGTAGACGGGCGCGAGGGTGGTGTGGTCCTGCTGGAACTGGTCGACCTTGGTGGCGTCGACGCCGGTCTGCGGGATCAGCGAGCCGGGGATCGCGCCCAGCGACAGCAGCAGGAGCAGCAGCAGCGCGACCCGCATCGAGGTGAGCTGCCGCCAGAACCAGCGGACCCAGCCGATGACGCCCATCGCGGGCAGGTTCGGCGCCTCTTCCTTGGGCGCGGTGGACAGCTGGGAACCGGCGGCGCCCAGCTCCTGCTCCTCACCGGGTGCGCGGGTCTCGTCGGGCCCGGTCTTCGCGGTCTTGCTCATCCGTCAGATCCCTACAGTGAAGCCGTTGGACCAGGTCTGCATCTGCTGCACGATGCTGTCCCAGGCGCCGGTGAGCAGCAGCAGCCCGGTGGCGATCATCATGACGCCGCCGATCCGCATCACCCAGACGTAGTGCCGCTTGACCCAGCCGAAGGCGCCCAGCGCCTTGCGGAAGGCGACCGCGGCGAGCACGAAGGGCACGCCGAGGCCGAGGCAGTAGGCCACGGTCAGTATGGCGCCGCGTCCCGCGCTGGCCTGGTCGGAGGAGAGCGCGAGCACCGAGGCGAGGGTGGGGCCGATGCACGGTGTCCAGCCGATGCCGAACAGCGCGCCGAGCAGCGGGGCGCCGACCAGGCCGGTGGCGGGCCGCTTGTGGAAGCGGTACTCGCGCTGGGTGAGCCAGGGCATCAGGCCCATGAAGAAGACGCCCAGGACGACCATGAGGACGCCGAGCACCTTGGTGAGGACGGAACGCTCCTCCTGGAGGGTCTGTCCGAAGAAGCCGAACAGCGCGCCGCCGGAGACGAACACGGCCGTGAAGCCCAGTACGAACAGGGAGGCGCCGAGGGCCATCCGGCCGCGCCGGGCGTCGGCCAGGTCGGTGCCGGTGACCCCGGTCACGTAGGAGAGGTAGCCGGGGACCAGGGGCAGCACGCAGGGCGAGAAGAAGGAGACCAGACCGCCGAGGAGGGCGATCGGCAGGGCGAGCAGCAGCGCGCCGCTGCGTACGGTCTCGCCGGGGTCGGCGGCGAGCATGGACGACACGGCGGTCACGTCACTTCTCCGCCAGGACCGGCTTGAGCATCTTGCGCAGATTCTCCTCGCTGAGCCCCTGGAGGGTGCGCGCGGCGATCTTCCCGTCGCGGTCTATGACCAGGGTGGAGGGGATGGCCTGCGGGTTGAGCGTGCCCTTGGCGAAGCGGAGCATCAGCTTGCCGGTGGGGTCGTACAGGCTCGGGTAGCTGATCCCGAACTCCTTCTCGAACGCCTTGGCCAGGCCGGTGGAGGCGTCGCGGGTGTTGATGCCGACGAACTGGACGCCCTGGTCCTTGACGTCCTGGTAGACCTTCTCGAAGTTCTTCGCCTCGGCGCGGCAGGGCGGGCACCAGGAGCCCCAGATGTTGAGGACGACGACCTTGCCCTTGTAGTCGGCGATGTCGGCCTGGCCGCCGTCCACGGTCTTGCCGGACAGGTCGGGGACGGCCGCCCGGTCGCCCCGGTCCACCGTGGCGATGCCGTCCGCGCCGGTGATGTAGTTGGTGTCACCGCCGCCGCCCGAGGTCCCGCCGGAGCCGCACGCGGTCACGAGCAGCGCGCCGGCGACCGCACCGGCGGCCAGGGCGGCGCGGCGGCGGACGCGGGCGGTGGTGCGGTTCGAGCGCTGGGGGGCGCGGCTGGCGGCACTCATGTGAAAAGTTTCGCATGTCCGTTCCGAGGATCTTGCGCACCCCCCTGACGGGCACGAAACCGCACCTCAGGCCGTGGTCGGCGCGGCGCCCAGGAACGTCTTCCAGCCGCCGGCCGGCCCGGTGCCGACCGCCAGGGTGCGCAGTTGGTCGAGGACGTCGGGCCGCTGCGCGTCCAGCCAGTCGGTGAACTGCCGGAAGGAGACCAGCCGGACGTCCCCGCCCTTCTCCTTCTCCCGGGCGATGTGCTTCAGGGCCTGCTCCACGGCGTCCATGTAGAGGCCGCCGTTCCACTCCTCGAAGTGGTTGCCGATGAAGAAGGGCGCCCGGTTCGTCTCGTAGGCCCGCTGGAAGCCGGCTGTGTAGGACTGGGTGGCCTGCTCCCGCCAGCCCGGGTAGTTGGCGGGCGGCGCCTTGGTCGAGTTGACCGACTGGTTGGCGAGCATGTTGTAGTCCATCGACAGGACCTCGAACGAATGGCCGGGGAAAGGTATCTGCTGAAGCGGGAGGTCCCAGATCCCGTCGCGCTTGCGCGGCCACACCTGCTGCCCGCCCGGCGAGGAGGCGTCGTAGCGCCAGCCCAGCTCACGGGCGGTGGGCAGCAGGTTCTCCTGGCCGAGCAGACAGGGCGCGCGGCCGCCGACGAGTTCCTTCTCGTAGTCGAAGGGCAGGGCGGGCAGCCGCGTCCACCCGGTGTTGGTCCGCCACTCGGTGACGAACTTCTTCGCCTGGTCGATCTCGCTGCGCCACTGCGCGGAGGTCCAGTTGGCGACCGAGCCGGACCCGGCGCAGAAGTGCCCGTTGAAGTGGGTGCCGATCTCGTGCCCCGCCAGCCAGGCCCGCCGGACGTTCTTCAGCGTCTCCTTGATGTGGGCGTCGGTGAGGTAGCCGATGTCGGAGGCGCCGCGCTGGTTGTTCGGCGGGTCGTAGAGCCGCTTCTTCGACTCGGGCAGCAGGTAGAGACCCGAGAGGAAGAAGGTCATGTGCGCGTCGTGCTCCTCGGCGAGGTCCAGGAAGCGCGGGAAGAGCCCGTTGCCGACCTCGCCGGCCCCGTCCCAGGAGAAGACGACGAACTGCGGCGGCGCCTGCCCCGGCGCCAGCGGCTCGGCCGCCTCCGGCTGGTGCGGCTGCCTGCCGGTGTACTCCGTGGAGCCGTCGCCGAGCGGGCGGGCGCTCACGGTGGGCCGCGCGCCGGCACCGGCGGCCCGCGGCCTGAGTCCGTCGGCCGGCAGGGAGCCGCCGCAGCCCGTCAGCCCGGCGGCCGCCGCGGCGCCCGCGCCGAGACCGAGGGCACCCCGGCGGGAGAAGGTACGGGCTGGCCCAGGGGTGGTGGAGGTAGGCATCGCGGCCCCGTTCGTCGTTCGTCGCGTTCTCTGTGGTCGCCCTGTGAGAGGACGCGACGAACGTGCGGGTTCCGGAACTACGTGCGATTACCGTAACGAAGGTAACGAAGGCACCGAAGCTGACGAATCACGATGCCTGAACTGCTTGCTTTCCAGCCCCCGTACGCCTTGCTTTCCTAGGCCCCGTACGCCTTGCTCTCCTAGGCCCCGTACGCCTTGCCCTGCCCCTTCACCGGCTTGGCGCCGGCCAGCAGATGGGCCGGGACGAGGTCGCGGGCCGGTTCCGAGTAGCCGACCGACACGATCCGGTCGCCCTGGTACGTGAACGTGGTCAGGGACGCGAGCGTGCACTGCCGCTTGCGCGGGTCGTGCCACAGGCGGCGCCGCTCGACGTAGGACCGGACGATCCAGATCGGCAGCTGGTGGCTGACGACGACGGCCTCGTGCCCGCGGGCCCGGTCCTTGGCCGTGTCCAGCGCCGCCTTCATCCGCACCACCTGGTCGACGTACGGCTCGCCCCAGGACGGCTTGAACGGGTTGACCACGTGCTTCCAGTTGGCGGGCCGGCGCAGCGCGCCGTCGCCGATGCCGAAGGTCTTGCCCTGGAAGACGTTGTCCGCCTCGATGAGCCGCTCGTCGGTGGCCAGGTCGAGGCCGTGCTCCTTGGCGATCGGCGTCGCCGTCTCCTGCGCCCGCTCCAGCGGCGAGGCGACGACATACGTCACGTCGCGCGGGGCGAGGTGCTCGGCGACCCGGTCGGCCATCCGGCGGCCCAGCTCGGAGAGGTGGTAGCCGGGGAGGCGGCCGTACAGCACCCCGCTGGGGTTCTCCACCTCGCCGTGCCGCATCAGGTGGACGACGGTGATGTCCGCTGCGCTGCTGTCGCTCATGCCGTGGCCTCCGCCGCCGCGCGGGCCGCCGCCGGCAGGGCATCGGCGATCCGCCGCACGGCCCGCTCGTCGTGCGCGGTGGACACGAACCAGGACTCGAAGGAGGACGGCGGCAGGTAGACGCCGTTCGCCAGGAGGGAGTGGAAGAAGGCGGAGTAGCGGAAGGACTCCTGCGCCTTGGCGTCCGCGTAGTTCCGCACCGGGCGGTCGGTGAAGAACACGGAGAACATGTTGGCCGCGGTCTGGATCCGGTGCGCGACCCCCTCCTTGGTCAGCGCCTCGCCGACCAGCTGCTGGATCTGCCGGGAGGTCTCGTTGACCTTGTCGTAGGCGGCCTCGTCGAGCAGGCGGAGCTGGGCGAGGCCGGCGGCGGTGGCGACCGGGTTCCCGGAGAGGGTGCCGGCCTGGTAGACCGGCCCGGCCGGGGCGAGGTGCGCCATGACGTCCGCGCGCCCCCCGAAGGCGGCGGCGGGGAAGCCACCGCCCATCACCTTCCCGAAGGTCATGAGGTCGGGGACGACGCCCTCGACCCCGTACCAACCGGCCCGGCTGGTGCGGAAGCCCGTCATCACCTCGTCGGAGACGAACAGCGCGCCGTTCGCGGCGCAGGCGTCCTTGAGGCCCTGGTTGAACCCGGGCAGCGGCGGTACGACGCCCATGTTCCCCGGCGACGCCTCGGTGATCACGCAGGCGATCTCACCGGGGTGGGCGGCGAAGGCGGCGTGCACGGCGTCGAGGTCGTTGTACGGCAGCACGATGGTGTCGCTCGCCTGGGCGCCGGTGACGCCCGGGGTGTCGGGCAGCGCGAAGGTCGCGACCCCGCTGCCGGCGGCGGCCAGCAGCGAGTCGACGTGACCGTGGTAACACCCGGCGAACTTGATCACCTTGGTGCGCTGGGTAAACCCGCGCGCGAGCCGGATGGCCGACATCGTCGCCTCGGTCCCGCTGGACACCAGCCGCACCTGCTCCAGCGGGGCGACCCGCTCCACCATCGCCTCGGCCAGCGCGACCTCGCCCTCGGCGGGCGTGCCGAACGACGTCCCGCGCGTGACCGCCTCCTGCACGGCGGCGATCACCTCGGGGTGCGCGTGCCCGAGGATCATCGGCCCCCAGGAGCAGACGAGGTCCACGTACTCCCGGCCGTCGGCGTCGGTCAGGTACGGCCCGGTGCCGGACACCATGAACCGCGGCGTGCCGCCCACCGCGCCGAAGGCCCGCACCGGGGAGTTCACCCCGCCGGGCGTGACGGCCGCGGCACGGTCGAACAGCGCCTGCGAGGCAGGTGCTTCGTATGGATATGCCAGTTCGCTCATGACCTGCGACTTCTCCGACCTTCTCGGACTCCGGTTGGGTGGATGACCTCTTCAGGGTAGGCCAGCGGGCAGGGGCTGCCGGGGGTGGGCGGCGGGAGCCGGGCGCCGGGACCCGGGCGGCGGGTGCGGCCGAAGTCCGCTGGTGGGGCGGTGGCGGCGGCCCCGGCGGGAACACCGATGATCGGACAACCGTTGCCGAAGGCGTGTCGTCTGCAAGACTGGGACCGGAGCTCGGCCGTCTGGCCGCGGGCCGTCGCGGGTGTCTTCGCGGGTGTCCTCGTGGGTCCCCACGGGTGCCCTCGCGGGCTCCCGCAGGCGCCCTCGCCGGGTCCCCGCGGGGTCCTCGCAGGGTCCTCGCGGGTCCTCGCAGGGGTCCCGCGGACAGATGTTTCACCGCACGTTTCGGCGGGCGGCCGTGGGGGAGGTCACTGACACGATGATCGGGTTGCGCGGCGGGGGCCACGCGTCCTAGAAAAGCAGTCGGGTGGAGATATGCATCGCGGTGGCGGACTGGGCGAGGGGACCGACGACCTGGGTCCTCGGCGCGCCCGCCGGGGCAGGCACCGACGCGAGGCGGAGGAAACGACCGAGGCACGTCAGGCACACGCTGGACCGAATGAGCCCGACCGGCTCGACCGCGAGGTCGACCGGCTGCGGGCCGGGAGCAGGAATGGTGGTCGGGTGGGGGTGACGTACAAGTACTTCGGCGCGCCCGACGGCGCGACCGCGGCCCGCGTGCCGATCTCCATGCGCCCCGAGGAACTCGGCGGCGACGAGCTCGGCAGGAACGGCATGTTCACCAAGATCAAGCCGGAGACGATGGCCGCCATGGTCCTCACCGGCATCGAGGGCGTCCCGCTGCACCGCGTCCCCCCGCTCGAACTCGTCGTCCTGCACCCCGACTACGCCGTCGTGAAGCTCCCGATGACCGTCGTCGACCCGCTGCGCGGCATCGGCGAGGAGGCGGTCGGCGCGGCGGCCTTCATCTGGTCCACGGTGCCGGACCGCGGGGGGCCGCGGGACGCGTTCAACGTGTACCAACTGCTGCACGAGTGGCAGGACTTCTCGCACCGGCTGCATGAGGCGGGGCATCAGGCTTATTGCCTGGTGTGGCCCTGAGCCGGGGTTTCGTGGGAGTCGGGCGCGGCTTCGGGCCTCGCCCTTGTTCGTGCCGGGAGGGGCGGGCCGTCAGGCTGCCAGGGCACGTTGAGGGCACATCGGCTTTGCCGGGGCACCGAGGTGCCCAGGGTGGTGCGGGTCCTGCTGGATCATCGGCCGGCCTCACTCCGGCGACGTCGGCGCGCTTCGGGTGGCGATGAGTATCTGTTCCGCCCGGGTGGTGTTGTCGCTCCGGACGGCCTGAGCCAGCACGGCGCGAGCGGCCTCGGGAGCCGTCTCCGGCGGAACCACCAGCAGCGAGAAGACGTCCCGGTCGCCTCGGGTGAGGAGAACGGTGTCATCACCCACCGCGAACGAGTCGATGTGCACCACCCGGGCGTCCACGACGATCCGCGTCGTGAGCCCGTCCCAGGCAGCGGCGTCCAGTCCGACTCGCGTGATCGGGCCGACATGGCCAGTGAGGGCGTCCACCAGCGCGGGCAGCTCGCCACGGACGTCGCGCGACCGTGGCCACCACGCACCGTCGAGCACACCTTCTCGCGACTCCGTGGTCCGCAGCCGGAGCAGCGCGTATCCGGGCCGTACGTCCCGTGAACGCCACCCGGCAGGTGCCGGGCAGCCGAAGGGGGGTCGGAGCCGGTCATGAGAATCACCTGTTTCCCGACGTACCGATCCCGCTCGCTCCGTCTCGACAGCGCGCCTTCCGCGGAGCGGGTGATCCCGGTCTCGGAACAGCCGGGCCGGGGTGGCCGTAGTGGAAGGCGGCGATGCGTTCATCGTGCTCGGCGTTGAGCAGGTGGATGACAAGCACGCCCAGGGCGATCGCCGCCAAGAGCACGATCGCGGTGACGAGGATTTCCCTGGTGGTCACATCCCCTACGCCTGGTTCGGTACGCCGGCGGTGGCTCGGGGGATCGGCGGAAGCGGGGCAGGATCGGCCACGTGCCCACCTTCGGAGTTCCAGACCGCTTTCGAGGCACGCCGTCGACGCCGGCTGCTTCGGCCGCGTGGCTGATGGCGGCCGGGAGCGACCCCCTGGGGACATCGACCGCGAGCCGGCTCGTGGCGGAGGCGGAAAACTTGGGGATTGCCGCGAAGGACGACAGGACGGTGCCTACGAGTCCGTAGGTGACGGCGTTTGACGCGATCAACGGTGAGAAGACGACGCTGGAGAAGACCCTCAGGCCGAGCAGACCGATCACGGTGGCCACCGCGCCCGGCAGCAGGGCCCGCCAGCGGATCCGGCCGCCGAGCAGCAGATGCTGGGACCACCAGAGGAACAGAACAGCGCTGAGCGATGCGACAACCCCTCCTGCCAACGGCTTCGGACGGAACGTGGTGGTGGCGGAGAGGAAGAGGTATCCGGTGAGAACGCCGATCCAGACCAGATGCCGCCGCCTGGCCCACCAGCGCGCCGGTGGCAGGTCCCAGACCTTCTCGTAGCCGGTCTGCACCGCCGCGCCGAAGGAGAGGCCGAACACGGCAAGGGCAGCCAACGACCCGCCCCAGCGGTCCGTACCGGGTCCACCACGAGCCATCAGCCGGCCTTCGCGCTTCTCGACGACGCGCCCTCAGGCAGCATCACGGTGGCCTTCGCACCGCGCTCCTCACGGAGAGCACCCGTGCGCCTTCCGGCGCCACCGGTCACTGCCGCCAGTCTCCCCGGACCCGTTGCCGGTCCCCGCGTGTCCGTTCGCGCCGGTCCCGGCGGCGGACGAAGTCGCCCGGCGCAAGGTCGCCCTCCATCAACCGCCCGACCGCGAGACCGACGGCTCCCAGTCCCAGGACCAGTAGGAACGCCCAGGCGTTCCCGAAATAGGCGGCGAACCCCAGGGCCATTCCCGTGATCAGGCCCACTACGGCTCTGCTCATCACGTCTCCTTCGCCTGCACCGGCCCTTCCACCCCGACTACTGGACGCGCTGCCCCTCTTCCTCCTCTTCCTCCTCATCGGGCAGTTTCACGTCGCTCACCGTGATGTTGACTTCGACGACTTCCCGACCCGCCATCCGCTCCACCGCCGAGACCACGTTCTCGCGCACTTCACCGGCCACGTCCGTGATCGGGACGCCGTAGTCGACGACGATCTCCAGATCAACGGCCGCCTGCAACTCTCCGACCTCGACACTGACTCCGCGGGTGGCGGACCGGCCGCTCCCGGCGCCAGGCATCCGTTCCCGCATGGATCCCGCGCGGGCGGATCCGCTGCCCAGGGCATGGACGCCGCGCACGTCCCTCGCCGCCATTCCGGCGATCTTCGCCACCACTACATCCGCGATGGTCGTCCGGCCGCGAGACCCGGGCGCTCCACCACGCTTGACGCCGGTGTTCTCAGTCATCGCGACAGTCCTCCCTCACGAGGCACACACGGCACTCTCGTTCAAATGTACGCCTTTCATACCTTTTGCTCCAACTGGCGATCGGACCTCCGTCCACCACTCGACATGGATCGCAGCGCGCCGCGAAATATCCAATCCCGCCCTCCCTGTCAGCCAACCCCGCCGACGTAAATATTAATTGAAGAATAGTCGCGCGCATTGGGGTTCTGAATTTTCAACCGGGCGCGACCCGCCTGCAATCAATCCCACTCGGACACATTCCCTCGTAATATGCCACCAATTCTCAAGCTTCCCGGCAGGAAAAAGGCCCGGTAGCTCACGGCCCCTCCACAGGAAATGGCCTCTCAAATGAAGCTGAAGATCCCGCAGGCGGCCAGATGCCGCTCTTTGACCGGATGGCTGACCACAGGACTCGCTGCGACGGTTGCCGCCGTGATGGTCGCCGTCGTGCCGACGCCTGCCGAGGCGATCGCCACGCCCGTACCCCTCGGCACGGCTGCCAGTTTCTCGGTTCTGGCAGGTTCCGAGGTCACCAACACCGGGCCGTCACGCCTCAGCCAGGATCTCGGAGTGAGTCCGGGGACGGCCATCTCCGGGTTCCCCCCGGGCCAGGTACTCGGTGCCGTGCACGCGGCGGACCAGGTAGCCAACGACGCCAAGAGCGACCTCGTCACGGCATACAACAACGCCGCGAGCCAGGCCACCGACTTCGCCCTCGCGGCGGGAATCGGTGCCGGTCAGACCCTGCTCCCCGGCGTCTACACCGCTTCGTCCGGTGTGGGCCTCACCGGTGACCTGATCCTGGACGCCGGCGGGAACCCGAACGCCGTCTGGGTCTTCCAGATCCCCGAGGCGCTGACGACGGCCTCCTCCAGCCGGGTGCTGCTCACGAACGGCGCCTCGGCGTGCAACGTGTACTGGCAGATCGGAAGTTCGGCCACGCTCGGCACCAACTCGACGTTCGTGGGCACCCTCATGGCTCTCACCTCGATCAGCGTGACCACGGGGACGAACATCGAAGGTCGGGCTCTCGCTCGCAACGGCGCCGTGACGCTCGACAACAACAGGATCTTCCCGGGCAACTGCTCGGCCGCGACCTCCGGCACCACGTCCGGTACCACCACCGGCACGACGACCGGGACCACGACCGGGACCACGGTCGGCACCACGACCGGTACGACCACCGGCACCACCGTGGGCCTGATCGGTGGCGGCCTCCTGGGCGGGCCGCTCGTCACCGGCGGGGGCACCGTGGGGTCCACCTCCGGCAACACCGCCGGCAACACGGCGGGCAACACCGCCGGGAACACCGGTGGGAACAACGTCACCGCGGGGAACACCTCGGGCAACACCGCCGGCAACGCCACCGGCGGCCACGGCGGCAAGCCCGGTGGTGGCCACGGGGACGACCACGGCGGCAAGCCCGGTGGCGGCCACGGAGACGACCACGGCGGCAAGCCCGGTGGCGGCCACGGAGAGGGGCATGACGAGGGCGGCAAGCCCGGCAAGGAGCACGGAGGAATGCCCGGCAAGCCGGACCACGGCTACGGCATGGGACCTGCCGAGTTCCCCGGCAGCTACGGCTACGGCGACGCTCCGAAGACCGAGGAACACGAGGACTCCAAGGGCTAGACAGCCCATCGAGCTGCGATGAGTCCCTTCACCGGATGACGGCGCGCTGCGGAATCACATCGATTCCGCAGCGCGCCTCCGGTGCGTCTCCAGATGCATACCGACCGCGGGCAGAAGACATGAAGGCAAGGTGGGCGGTGTCCAGCCGAATCGAACCAGCGGACGTGCAGGACCTCGGGCAGTCCGACTCCGGTCCGCCGCGGGAACGCCACGGCGAACCGGGCGCTTCCGGATCACGGCCGGTGGGCGTACGGCTACTGAAAACGGTCCTGCATACGACCGTGTTCCTCTGCCTGGCCGTGACTCTGGTCCACGTCGCCCTCGTCTTCTTCCACGTCGCACCGCCCAACCCCGTCTCTCGGCGGTACAGCCAGCAGATCGACGCATGGGTCTACCCCCTCTTCGAACAGAACTGGCGGCTTTTCGCGCCCAATCCCGATTCCGTCAACCGACAGGTCCTGGCGAGAACCGCGCACGCCGGCCCCGATGGATCAATGCAAGTCAGTCCTTGGTTCGACCTGTCGGCCGTGGACAGTGAGGCCATCGAACACCAGGCGTTTCCCAGCCACACGGCGCAGAATCTGCTGCGCCGCGCCTGGGCCGCTTACGCCGAATCGCACGGGAAGGACGACACCGCTCGCTCTGAGCGGGCCGTGATGCTCCAGAAATACATGAACAACATCGCCTCGGACCGCGTCGCCGAACACCGCGGCGACAGCATCCGCGACATCGACTTCATTCAGCTCCGGGTCATCACTCTCCCCGTCGCGTCGCCCGGCTCCAACGCAGCGGACAGCCCACCGAAACCTGTCGAGAACCGACTCCTGCCCTGGTGGAAGGTGACCTCTCATGGGAAGTGAACGGCTGCGCAAGCTCCCCGCTGCGGCGATCACGCTCGTCACCGGCCGACCGGTATCCCTGTACGCCACGTCGGTGCTGCGCATCGGCTACGGACTGCTCTACCTGGTCTTCCTGCTGCGCGAGTTCCCGCACCGCCACGAGATCTGGGGTCCGGACTCCCCGTGGACACCCGCGTTGGCCGCGCAGCTCTTCGACCAGACCGGGTGGTACAGCTTCCTGCTCCTGTCGGACAACCTCACCTACTTCGAGCTGTGCTACGGGATGGCTCTCGTGACGTCCGCGCTGTTCATGCTCGGCTGGCGCACCCGGGCCACGTCCATCGTGTTCGCCGTCGTGGTGACGTCGTTCCACGCCCGCTCGATCTTCATGACGGACGGAGGCGACAACCTGGTCCTCCTGATGTCCCTCTACCTCGTTCTCACCGCGTGCGGCCGACGCTGTTCCCTGGACGCACGCCGCGAGCGGCGCAAGGCGTCTCGCGCGGCCGGTGCGGCGACCCGTGCGAAGAGTCCCGGCCCGACCGCTCGGCAACTCCGCGATGCCCGCGCCACCTTGACCACCGTGGTGCACAACTGCGCAGTCTTCGTCATCGCCGCCCAGGTCTGCTTCCTGTACGGATCAGCCGGCCTGTACAAGGTCCAGGGATCGTACTGGGCCGACGGCACGGCACTCCACTACGTACTGCACCTCGAACTCTTCCAGCCCTGGCCCGCGCTCTCCCTCTTCTTGGACCAGTACCCTCTCGCGATCGCGGCCATCAGCTACCTGACCGTGCTCACCCAGGTCGCTTTCCCGTTCGTGCTGTTCGGCAGGCTCAAGTACCCCGCCCTCGCGATCCTGCTGGGCATGCACGCCGGCATCGCGGTCCTGCTGGGGCTGCCGGTCTTCTCGGGTGCCATGATCATCGCGGACGCCGTGTTCCTGCCCGACCGCTTCTACACCTCACTGCCCCGCCTGGGGCGCCGTACGGCACGGCGCCTCGGCGTACGGCTGCCGCGGCCCCGCGGAGAGACCCGGGTGACCGGGGGTGGCACCGTGCCTCCGCAGGTCAAGTCCGGGAGCCCCGGCTTGCACCTGCGGTGAAGGTCGGCGGCAGGGCGGAAGGGATGACACCGACGGTCCGCCGGGGCCACCGTCAGCGACGGCCTGCGGGCAGGGCGCAGGTCGCGGTTCCGCCCGGCAGACGGTCGCGGTTGTTCGCGACGATCCGGTAGACGCCGTGCGCGACCCAGCGGAACGGCGGCAGGGTGAGCAGCGCGCCGAGAACGGCCCACCCCTTGCCTGCGCGCAGCAACAGCCTGGCCACCGCCTGCGCACCGCCGTGCACGGCCCCGACGGGCGTGATCCACAGGGCCTCGTACTCGGCCTGACTCTGAGTGGCGCCCAGAGCGGCCAGGTCAGCGAACTGCCACGGCGTGATGGAGCAGTCAGGTCGTAGCAGGCGTACGAGGAAGGTGACTGACGTCGTACAGAATCGGCAGTCACCGTCGTAAACCAGTACAGGTCGGGTCCGCATGGCAGCAATCCTGCCTCACCAGGGCAGTCGGCCAGGGCAGGCCCCCCCTGGCGCTTCCGACGGTTCATCGTCACGAGCCGACGCGGCCGGGGTCTCGGGCCTCAGGCTCGCGATGCAGCGGGTGGGGTGTGAGACGGCCACGGCCAGTTGATCGACCGGGGCACCGATGTGCCTGAGCGGAGGCCAGGTCGCCGCCCCTTTACGCCTCGGCCTCGGCTTCTCTGAAGGCGTCGTCGATCGTCTTCCGGGTTCGACTCTCGCTGGACGGAAGAAGACGCGTGTACGTCCGGAGCGTGAAGCCCGGGTCCAAGTGGCCGAGGTATTCCGAGGGCGCCTTGATGCTCTCCCCCGCGTCCAGGAGCACGGAGGCGTACGCGTGCCGGAGGGCGTGCATGCCGTGCTCCGGGGCCGCCTGGAGGTACCTCACACCGCGCTCGCGGGGAGGGATCACGCCGGCGGCGACCAGGGCTCGCTTCCAGGCGCCCAGGTTGAAGACACTGCGGTTGTACGCCCGGCCCTTGTCGTCGACGAAGAGCAGCCGGAAGGTCTTGGGCTCGCCGTCGGGCTTCGCCCAGGGCAGCGTGACCGTCCGGATCCACCACGGCGAAGGACGGTACCGGAGGAGGAACTGGCGGAGGAACTGGCGGAGGAGGAAATCCCGTCCGGGCTCATACGAACGCGCCTTCCGGACTGGTAGGCAGTCGAGCGCGAAACTCGCATACGTGGAGGGCACATCCAGGGCACATGAGCCTGGTCGAGCATTCCCAAGTCAGCGTCCCGCCGCTCCCAATCGCTGCACGAGTGACAGGACTCCAGCCACCGGCTGCATGAGGCGGGGCATCAGGCTTATTGCCTGGTGTGGCCCTGACCGGTTCGCCCGACCAGCACGAGGACTTGCCCCGCATCAGGCGCGTCAGGCACATCAGGCACATCGGGCAGTCGACGGCGTCCAGCCGCAGGGGCTTCCAGGTGCGCGCCCGGCCGTCGGGCTGTCCCGTTCAGGGTGACTACAGCTCAGGCTCCGGCAGTTCCGCGGTGACGGCGCGGATGGCGTCCCGGAGCCAGCGCTGTCCCGGGTCGCCGTCGAGCCGGGGGTGCCAGGCCATCTGGTAGTCCAGTGCGCGGATCTCCTGGGGAGCGGGCAGGATCCGGATGCCGGGATCCGGGTGCTGTTCCGCGAGGAGCCGCGCGGGCAGGGTGAGGATCAGCCGGGTGCCCGGGACCGAGCGCAGGGCCAGGGAGTGGTAGGGCACGGTCAGTCCGGCCCGGCGGCGCTCACCCAGGTCTTCCAGGCGCTGTTCGATCGCGGTCTGCCGCTCGCCGATGGTGCCGACGATGACATGGGTGGCGTCCAGGTACTCCCGCAGGGCGATTTCCGGCTGCTCGGCCAGCGGATGGTCCGCGCAGAGCACGCACACGAACCGGTCGTCGAGGAGGTGTTCGGTGCGCAGCGCGGTGGCCGGTGCCGACCTGGCGAAGAACACGAGGTCGACGACGCCCCGGTCGAGGTCCTCGTAGATGGTGTCGTGCCAGGTGCGGAAGTGCAGCGTGGAGCGCGGCGACTCGCGGAAGACCCGCCGGAAGACCGCGGGCGCGAACACCTGGGTGAAGTCGGTCCCCGCCACCCGGAAGACCTCGGCGGCCTCGGCCGGGTCGAACCCTTCGGGGGCGAACAGGCTCTCCAGTCGCGGCAGGACCGCCCGCAGCTGGCGCTGGACGCGCTCGGCGCGCGGGGTGAGCCGGTACCCGCGCGGCGTGCGCACCAGGAGTTCGTCGCCGAGGGTGTCCCGCAGCCGTCCCAGGGCCCGGCTCATCGCCGGCTGGCTCATGCCGGCGACTTCGGCGGCGCGCGAGACGTGCCGCTCCTCCAGCAGTGCCGCCAGGGGCGCCAGCAGGTTGAGGTCGACCCGTTCGATATGCACCATACGCATAATCTACATTTCAATGATTCATTAGACAAATAAAAGCAGGCGGCGGAGGGTTGATCCCGTCACCGGGCGACCGCCCGGGAACCCTCCAAACGCAGGAGCAGCCATGAACGGCGCGGAATCGGTGCCGCAGAACGGATCCGGTCGGCCCAGGGTGGCCGTGGTGACCGGCGGCTCGGGCGGCATCGGCGGCGCGGTCGCACGCCGGCTGGCCGCGGACGGCATGACCGTCGTCGTCCACTACGCGGGCAGCGCGGCGCGGGCCGAGGCGGTCGTCGAGTCGGTCACCGCGGCGGGCGGCACGGCGCTGGCCCTGCCCGGCGACATCGCCGAGCCGGCCGAGATGACCGGGCTCTTCGACACCGTGGAACAACGCTTCGGCGGCGTCGACGCGGTCGTCAACACCGCGGGGATCATGCTGCTCGCCCCCCTCGCCGAGATGGAGCTGGACGACTTCGACCGGATGCACCGGGTCAACGTCCGCGGGACCTTCGTGGTCTCCCGGCTCGCCGCCCGCCGGCTGCGCCCCGGCGGCGCACTGATCAACTTCTCCACCTCGGTGACCCGGCTCCAGCAGCCCGGCTACGGCGGCTACGCGGCGACCAAGGGCGCGGTCGAGGCCATGACCCTGATCCTGGCCCGCGAGCTGCGCGGCCGGGACGTCACCGTCAACGCGGTGGCCCCCGGACCGACCGCGACACCGCTCTTCCTCGACGGCAAGAGCGAGGAGCTGATCACCCGGATCGCCGGCGCCGCGCCCCTGGAGCGGCTCGGCACTCCCGAGGACATCGCCGAGGCCGTCGCCTTCCTGGCCGGCCCCGCCGGCCGGTGGATCAACGGCCAGGTGCTGTACAGCAACGGCGGCATCGCCTGACCCTCGCCCGCCCTCCCCATCGAACCGAAGGACCACCATGTCAACCGTACTCATCACCGGTGCCGCCACCGGCATCGGCAACCTGACCGCGCGGGCCCTCGCCCGGACCGGGCACCGCGTCTACGCCTCGATGCGCGCCCCCGGCGCCCGCAATGCCGCCCGCGCCGCCGAACTGCGCCGCCTGGCCGCGGCCGAGCGGCTCGACCTGCACGTGGTCGAACTCGACGTCGCCTCCCAGGAGTCCGCCGACCGCGCGGTCGCCGAAGTACTCGACGACGCCGGAGCACTGGACGTCGTCATCCACAATGCCGGGCACCTGGTCACCGGCTATGTCGAGGCATTCACCGCCGAGGAGATCGCCAAGCTGATCGACGTCAACACCCTCGGCGTCCAGCGGCTCAACCGCGCCGCGCTGCCGCACCTGCGCGGGCAGGGCCGCGGCACCCTCCTCTACGTGGGCAGCACCATCCCGGTGACCACACCTCCGTTCCTCGGCCCGTACGTCGTGTCGAAGGCGGCGATGGACTCGCTGGCCCTGGTGACCTCCTACGAGGTGGCCCCGCTCGGCATCGAGACGGTGATCGTCATGCCGGGGGCCTTCACCCAGGGCACCGACCACTTCCCCAGCGCGGGACGGCCCGCGGACGCCACCGGCGTCGGCGCCGGCTACCGGACCCTGGACCCGCTGGTCGCCCGCAACGAGCAGGCCACCGAGAGTCTCTTCGCCCCGGGCACCCAGGCCGACCCCGCAGTGGTCGCCGAGGAGATCGCCAGGATCCTGTCGCTGCCCTTCGGCGAGCGCCCCTTCCGCAGCGTGGTGGACCTGACCCGCTCCATGGTCGAGCAGGCCAACTCCGCGGTGTTCGACGCCCGCTCGGACTTCGTGCGGCGGATGGGCTTCGAGGAGGTCCTGCACGTCGCCCACACGCCGCACGAAGTCCGGGACCGGCCCCGCATCACCTCCCCTTCCTCCCCGCAAATATCTATATAGACATAAAAAATACCTGTAAGAGCCCGTAAGGAAACGACGACATGACTGACAGTCAGCTGGACCACATCTCCGACCTGTTGCTGAACTCCCCGCTGGACCTGGGCGGCGACGTACCGAAGATGCGCCGCGTCTTCGACGAGATACTCGGCTCCGCGCCGCTGCCCGACGACGTCCGCACCCGGACCGTCGAGCTGGGCGCGGTGCCCGCCGTCGAGGTGCGGGCCGGTGCCACCGCGCCGGCCGCCGGCACCGTGCTGTACTTCCACGGCGGCGCCTACGCGCTCGGCTCCGCCGCCGCCGGCGTCGGCCTGGCCGCCGAGATCGCCCGGCGCACCGCGGCCACCGCCCTCTGCGTCGACTACCGGCTCGCCCCCGAACATCCCTTCCCGGCCGCCGTGGACGACGTCCTCGCCGCCTACCGGGCACTGCTCGACCAGGGCACCCCGGCCGGGTCGGTCGCGGTCGTCGGCGAGTCGGCCGGCGGCGGCCTCGCCCTCGCCCTGCTGCTGGCGGCCCGGGACGCGGGACTGCCGCAGCCCTCGTCCGCCACCGTCCTGTCGCCGTGGACGGACCTCACCCAGTCCGGCGGCAGCATGGCGACCCGGGCCGACGCGGATCCGGCGCTCACCCGGCAGGCCCTTGAGACCCGGGCCGCCGACTATCTCGCCGGCGCTGACCCGCGTACCCCGCTGGCCAGCCCGCTCCACGCCGATCTGCGCGGACTGCCGCCGCTGCTGATCCAGGCCGGTGGCCGGGAGATCCTGCTCGACGACGCCCTGCGGCTGGCCGCGCGGGCCGCCCACGCCGACGTCCCGGTCACCCTGCGGACCTTCCCCGGGGCGCCGCACGTCTTCCAGGGATTCGCCCCGGTCGTCGACGAGGCCGCGCGCGCCCTCGACCAGGCCGCCGCCTTCATCGGCAGCCGTCTCCGGCCGGAGGGAAGCGCGTGAAAGCCGTACGTTTCCACCGGTACGGAGACATCGACGTGCTCGGCGTGGAGGACGTCGAGGCGCGTCGGCTCGGTCCGCGGGACGTCCTGGTCCGGGTACGGGCCGCCGGGATCAACCCGGGCGAGGCCAAGATCCGCACCGGCGCCCTGCACGAGCGGTTCCCCGCGGTCTTCCCCTCCGGGCAGGGCAGCGATCTGGCCGGCACCGTCACCGCGACCGGGTCCGCGGTGACCGGCTGGGCGCCGGGGGCCCCGGTCCTCGGCTGGTCCTGGGAGCGCTCCAGCCACGCCGAGTACGTCGTCGTCCCGGAGGACCAGCTCGTCCGCAAACCCGACACGCTCCCCTGGGCCACCGCCGGCGCCCTCTACGTCGCGGGCAGTACCGCCTGGGCCGCGATCGCCGGCGTCGACCCGCGGGCCGGCGAGACCGTCGTGGTCAGCGGGGCCACCGGCGGGGTCGGCAGTCTCGCCGTCCAGCTCCTGCGCCTGCGCAGGGCGCACGTGGTCGCGATCGCCTCCGCGCGGCACCGGGACTGGCTGGAGTCCCAGGGCGCCTCCCTGGTCGGCTACGGCAGCGGGATCACCGAACGGCTCCGCCGGACGATCGAGGGCGACGGATCCGGGACCGCCCACGCCTTCCTCGACTTCCACGGCGGCGACTACGCCCGGATCGCGCTCACCCTGGGGGTGCTGCCCCGCCGGGTCAACACCCTCGACCACCGCGCCGCCGCCGCCCTCGGCACCCGGTCGCGGGGTAGTGCCGAGGGCACCGGTCAGGCGGTGCTGACCGAGCTGGCCGAGCTGGCGGCGACCGGCCGGATCGAGGTACCGGTCAGCCGGACCTATCCGCTGTCCGAGGTCCGGGCGGCCTTCGCCCACCTGGAACACGGCCATCCCCTCGGCAAGGTCGTCCTCCTGCCGCACCCCGCCTGCCACGAGTAGGCGAACCGGGGCCGAGCCGTGCCGTGCCGTGCCGTGCCGTCAGCAGCGGTGCCGGGACAACTGCCGCTGCCCCGGCCGGTCTTCGACGAAGGTGCTCGACGCGATCCGGGAGGCAGGCGTCCAAAGCCGTCCGTCTACGATCAACCGCCATGGACTGGCTGGAGCGGATCGCCGCGTTGCGGCAGTGGACCAGGAACGGGACCCGCGCGCCCCACAAGCCGCTGCTGCTCCTGTACGCCCTCGGCCGGTTCCAGCGGGACGTGGAGGGCGGACCTGGCGGCGGACACGGCGGCGTCCACGACGGCGGACGTGACGACGGACATGACGGCGGACTGCGGTACAGCGTGGTGGAGGGCGACCTCCAGCGGCTGCTGACCGAGTACGGGCCGCCGAACCGGACGACGCCCGCCTACCCCTTTCACCACCTGGTCAGCGACGGCGTGTGGGAGGTGCGGACCGACGACGGGACCGGCAGCCCGGGGAGCGGGGTGCGGGAACTGCGGGCCTCGGGGGCCACCGGCCGGCTCGCGCCGGAGCTGCGTGCGGCGCTGCGGAGCGAACCGCCCCTGCTCGGCGCGGTCGCGCGGCTGCTGCTGGACACGCACTTCCCGCCCTCCCTGCACACCGAGTTGTGCGAAGCCGTCGGCCTCGACCTGGAAGTGCTGGAGCCGCTGCCCGCGCGGCCGGCGCGCAGGCAGCGGGATCCGCGGCTGCGGGAGCGGGTGCTGACCGCCTACGAGTACCGGTGTGCCTTCTGCGGTTACGACGGCAGGATCGGCGCGGTACCGGTCGGCCTGGAGGCCGCGCACGTGCGCTGGTGGGCCTTCGACGGGCCCGACGACGTCGAGAACGGGCTGTGCCTGTGCTCGCTGCACCACAAGCTGTTCGACAAGGGGGTGCTCGGTGTGGGCGACGATCACCGCATCCTGGTCTCGCAGCGCTTCGTCGGCCACAGCCCCGCCGCCCGTACGCACGTCACAGCTCTCGCGGGCCGCCCGCTCATCGGCCCCCAGCCCGGGGCACGCCCCGTCGCCGCCGCGCACCGCGACTGGCACACCCGGCAGGTCTTCCACGGCGAGCCACGCCCGGCCGTGGCCGGCTGATCGCCGCGCCGCGAGGGGTCCCGCGGGTCACCAGCCGACCGGGACTTCGCGCAGGCCGCCGACCAGCAGGCCCTCCGTCTTGCGCAGTTCGGGGGCGGGGACCGCGAGGCGCAGGGTGGGTACGCGGGTGAGGAGGGTTTCCAGCACGACCTGGAGTTCGGTACGGGCCAGGGCCTGGCCGAGGCAGGAGTGCGGGCCGGCGCCGAAGGTCAGGTGCGGGTTGGGGGTGCGGGCGAGGTCCATGTCGGCGGCGCCGGCGAACGCCTGCTCGTCCCGGTTGGCGGCCGGCATGCTGCACACCACGGTGCTGCCCCCGGGCACGGTCCGGCCGTCGATCTCGATGTCCTCGCCGACATAACGTCGCAGGCCGAAGCCGAGGTTGGCGTCGAAGCGCAGCGACTCCTCGACGGCGCTGCGCACCAGCGCGGGGTCCGCCAGCAGCCGCTCCCAGCGGCGGCGGTCGGCGAGCAGCATGGCGACCATCTTGCCGATCATGTTGGCGGTGGTCTCGTGGCCGGCGACCAGCAGGCCCATGCCGGTGGCCACCAGTTCGGCGTCGCTCAGCCCGCCCCCGCCGTCGCCCTCGTCATCGCCCTCGCTCTCGTTCTCGCCTTCCGTGATGAGGGTGCCGAGGAGGTCGTCGGACGGTTCGGCGCGCTTGGCGGCGACGTGCCCGGACATGTAGGCGACGAACTCCTCGTGCGCGGTGCGGATCTCGTCGGCGGTGTAGCGGGTGACGCTGAGGAACGTGTCGGACCAGTGGGAGAAGCGGTCCCGGTCGTCGGCCGGGACGCCGAGCAGATCGCAGATGACGTAGACCGGCAGCGGAAAGCCGAGGCTCGCCCGCAGGTCGGCGGGGGCGCCCTGGGCGAGCATCGCGTCGATCAGGTCCTCGGCGAGGCGGGTCATGCCGGGGCGCAGCGCGGTCATCCGCTTGGCGGTGAAGTACTTGCCGACCCGGCGGCGCCAGCGCCGGTGCGGCTCGCCCCGGTCGGGCAGCGTGAGGGCGCTGCTCCCAGTGGCGGCGGCCCCGCCGACGCCGTCCGGGGCGATCCGGGCGGCGTTGTCCCGCTCGGTGGGGCGGACGAACCGGGGGTCGGACAGCAGGGCTTTGACGTCGTCGTAGCGGGTCAGATAGACCGCCGCGTCGCCGCTGGGCAGCTCGGCGTGGGCCACGGGGCAGCGGTCCCGCAGCCGGGCCCACTCGGCGGGGGGATCGAGCGGGGTGTCGGTGGACAGGGGCAGGCGTACGACCTGGTCGGCCATCGGGCGTCTCCTCGTGGAGGGGTGGGGGGAGTGCGCGAGGCGGAACTGGCGCGCCGCGTTCGGAGCGGAGATGCGTCACGGGGCGCCGTATGCACCGTACATCAAAAGTGCATGATGCACTTCCGATACGGGGTGCTTTAATCCTGTACTGTGCGGTTCTCCGGTACCGAGGAGGACGGCGTGGACGCACGGCAGGCAGGCGGCCACATCGAGCGTGAGCTGCTGATCCTCACCCGGCACCTGGAGCTGACCTCCCCGCGCCGCGTCCGCAGCGACGGCGACGCGCTCGACCGCAGCGCCTACGTCCTGCTCAGCCGCCTGGAAGCGCAGGGGCCGATGTCGGTGCCGGACCTCGTCGAGGCGTTCGGGCTGGCGCCGTCCACCTTCACCCGGCAGACCACGGCACTGCTCCGCGACGGCCTGGTGGAACGCACCCTGGACCCCAACGGCAGCGTCGCCCGCAAGTTCCGGATCACCGACGAGGGCCGCGCCCGGCTGCGCGCCGACCGGGACGCCATCGTGACCGGGCTTGCCGATGTCCTCGGCGACTGGCCTGCGGACCGGCTGACGCAGTTCATCGTGGACCTGGAGCGGTTCAACACCGACATCGAACAGCGCACCGGGCGGCCCTGGCCCCGGTGACGCGGATGCCCCGGGTGTTTACGGGTGCCTATGGAGTGTCAGGAAGGTCCTCATGCACGACGTCGGCGAGCACGCAGCTCACGTTGTCGGGACCGCCGCACCGGTTGGCCCGGTCGACGAGTTCGCGTACCGCCCGCTCCGGGTCGGCCGTCTCCGTGACGACCCGGCGGATCTCCGCCGTGGACAGCACGGTGGACAGACCGTCGGAGCAGAGCAGATACCGGTCCCCCGCCCGGACGTCGTGCAGCCGCAGGTCGGGCGCGGCCGTCCCGTTCAGCGGCAGGGCCCGCGCCAGCAGGGCGCGCTGGGGGTGCGAGGCCACCTCCTCCGGGCCGATGCGGCCCTCGTCGAGCAGCGCCTGCACCAGGGTGTGGTCGTGGGTGATGCGGAACAGGTCCCCGCCGCGCAGCAGGTAGGCCCGGGAATCCCCGATGTGCACGAGGGCCAGCCGCGAGCCGGTCCACAGCAGCGCGGTGAGCGTGGTGCCGGTCTCCGCCGGTACGGGGCTCTCCCCGGCGACGCCGCGCACGGCCCGGTCGGCCTGTTCGACGGCGTCCTGGAGGGCGTTGAGGAGATCGCCCGGCGCGACCGTACCCTTGCGGTCACCGGCGGCGTCGAGTCGCTTGAGCGCGTCCACCGCGGCGGCGCTCGCGGACCCGCCCCCGCTGCCGCATCCGTCGGCGACGGCCAGCAGGCGGGACCCGGCGTAGACGGTGTCCTGGTTGGTCTCGCGGACCAGACCGGTGTCGGAGAGCGCGGCGTAACGGAGCCCGAGGGTCCCGGTGTCGTGCGGCATGGCGGTGTCCTTTCCGGACAGGTGGTCGACGAGGAAGGCCGCGAGGTCCCGGCGCCCGGCGGTGTCGGCCTCGACCTGGTCCCAGTACGCGCGGATCTCCCGCGCCGCCTCGGCCGCCGGCAGCGCGCCGACCGCCCGGACCCGGGCCAGCGGCATGCCGAGCCGGCGGAGCCAGGCGACCAGCCGGGCCTGCTCCAACTGCTCCGGCGCGTAGTGCCGGTAGCCGGTGCCGGGGTCGACGCGGGCCGGGACCAGCAGACCGAGTTCGTCGTAGAGCCGCAGCGCCTTGGGCGACAGCCGGGACGCCTTCGCGAAGGCCCCGATGGTCAGCAGACCGGTCACCTCTGCCCCCTTCCTCCACCGGGCGCGGTGCCCGGCCGCGACGATCGTGCGGCCTGCCCCAAGGGGAAGGTCAACGGGCCGGAACCGGCGGGTGCCAGACGAAGATCTCGGTACTCGGTGCGCGGACGGCGAACAGCCCCGGCGCGGAGTGCTCCGCCAGCAGCCGGCGCAGGTCCGCCTCGAAGTCCGCGCGGCGCGGGCCGAACAGGTGCGGCGTGGAGAACGACATCGAGAAGACCTCGGCGACGGCGTCGTCCGACGTGCGCTCCAGTACGTTCCCGGCGGGTACGACATGACGGTCGGGCCCGGTGAACCCGGCCCGCGCGAACACCTCCGCCTCGCCGCCCGGCGTGCCCCGCGGCAGCGTGCCCCGCCCGGCCCGCCGGACCGGCCCGAGATACCGGGCGACCAGGTCCCGGATCTCCGTGTGCGGTACGGCGGGGTGCGCGAGGCCCTCCTCGCCGAAGGGTTCCGGTTCCGTCTTCAGGTCGGAGACGTGCAGCAGCACGCCCCCGGGCCGGAGCATGTCCCGTACGGTCGCCGCCACCCGGTCGCGGTCCATCCAGTGGAAGGACTGGGCGAAGACGGCGACGGTGAACGTGCCGAGCCCCGCGGGCAGTTCCTCGGCCCGCGCCCGCACCCACCGTGTCTTCCCGCCCACTCCGAGCCCGGCGGCCGCGCGCCCGGCCTCCTCGATCATCCCGGGGTCCGGGTCCACCCCGACGACCTCGCCGAACAGCGGCGCCAGCGGCAGCGCGAGGGTGCCCGGACCGCACCCCACGTCGAGCAGCCGCCCGCGCCCGTCGAGCCTCAGCGTCCCGGCGAGCGCGGCCACCAGACCGGGGGCGTACGGGAGCCGCCCGCGCCGGTAGTAGGCGGCGGCACCCGCGAACAGCGTCTCGTCCCACTCCCAGTCGGTCACCCCGTCGCCCCCGGCACGTCCCCGCCGCCCGTCACCGCGCGCCGCACGCTCTCCCGGAGCAGGGCGCGACGCCGCTCGTGCTCCCCGGGGGGCTCGTCGGCGGTCGCGGCGAACACGTTGCTCACCGGTGACCAGGCCATCGACATGGCGATGACCAGGGCCAGCAGGTCGAACGGGTCCCCGTCCCGCACCAGCCCCGCGGCCTGCGCCTCGGCGATGGCCCGCAGCTTGCCGTCGTCGAGACGGCGGCGTTCCTCGACCAGATGGCCCGCCGGCCGCCGCTCCAGCCGCACCCAGGTGGCCAGCCGGATGAGATCGGGCCTGCGCAGATACTCGTCGTAGAGCCGGACCGCCCAGTCGGCGAGGTCGGTCGCGTCGATCGGCACGACGTTCACGATCCGCTCCAGCGAACCGAGGAAGATCGCGTCGAAGAGCCCTTCCTTGTTGCCGAAGTAGGCGTAGAGCTGCGCCTTGTTGGTCTGCGCGGCGGCCACGATGCGCTCGACGCGCGCACCGGCGATGCCGTACTCGGCGAACTCCCGGGTCGCCACGTCGACGATGCGCTGGTACGTCGCGGCACCGCGCGCGTTCGTGGGTCGGACAGCCATACGCCGGACATTAGCAGACAGACCAGTCGGTTTACTTTTTGCCCGGGCCGGGCCTACGATCACCGCATCACACAAACAGACCGAACAGTCTGTTTGCTGTTCGGTCTGTTCGGGAGGAGCCCCTGTGACAACCACCACCGGCTGGCAAGTGGACGGCCCCGGCCGCACCCCCGGGGCCCGGCTGCGCCGGACCCGTCTCGAACGGCGCGACCCGCGCCCCGACGACCTCGCGGTCCGGGTGGACTACTGCGGTGTCTGCCACTCCGACCTGCACGCCATCGACGCCCACGACGGCGCGGACGCCAAACCCCTCGTGCCGGGCCACGAGTTCACCGGCACCGTCACCGCGACCGGCCCCGAGGTCACCCGCTTCGCCGTCGGCGACCGGGTCGCGGTCGGCAACATCGTCGACTCCTGCGGCACCTGCGCCATGTGCCGGGCCGGCCAGGAGAACTTCTGCCACTCCTTCCCGACGCTGACCTACGGCGGCACCGACCGGCACGACGGCTCGGTCACGCTCGGCGCGTACTCCCGGGCGTACGTGGTCCGCGAGACGTTCGCCCACGCCCTGCCCGCCGGTCTGGACCCGGCCGCCGCGGCCCCGCTGCTCTGCGCCGGCATCACCGTGTGGGAACCGCTGCGGGCACTCGGCGTGGGTCCCGGCAGCCGGGTCGCGGTGGCGGGGCTGGGCGGCCTCGGGCACCTCGCGGTCAAGCTGGCCGTGGCGCTCGGCGCCGAGACCTGGGTGATCAGCCGCTCACCGGACAAGGCGGCCGACGCCCGCCGGCTCGGCGCGGCCGGCCTGCTCGACGCCGGGGACCCGGCCGCGCTGGACGCGTCCCGCGACCGGTTCGACGTCGTGCTGGACACCGTCTCCGCGCCGCACGCCCTGGAGCCCTACCTGGGCCTGGTCGCCCTGGACGGGACGCTCAGCCTGCTCGGGCACCTCGGTCCGGTCACCGTCGCGGCCACCGCGCTGCTGGTGGGCCGCAAGAAGCTCGGCTCGGCGGGCAGCGGCGGACTGGCCGCGACCGCCGAGCTGCTGGAGTTCTGCGCGGCGCACGGCATCACCGCCGACATCGAACTGCTCCCCTCGGCCCGGCTGCCCGAGGCCCTGGGCCGCCTCCGCCGGGGCGACGTCCGCTACCGCTTCGTCCTGGACCTGTCCGACCTCGACCCGGATCTGTCCGACCTCGACCCGGACCCGACCGACCTCAGCCCGGAAGACCCGGCCAACCCGGAAAACCCGGCCGCCCCGGCCAACCCGGAAAACCCGGCCAACCCAGAACACCCGACCCGCAGCATCAGCCCCCCACAGTGAACCCAATCCCCGCCCCGCCCCCCTCCCGCCGGTAGGCGAACGGCGCCCCGCCGTGCGCCAGGGCCACCTCCCGCACGATGGACAGACCGAGCCCGGAGCCGGGGCGGGAGCGGGCGGCGGGGGCCCGGTAGAAGCGGTCGAAGACCCGGGTCAGGTCGTCGTCGGCGATGCCCGGCCCGCGGTCCAGAACCTCGACCCGGACGGTGCCGGGCCGGGCCGGGCCCGCGACGACGACCTCGATCGGGGCGACGCCGTCCGGATCGAACTTGGCGGCGTTCTCGACCAGGTTGGACAGCGCCCGGGTCAGCATGGCCGGCCGCCCCTCGGTACGGGTGTCGCCGCAGCTCCGCACCGTGATCTCGCGCCCGAGGCGGCGCCGGGCCAGGGCCGCCGCGTCGTGGGCGATCTCGGCGACGTCGACCCGCTGCGGCGGCTCGGTGTCCAGCTGGCCGGCCGCCAGGTCGACCAGCTCGTTGACCAGGTCGGTCAGCTCCCGGGCCTCCTGCCCGAGGTCCGCGACCAGTTCCTCGCGGGCGGCGGGCGGCAGCTCGTCGATCCGGCGCAGCAGCGAGATGTTGGTCCGCAGGGAGGTCAGCGGCGTACGGAGTTCATGGCCCGCGTCCTGCACCAGCCGCCGCTGGTCCTCCTCCGACTGGGCGAGCCGGCCCAGCATCCGGTCGAAGGCCCGGCCCAGCCGGCCCACCTCGTCCAGCCCGTTGACCGGCACCTGGATGCCGAGCCGGCGGGTGCGGGCGACGTCCTCGGCGGCCGAGGTCAGCGCCACCAGGCGCCAGGTGATGCGCCGGGCCAGCCACCAGCCGAACAGCCCGGCCGCGGCCACCACCACCGCCATCAGGATCAGCGACTGCCGCTGAAGCGCCCGCAGCAGGTCCTCGGTGTCGCTGAACTCCTGCGCCACCTGCACCGCGCCCCGCCCGCCGCCGAGCGCCACCGTCGCGATCCGGTACACGTCGTCGCCGACCTCGATGTCCTCGTGCTGCACCATCCGCCCGGCCGTCGACGCCCCGGCCGTCGCCCGGTCCGCGCCGGTCACCGGCAGCCGGGGCCGGGACGCGTCGGAGACCGCGCCGTCCGCCCCGAGCACCTGCACATCCGTCCGGGCCGGGCGCACGATGTCGTGCCCCGGCGCGGAGGACGAGAAGTCCGCCGGTGTCATCCGCTGCTGCCGGACCTCGTCCCGCAGGTCCTGCACGATCTGGTCGAAGACGGTCTCCTGGTCGACCCGGACCAGCCGGGCGGCGGCGCTGTACGACACCACCCCGACCAGCACCGCGACCACCGCCGTGAGGGTCGCGAACGACACCGCGAACGTGGCCCGCAGCGAGGTGAGCCGGGGCCGCCGCACGGACGCCGGCCGCGGTCGGTCGTCCTGGGCCACGGCTCAGCCCTCCCGCAGCACGTAACCCACGCCGCGCACCGTCTGGATCAGCTGCGGCGCGTCCGGCTCGTCGAGCTTGCGGCGCAGATAACCGACGTAGACGGCGAGGTTCTTGGAGCCGGGGCCGAAGTCGTAGCCCCAGATGCGGTCGTAGATGGTGGCGTGGTCGAGGACCACACCGGCGTTGCGGACCAGCAGTTCCAGCAGCTCGAACTCGGTCCGGGTCAGCTCCAGCTCCCGCTCCCCGCGCCAGGCCCGCCGGGCCCCCGGGTCCATCCGCAGCCCTACGGCCGCCAGGGCGGCGTCGGACACCGGCTTCGGCCCGTCGCCCGCGCCGGCCGGGGCGCCCGTACCGCCGCCTCCCGTCCGCCGCAGCAGGGCGCGCAGCCGGGCGAAGACCTCTTCGACGTCGAACGGCTTGACCACGTAGTCGTCGGCGCCCGCGTCCAGTCCCGCGATCCGGTCGGCGGTCTCCACCAGCGCCGTCAGCATCAGGATCGGGGTGGGATCGCCCTGGGCGCGCAGTGCCCGGCAGACCTGGAGGCCGTCGACGCCGGGCATCATCACGTCCAGCACCAGCACGTCGGGCCGTTCCCGGTGCGCCTCGGCGAGCGCCGCCGCCCCGTCGGCGACCGCGACGACCCGGTAGCCCTCCAGGGTGAGGGCGCGTTCCAGGGCGTTGCGGATGGCACGGTCGTCCTCGGCGAGCAGGACCGTCTGGGGCGTCGGGGCCGGCTGGGAGGTCTGAGCTGTCTGGGAGGGCACCCGCCCAGTCTGCCAAGCCGGCGCGCGGCGCACCGGGGCATGAGCCCCGGTGACCTCGCTTCTTACCGCTTCCTCACTCGGCCGCCCGCAGTGCGGCGAGCCGCTGCTCGAACGGCAGGACCTCCTCGAACGAGTCCCGCCCGGACCGCGGCCGGGCGGCGGCCGCCAGCCCGCTCACCAGCGCCGCCAGCTCACCCCCCGCCCGCTCGATCCGCGCGTCCAGCCCCTCGGCGCCCCAGTCCTCGGCGGCGGCGTACACCCCGGTCGGGACGACGACCGCCTTCAGGTGGGCGAAGAGCGGCCGCAGCGCGTGGTCGAGGACCAGGGAGTGCCGGCCGGTGCCGCCGGTCGCGGCGATCAGCACCGGCTTGCCGCTCAGCGCGTCGGGCTCACCGCCGCTCAGCGCGTCGAAGAACGACTTGAACAGCCCGCTGTACGAGGCGGAGAACACCGGCGTGACCACGATCAGCCCGTCCGCCCCGGCCACCGCCGCGAACACCTCGGCCAGCTCCGGCTCGGGGAACCCGCTGGTGAAGGTGTGCGCGATCGGCACCGCGAGGTCCCGCAGCTCGACCACCCGGACGACGTCGGCCGAGGCGTCCCCGGCGGCGGCGGTGGCAGTGGCGGCGGCGGCCAGCCGGTCGCCCAGCAGCCGGGTGGCGGACGGGACGCTCAGTCCCGCGGAGACGACGACGAGCTTCATGACGAGGTCACCCTTTCCTTGGCGGCGAGCAGCGAGGCGTGGGTCGGCGCGTCCGGCACCTCGGCCGCCCGGTCCTTGGCGAACTCCTTGCGCAGCACCGGCACGACCTCCTCGCCGAGCAGGTCGAGCTGCTCCAGGACGGTCTTCAGCGGCAGCCCGGCGTGGTCCATCAGGAACAGCTGACGCTGGTAGTCACCGGCGTACTCGCGGAAGGCGAGCGTCTTCTCGATCACCTGCTGCGGGGAGCCGACGGTCAGCGGGGTCTGCGCGGTGAACTCCTCCAGCGACGGCCCGTGCCCGTAGACCGGGGCGACGTCGAAGTACGGCCGGAACTCGCGCACCGCGTCCTGGCTGTTCCGCCGCATGAAGACCTGCCCGCCGAGGCCGACGATCGCCTGCTCGGGGGTGCCGTGCCCGTAGTGGGCGTAGCGGTCGCGGTACAGCTCGATCATCTGCTTGGTGTGGTCGGCCGGCCAGAAGATGTTGTTGTGGAAGAAGCCGTCGCCGTAGTACGCGGCCTGCTCGGCGATCTCCGGGGAGCGGATGGAGCCGTGCCAGACGAACGGCGGCACCCCGTCCAGCGGGCGCGGCGTGGACGTGAACTGCTGGAGCGGCGTGCGGAACTTGCCCTTCCAGGTCACCACGTCCTCGCGCCACAGGCGGTGCAGCAGGGCGTAGTTCTCGACGGCCAGGTTGATCCCCTCGCGGATGTCCTTGCCGAACCACGGATACACCGGGCCGGTGTTCCCGCGCCCCATCATGAGGTCCGTCCGGCCGTCGGCCAGGTGCTGGAGCATCGCGAAGTCCTCGGCGATCTTCACCGGGTCGTTGGTGGTGATCAGCGTGGTGGACGTGGAGAGGATCAGCCGCTCGGTGCGGGCCGCGATGTAGCCGAGCATGGTCGTCGGCGAGGACGGCACGAACGGCGGGTTGTGGTGCTCACCGGTCGCGAAGACGTCCAGGCCGACTTCCTCGGCCTTCAGCGCGATGGCGACCATGGCCTTGATGCGCTCACGCTCGGTAGGCGTCCGGCCGGTGGTCGGGTCGGGGGTGACATCGCCGACGGTGAAGATGCCGAACTGCATGGCCGCTCAACCTCCAAGTTGTTGACCGTTCAACTATAGCCTTGCAACGAGGGGCCGCGTGCCGTTATTCCAGAGGCGCCGCATGCCGACATTCCAGAGGGGCCGCATGCCGACATGCCCGTGCGCCGATGCGAAGCTGCGCGCATGCTGCTGATCGTCCGCTCCGCCGCCCTGTTCGTCCTCGCCGCGCTGTTCGAGATCGGCGGCGCCTGGCTGGTCTGGCAGGGCGTACGGGAGCAGCGCGGCTGGCTGTGGGCGGCGGGCGGCGTGCTCGCCCTGGGCGCGTACGGATTCGTCGCCACCTTCCAGCCCGACGCCCACTTCGGCCGCGTCCTCGCCGCGTACGGCGGCGTCTTCGTGGCCGGCTCGATCCTGTGGGGCATGGCGGCGGACGGCTACCGCCCGGACCGCTGGGACATCGCGGGGGCGGTGGTCTGCCTGGCCGGCATGGCGTTGATCATGTACGCCCCGAGGGGCGACTGACCGGTACCTCTTCGGAACAGCGCCCCCTCTATCCTGATCAGAACCCGCCGCGCCCGAGGAGCCCCGCATGACCTCCGCCTCTCCCAAGCCCCCCATCGCGATCGTCACGGGAGCCAGCAGCGGCATCGGCGCCGCCACCGCCCGCCGGCTCGCCGCCGCGGGCCACCGCGTCGTCCTCACCGCCCGCCGCAAGGACCGCGTCGAGGCGCTGGCCGAGGAGATCCGGGCCGCCGGCCACCAGGCGACCGCCTACCCGCTCGACGTCACCGACCGCGCCGCCGTCGACGAGTTCGCGTCGGCGTTCAAGACGATCGGCGTCCTGGTCAACAACGCCGGCGGGGCCCTCGGCGCCGACCCGGTCGCCACCGGCGACCCGGACGACTGGCGCCGCATGTACGAGACGAACGTCATCGGCACCCTCAACCTCACCCAGGCCCTGCTGCCCAAGCTGGAGGCGAGCGGCGACGGCACGATCGTGGTCGTCTCCTCCACCGCCGGGCACGCCACCTACGAGGGCGGCGCCGGCTACGTCGCCGCCAAGCACGGCGCGCACGTGCTGGCCGAGACACTCCGCCTGGAGATCGTCGGCCGCCCGGTGCGGGTCGTCGAGATCGCCCCCGGCATGGTCAAGACCGAGGAGTTCGCCCTGACCCGCTTCAACGGTGACGCGGAGAAGGCCGCCAAGGTCTACCAGGGCGTGGCCGAGCCGCTGACCGCCGACGACGTGGCCGACACCATCACCTGGGCGGTCACCCGTCCCGCCCACGTCAACATCGACCTCCTGATCGTCCGCCCCCGCGCCCAGGCGTCGAACAGCAAGGTGCACCGGGAGGGCTGAGGCGCCCCCGGCGTCAGCCCTTCACGCACACGACCTGCTTCAGCCGGGCCACCACCGCCACGAGGTCCCGCTGCTGGTCGATGACCTGCTCGATCGGCTTGTACGCGCCCGGGATCTCGTCCACCACACCGGAGTCCTTGCGGCACTCCACGCCCCGCGTCTGCTCCTCCAGGTCCTTGGTCGAGAACCGGCGCTTGGCCGCGTTGCGGCTCATCCGCCGGCCGGCGCCGTGCGAGGCCGAGTTGAAGGACTTGTCGTTCCCGAGCCCCTGCACGATGTACGACCCGGTACCCATCGACCCCGGGATGATCCCGTAGTCCCCGCTGCCCGCGCGGATCGCACCCTTGCGGGTCACCAGCAGGTCCATCCCCTCGTACCGCTCCTCGGCCACGTAGTTGTGGTGGCACGAGATCTCCTGCTCGAAGACCGGCTTCGCCTTCCGGAACTCCGCCCGGATCACGTCCTTCAGCAGCGCCATCATGATCGAGCGGTTGTACTTCGCGTACTCCTGCGCCCAGAACAGATCGTTGCGGTACGCCGCCATCTGCGGCGTGTCCGCCACGAACACCGCCAGGTCGCGGTCGACCAGGCCCTGGTTGTGCGGCAGCCGCTGGGCGATGCCGATGTGGTGCTCGGCCAGTTCCTTGCCGATGTTCCGGGACCCGGAGTGCAGCATCAGCCAGACCGCACCGGTCGAATCCGTGCACACCTCGACAAAATGGTTGCCGCCGCCAAGCGTTCCCATCTGCTTCCCGGCCCGCTCCTGACGGAATTTGACCGCGTCCGCCACTCCGTCGAACCGCCCCCAGAAGTCGTCCCAGCCGCCCGTGCCGAACCCGTGCAGCCGCCCCGGATCCACCGGATCGTCATGCATCCCCCGCCCGACCGGGATCACCTGCTCGATCCGCGACCGCAGCCGGGACAGGTCCCCCGGCAGATCGTTCGCGGTCAGGGAGGTCCGCACCGCCGACATCCCGCAGCCGATGTCCACCCCCACCGCCGCCGGGCACACCGCGCCCCGCATGGCGATCACCGACCCGACGGTCGCGCCCTTGCCGTAGTGCACGTCCGGCATCACGGCCAGGCCCTCGATCCAGGGCAGCGTCGCGACGTTCCGGAGCTGCTGCATCGCACCGCTCTCGACCGTCGCCGGGTCGGCCCACATCCGGATCGGCACCTTCGCGCCCGGCACTTCCACGTACGACATAACTTCCCCATCCCCCTGAAAAACGACAAAAGTCAGAAAGCGCAAAAACCGTAGCCAGTAGCAACGAAAGGGATCTCGGACCGGCGTCCGCGGCAGCGCGTGCGATAGACATTGTCCCCAGCACCCACCCCCGCGCGGCAAGCGATTAACCAGCGGGGACACTGAAGGCCGCATCACCCGGCCCACCGTCGAGAGGAGCCTGACCGTGCAGCGGAAGGCGTACGTATCCGGCGCCGCCGCCCTCCTCGCGGCGCTGCTGGCCGGCTGCACCGGCGGCTCGGACGGCGGTACGACCGACGACTCCAACCCCGGCGGCTCCGGCGCCACCTCGGCCGCGGCCCAGCCCGGCAAGTACCGCACCCTCCCGGAACCCTGCTCGGCGGTCGGCGAGGAGTCCCTCGACTCCCTGCTGCCCGGCATCCGGCAGCTCACCGACGAGGACCAGCGCGCGAAGGCGTACGAGGGCGAGGCGACGATCACCTACGACAACGACCGCAAGGTCGGCTGCGGCTGGAAGGTCGACTCGGCGACCGCCACGGACCATCTGCTCGTCGACTTCGAGCGCGTGGTCTCCTACGACAACGCGGTCAGCGACGACAGCCAGGCCGAGGAGCTGTTCGCGACCAAGGAGGAGGCCGCGGACCTGCCCGAACCGACCGCGACCGAGACCCGGTCGGCCCCGGAGAGCACCTCCCCCTCCGCGTCGTCCTCCGCGTCCCCCTCCACCACCGCCACCTCCTCGGCCTCCGACTCCGCCGACGCCTCCTCGGACGGCTCCGCCGACGCATCCTCCGACGCCACCCCCACCGATCTCCAGCCCCGGCTGCTGGACGGACTGGGCGACGAGGCGTTCCTCGACGACGAGCTGAGCAGCTCGGGTTCGACCGCGCAGCGGCGCACGGTGACTGTGGCGTTCCGCACGTCCAACGTCATCGTGACCATCGAGTACGCGGAGCAGCCGGCCGTGGTCGGGGTCGAGCCGGACAGCAAGGAAATGCAGGACAAGGCCCGGAAACTGGCCGCCCGGCTGGCCGATTCGCTCGGCGGCTGACGCCTGTTCGGCGCCGGCCGCGCGCGTTTGTGAAGCTTCCGAAGAGGGAACGCGCGGTTTCCGCACCGCGTACGGTGGCCCACCGGACCGTCCCAGACCTGAGTGAAGGAACCATGCAGCGACGAGTGCAGCGAGACCAGCGTGCCCGACAGGCGAAGCGTCCGAGCCGTGTCCTTGTCGGCGCGGCCGTCCTCCCCGTGATCGTGTTCGCCGCGGGCTGCTCCTCCGACTCCGGCTCCGACGAGGGCGAATCCAAGACCGGGGACAGCGCCTCGGCCTCCGCGTCGGCGACCGCGAGCCCGTCCCCGACGGTGCAGGCGGCGGCGTACGGGAAGCTGCCGGAGCCGTGCGACGTGCTGGCGAAGAAGACGCTGAAGGAACTGGTGCCGAAGGCCAAGTCCGGCAAGGAGGGCTCGTCCTCCGACACCGCGACGCGCGGCAGTTGCTCCTGGGACAGCCTGGAGAGCAACGGTGTCAAGGGCTCGCAGTTCCGCTGGCTGAACGTCTCGCTGCTGCGCTTCGAGTCCGACACCGCGCGCGGCGAGGGCGACGACCTGGCGCACGACTACCTCGTCAAGCAGCTCAAGGACGCGCAGGCCACGGACGGCGCGAAGAGCGCGCAGGTGGACCCGTTCGCGGGCGCGGGCGACGAGGCGCAGCTCGTGCAGTACCAGCTGAAGAAGAAGGAAGGCACCTTCAAGCAGCAGACCGCCGTCGCCCGCGTCGAGAACGTCGTCGTCACCATCGACTACAACGGGGCCGGCCTGGCCGGCGACGCGTCCCCGGACGCCAAGGGCCTGGTGACGGACGCGAAGCGGGCGGCCAAGGAGGCGGTGGCCGCGGTGTCGGCCGCCAACGGCGCCGACACCTCGGCGAGCCCGTCCTCCTCGTCCTCCTCCTCGTCCTCGAAGTCGAGCGACGCCCCGGACGACAAGAGCACCTCGACCGCGAAGTCGTCCAAGACGGCGAAGACGACGTCGCACAAGAGCTGACGGAGCTGACGGAGACCCGACAAACCGCCCTTCTCCCACCGGCCACCCGCCCTCCCGCACACATGTGCCACTCTGTAGCGCGCAACAACAGGCACTGGGAGGGGAGTACGGGTGGCCGGGCCACTTCAGCTGACACGGATGCATCGCGTTCTCATCGGAGTCGTCGTCTCCGGTGCGGTCGTCATCGCGGGCATCGGTTTCGCCGGCTCCTACGCCGCCGTCCTCGACCTGGCCATGCAGAAGGGCTTCGGGAAGTTCAGCTACGTCTTCCCGATCGGCATCGACGCGGGCATCTGCGTCCTGCTCGCCCTCGACCTGCTGCTGACCTGGATCCGCATACCGTTCCCGCTGCTGCGCCAGACGGCGTGGCTGCTGACGGCGGCGACGATCGCGTTCAACGGCGCGGCGGCCTGGCCGGACCCGCTGGGCGTCGGCATGCACGCGGTGATCCCGATCCTGTTCGTGGTCTCCGTCGAGGCCGCCCGGCACGCGATCGGCCGGATCGCGGACATCACCGCCGACAAGCACATGGAGGGCGTCCGCCTCACCCGCTGGCTGCTCTCCCCGCTGCCCACCTTCCTGCTGTGGCGCCGCATGAAGCTGTGGGAGCTGCGTTCCTACGAGCAGGTCATCAAGCTGGAGCAGGAACGCCTGGTCTACCAGGCCCGGCTCCGCTCCCGCTTCGGCCGCGCCTGGCGCCGCAAGGCCCCGGTCGAGTCCCTGATGCCCCTGCGCCTCGCGCGGTACGGCGTCCCGCTGGCGGAGACGGCCCCCTCGGGCCTGGCCGCGGCGGGCATCGAACCGGCCCTGCTGCCCCCGGCACCCCCGCAGCAGCAGTCCCCGCAGTCGCAGTCGCAGTCCCAGTCGCAGTCCCAGGCGGTGCAGCCGGCCCCGGCCGCCGAACAGCGCCGCCAGCTCGCCGGACCACCCGGACCGCTCGGACCGCCCGGACCGGACCAGCAGCGGCCGCCGGTGGTGGACGAGAGCAGCCCGTGGTTCAAGGCCCCGCGGCAGGTGGAGTACCAGGGCGGCTACGACCCGGCGTACGACCCGGCCGAGCAGTACGCCCAGTGGTACGAGGAGCAGCAGCAGGCGGAGGAGTACCGGGACCAGTACGAGGAGGAGCCGCCGCCGCTCGAGCCGTCCCCGGAGGAGACCGGCAGCTTCCCCATCCCGGTGTCGCCGGGCCGCACCCGCGAGCTGGGCGAGGGCGGCGGCACCCCGGCCGCCGAGCCGGACGAGGACGACTACTACCAGGTCTTCCGCAAGTCGGTGCCCGGCGGCGGCTATCCGACGCCCCGTGAGTTCGGCGAGAACGTGGAGGCCGAGTTCGGCACCGCGCTCCCCCCGGACGAGGCCAAACGCATGGTCGCCCGCTTCACCAACCGCTACAACGCGGAACTGGAAGAGGACCACATCGCGTAACCCCGGCCGGTCCCTGAGCCATGACCCGGCCAACACACCCGACGGCCCGTCAATCTCCCGGAACGGGAACCAGAGCCGGTGACCGAGTGGAGGAGAAACCAGGAAGGGGCACCCGGCATCCCGGGCACCCCCTCTCACCTGTCTCCTCGGCGCACGCGAAGCGCTACCCGCCCAGCAGCCCCCGCACCCGCTCCTGCCCCACCGCGAGCAGCAGCGTCGGCAGCCGGGGCCCGGTGTCGCGGCTGACCAGGAGGCGGTAGAGCAGGGCGAAGAAGGTCCGCTGGGCGGTCTTGATCTCCGGCGGGAGGTCCTTGGGCGTGGCGTCGGCGGAGAAGCCGGCCTGGACCTTGGGCACGCCGTAGACGAGGTGGCTGAGCCCGTCCAGGGACCAGTGGTCGGCGAGCCCGTCGAGCAGCAGCCGTACCGACCGCGCGGACGCCTCGTCGAGGGAGGCCAGCAGCTCGGTGTCCGGCTGTTCGCGCACGATGGTGCGCTGGTCGGCCGGCACGTGGGTGTTGATCCACGCCTCGGCCTTGTCGTACCGGGGCCGGGCCTCGTCCAGCGATCCGAGCGGGTTGGCCGGGTCCAGCTCGCTGAGGATGCGCAGCGCCTGGTCGGCGTGGCCGGCGGTGATGTCGGCGACCGAGGCCAGCGTGCGGTACGGCAGCGGACGCGGGGTGCGCGGCAGGTCCCCGGCGGCCGTGCGCACCGCACGGGAGTGCGCGGCGATGTCGGCGGGCAGCGCCGTACCCTCGGCGACCTTGGCGTCCAGCCGGTCCCACTCGTCGTAGAGCCGCTGGATCTCCTGGTCGAAGGCGATCTTGAAGGACTGGTTGGGCCTGCGGCGGGCGTACAGCCAGCGCAGCAGCTGCGGCTCCATGATCTGCAACGCGTCGGCCGGAGTGGGCACCCCGCCCTTGGACGACGACATCTTCGCCATGCCGCTGATGCCCACGAACGCGTACATCGGGCCGATCGGCTGCTCGCCGCCGAAGATCCCGACGATCTGCCCGCCGACCTGGAACGAGGACCCCGGGGACGAGTGGTCGACGCCGCTGGGCTCGAAGACGACGCCCTCGTACGCCCAGCGCATCGGCCAGTCGACCTTCCAGACCAGCTTGCCGCGGTTGAACTCGCTCAGCCGGACCGTCTCCGAGAAGCCGCACGCCGTGCAGGCGTACGTCAGCTCGGTCGAGTCGTCGTCGTAGGCGGTGACCGTGGTCAGGTCCTTCTCGCAGTTGCCGCAGTACGGCTTGTACGGGAAGTACCCGGCGGAGCCGGCGCTGCCGTCGTCCTCGGCCGCCGCGCCGGAGCCCTCCTCGGCCTCCAGCTCGGCGGCGTCGACCGCCTTCTGCTGCGGCTTCTTGCCGGGCTTGGCCTTGGTGCGGTACTGGGCGAGGATCGCGTCGATGTCGCCCCGGTGCCGCATGGCGTGCAGGATCTGCTCGCGGTAGACACCGGAGGTGTACTGCGCGGTCTGGCTGATGCCGTCGAACTCCACGCCCAGCTCGCCGAGCGCCTCGGTCATCGCCGCCTTGAAGTGCTCGGCCCAGTTCGGGTGCGCCGAGCCCGTCGGGGCCGGGACGGAGGTGAGCGGCTTGCCGATGTGCTCGGCCCAGGTCTCGTCGACGCCGGGGACGCCGTTGGGCACCTTGCGGTAGCGGTCGTAGTCGTCCCAGGAGATCAGGTGCCGCACCTCGTGGCCGCGGCGCCGGATCTCGTCGGCGACCAGGTGCGGGGTCATGACCTCGCGCAGGTTGCCCAGGTGGATGGGGCCGGAGGGGGACAGTCCGGAAGCGACCACCACGCGTTTGCCCGGGGCACGTCGCTCCGATTCGGCGATGACCTCGTCCGCGAAACGGGAGACCCAGTCGGCGGTCTCTGTGCTCTGAGCCACGATCGGCACGTCCTTCTTTCTGAACAGGGTGACAGCCCATTCTCACAGACCGCGTCCCGCCGGAGAAAACAGCTTTACCCCCCGTGAGAGACTGGATGGGTCTATCGATCCCCACGAGGAGAACGGCACCCTTTCCTATGGCCCCGGTCACGTCCCTCAGCGACTCCGTCCACCAGCACCTCGCGTCCGCCCTGTCGGCCACCCGGCCGGAGGCGGCCGGCGCGGACCCGCTGCTGCGACGAAGCGACCGGGCGGACTACCAGGCCAACGGCATCCTGGCGCTGGCCAAGAAGGCCAAGGCGAACCCGCGCGAGCTGGCCGCCGAGGTGGTCGCGCACGTCACCACCGGTGATCTGATCGCGGACGTCGAGGTCTCCGGCCCCGGCTTCCTCAACATCACCATCGGCGACCGGGCGATCACCGAAACCCTCGCCGCGCGGTACGCGGACGACACCGGCCGGCTGGGCGTGCCGCTCGCCGCCGAGCCGGGCACCACGGTCATCGACTACGCCCAGCCGAACGTGGCGAAGGAGATGCACGTCGGCCACCTCCGTTCCGCGGTGATCGGCGACGCGGTCCGGCAGCTCCTGGAGTTCACCGGCGAGACCGTGGTGCGCCGGCACCACATCGGCGACTGGGGCACCCAGTTCGGCATGCTCATCCAGTACCTGGACGAGCACCCGCACGAGCTGGACCACAAGGACGCCCGGATCAGCGGCGAGGAGGCGATGTCCAACCTGGACCGCCTCTACAAGGCCGCGCGCCGGCTCTTCGACTCCGACGAGGAGTTCAAGACGCGGGCCCGGCGCCGGGTGGTCGACCTCCAGGCCGGGGACGAGCACACGCTCGCCGTGTGGCAGAAGTTCGTGGACGAGTCGAAGATCTACTTCTTCTCGGTCTTCGAGAAGCTGGACATGGAGATCCGGGACGCCGACATCGTCGGCGAGTCCGGCTACAACGACATGCTCGCCGAGACCTGCCGCCTGCTGGAGGAGTCGGGGGTCGCCGTCCGCTCCGAGGGCGCCCTGTGCGTCTTCTTCGAGGACATCTTGGGCCCGGACGGCAACCAGGTCCCGCTGATCGTGCAGAAGTCGGACGGCGGCTACGGCTACGCGGCCACCGACCTCTCCGCGATCCGCAACCGGGTCTTCGACCTGAAGGCGGACACCCTCCTCTACGTCGTCGACGCCCGCCAGTCGCTGCACTTCAAGATGGTCTTCGAGACCGCCCGCCGGGCCGGCTGGCTCAGCGACGACGTCAAGGCCGTCCAGCTGGCCTTCGGCACGGTGCTGGGCAAGGACGGCAAGCCGTTCAAGACGCGGGCGGGCGAGACGGTCCGCCTGGTCGACCTCCTCGACGAGGCCATCGACCGCGCCTCGGCCGTCGTACGGGAGAAGGCCCAGGACCTGTCCGAGGCGGAGATCACCGAGCGCGGCACCCAGGTGGGTGTCGGCGCGGTGAAGTACGCGGACCTGTCGACGTCGGCGAACCGGGACTACAAGTTCGACCTGGACCAGATGGTCTCGCTGCACGGCGACACGTCCGTCTACCTCCAGTACGCCTACGCCCGCATCCGCTCCATCCTGCGCAAGGCCGACGGGACCGGCCCGGTGGCCCACCCGGAGCTGCCGCTGCACGAGGCCGAGCGCGCCCTGGGCCTGCACCTGGACGCGTTCGCGGAGACGGTCGCGGAGGCGGCTGCGGAGTACGCCCCGCACAAGCTGGCCGCCTACCTGTTCCAGCTCGCCTCGCTCTACACGTCTTTCTACGACAAGTGCCCGGTCCTGAAGGCCGAGACGCCGGCCCAGGTGGAGAACCGCCTGTTCCTGTGCGACCTCACGGCCCGCACCCTGCACCGGGGGATGGCCCTGCTGGGCATCCGGACACCCGAGCGGCTCTGACCCCGCGACGGTCCCGACTCGCTGACAACTCCGTTGCCGCTGAGTACAGTTGACTGCCCTGCCGTCATGGGCGGGGCAGCCGCCGTACGGCGAGGATGACCGGCACACGGGGGAGTCGTGATCATCACCGAGGAGTCGCGGGCCGCGGGGGCCGCCGTCCTGCAGAGTGGCCCCGCCGTGCCAGAACAGGACGCCGACCGTCTGCCCCGGGGTGGCGACCCGCATGCCGAGAAGCACACCACGGTGCTGGCCCCGGACGCCAAGCAGTCGGCCCGCGGGGTCCGTGCCCCCGCCCGCCTGGACAACCTGCCCCCGCTGCCACCGCAGCCTTTCATCGGCCGCGTCGGCGACCTGGACCGGCTGCACGACTCCCTGTCGTCCGGCGGCTCGGTGGTCACCCAGACCGCCGCCACCGCGGTCAGCGGCCTCGGCGGCATCGGCAAGACCGCCCTGGCGCTGCGGTACGCCTGCGACCGGCGGGACCGGTACCGGCTGATCTGGTGGATCACCGCCGAGAGCGAGGAGCGGATCGCCTCCGGGCTGGGTGAACTGGCCCTGCGGCTGCATCCGTCGTGGGCCCGCGATGCCGGCGCCAAGGAGCGCACGGAGTGGGCGCTGAGCTGGCTGGAGGCCCACACCGACTGGCTGCTGGTCTACGACAACGTGGAGCGGCCCCAGGACCTGACCCCCTTCCTCGGCCGCCTGCTGGGGTGCGGGCACCAGCTGGTCACCAGCCGGTGCCGTACCGGCTGGTCCCAAGGGGCCCGCCTGATCAGTCTCGACGTACTCGCGCAACAGGAGGCCGTCCGGCTGCTGTGCACGACGGCCGGCCGCGACGACGGCCTCGCCGCCGCGGACCAGGAACAGGCGGCGCGGCTCACCGAGGAGCTGGGCCACCTGCCGCTGGCGCTCACCCAGGCCGGGGCCCACATCCGCGAGACCGGGATCGGATTCGCCGCGTACCGGGCGAAGCTGGCCCGGGTACCGGACGCGGTGCTGGAGGACGGTGGCGGCCGTTCGAGCCGCACCATCGCGCGGATCTGGCGGACCAGCCTGGACTCGATCCGCCGCACCCACCCGGTCGCGGTACCGCTCCTGCACACCCTGGCCTGGTACGCGCCCGAGGCGCTGCCGCGCGAGGTGCTGCGGCACCTTCCGCACGCCCCGCACGAGACCGAGCAGGCGCTGGCGGCCCTGCGCAACTACCACCTGGTCACCTCTGGCCCCGACGGGCTCACCCTGCACCGCCTGGTCCAGCAGACCCTGCGGCACACCGGTCCGGCCGAGGTGCCCGAGGCCCGGGACCGCGCCGAACGCGCGCTCGCCGCCGAAGTGTCGCTCGCCCCGCCCGGACCGGTCCGGCACCTCCTGCTGCACGTCCAGGCGCTGGCGGAGACCGGCCCGGCCGACGAACCCAGCGCCGAGGTGGCCGAGATGTACCGCCGCGGCGCCGCCGAACTCGGCGCCCGGGAGCAGCACGTCCTGGCGATCCCGCTGATGACGCAGGCCGTCGACGCGAGCGTGCGGCTGACCGGCGTCGACGACGAAGCCGCCCTCCAGGACCGCGACCAGTTGGCGGAACTGCACGCGAAGGCCGGCGACCCGGCACGCGCGGTCCGGCTGTGCCACGACGTCTACCTCGACCGCCGGCAGCGCAACGGCCCGTACGCGGCACAGACCCTCACCGCCCGGGAGCGGCTGGCGTACGCGTACCGCAAGGCGGGCGAGGTCGTGCGGGCGGTCGACGAGCTGACCGCCGTGGTCGCCGACCGGCGCCGCGAGCAGGGCGACGAGCATCCGGACACGCTGACCGCCCGCGACAAACTGGCCTACGCGTTGCAGACGGCCGGCCGCTACCAGGCCGCCGTCGCGGAGTTCGAGGCGGTCGTCGGTGACCGGAAGCGGCTGCTCGGCGAGGACGACCCCGACACGCTGGCCAGCCGGACCAACCTGGCCTACGCCTACCAGGTGGCCGGTGACCACCGCACCGCGCTGCGGATGTACGCGCAGGCGGTGGCGGACCGGCGGCGGGTGCGCGGGCCGGACCATCCCGACACCCTGACCAGCCGAGGCTGGCTGGCCGCCGCCCACACGGCCGCGGGCGATCCGCACCGGGCCCTCGCCCTGTACCGGGAGGTGGTCGCCGACCGCCGGCGAGTCCAGGGCGCCGACCACCCGGACACCCTGCGCAGCCGCCAGGACATGGCGTACGAGTTGTCCAGGGCCGAGGGACCGGACGCGGCCCTGCCCGAGTTCGAGTCGCTCGCGTCGGACAGCGCCCGCGTCCAGGGCCCGGATCACCCCGCCACGCTGAACTACCGCGACGACATCGCGCAGATCGACCGGTACCGCGGTGAGTACGCCCGGGCGATCACGGGCTACGAGGCGGTGGTCGCCGATCTGGCCCGGGTCAGAGGGCCGTACCACCCGGACACCCTGCGGGCCAGGGGTGCACTCGCGTTCACCCGGCAACTGGCCGGGGACCACCGGCGTTCCGTCCACGAACGCGAGGAGCTGGTCGCCGACCGCACCCGCACCCAGGGCCCCGACCACCCAGAGACCCTCACGGCCCGCGTCAACCAGGGCTTCGCCCATCGGGCCGCCGCCGACTACACCGCCGCGATCGACGTGTTCGCGGCGGTGCTACGGGACCGGGTCCGGGTGCTGGGGGCCGACCACCCGCACGTGTTCTCGCTTCGCGAGAGCCTGGCCAGGACCCGGCAGTGGTCGGGCGACCACCCCCGCGCGGTCGCGGAGCTGGAAGAACTGCTCATCGATGTGCGGCGGTCGCTGGCACCGGACCATCCGCGGGTCCTGCAGGTCCGGCACAGTCTCGCCCAGACCTTCGCGGACGAGGAGTCGTACACGCGTTCCCTGCGGCTCTACAGCACGCTCGTCCAGGACCACCAACGGGTGCACGGCCCGGACCACACGAGGACGCTGAACATCCGGGAGTGGCGGGCCAACGCCCTCCGGGCGGCCGGTGAGTACGGCCCGGCGGGGACGGAGCTGGACACGCTCATCGCCGACCGCGCCCGCCTCCAGGGCCCCCGCCACCCGGACACCCTGCACACCCGCGCCCAGCGGGCCTGGGTCTTCCGCTCGGCCGGCCACTACCGGTCCGCGATCGCCGCCTACCGGGAACTGGTCGAGGACCGCGCCCGGGCCCTGGGCGCCGACGCCCGCGACACCCTGGCGGCGCGCAACGGCCTGGCACTGGCGCTGCTCGGCGCCGACGACCACGAGGCCGCGATCACCGCCTTCACCGAACTGCTCGCCGACCACGACCGGCTGCTCGGCGCGGACGCCCCCGAGACGCTGCTCATCCAGGAGAACCTGGCGGACGCCTGTTCCGGCGCCGCGCGGCACGAGGATGCCGTCACCCGGTACGAGGAGGCGGTTCGGGTGTGGACCCGGGTGTGGGGCGCGGATCATCCGCGCACCCTGCGCTCGCGCCGGGACCTGGCCCTGGTGCGCAGGGCCGCGGGACAGCACCAGCGGTCGCTCGACGCGCTGGAGGCCGTGCTCGGCGCCTGGCTGGAGACGCGCGGCCCCGGCCACCCGCGGGCGCTCGACGCCCGGTTGGACATCGTGCGCGGCCACTGTGCGGCGGGCGAGTACCTGCGCGCCGCCGAACTCGGCGAGGCGCTGGTCGCGGACTTCACCCGGCGCCGCGGCCGCGACCACGTCTCGACCCTGAACGCGCGTACATGGCTGGCGCACGCGTGGACGCAGTCCGGCCGGCACCGGCGGTCGATCACCGAGTGCGAGGCCCTGGTGGCCGACCGGACGGAGTGCCAGGGGCCCGACCACGAAGCGACGCTCGCCGCCCGGTCCCTGCTGGCCGGTGCCTTCGCCGCGCGGGACGAATACCGTCGGGCGGTCGTCCTCAGCGGCGACCTCGTGGACGACCTCACCCGGATCGAGGGCGCGGGCAGCCCGAAGGCCTTCCGGGAGCGCACCGTACTGGCCCGGCGGCGGGCCTGGTCCGGGGACCGCGCCGGGACCCGGCGGGACCTGGCCGGTCTGCTGCACGACCACGAACGGGAACTGGGCCCCGACCACCCCGACACCCTGGGCCTGCGTGATGCCGTCGTCTGGTCCTGGTGGGGACAGTCCACCTCCGCGCGGTTCGCCGCGGCCGCCACGCGTCTGGTCACGGACCGCACCCGGGTGCTGGGCCCGGACCATCCGAAGACACTCGACGCGCGTGAGCAACTGGCCATCGCCCACGAGGAGGCCGGGGACCTCGCGCTCGCGGTCTCCCTGCACACCGCGCTCGCCGACCACCGTCACCGGGTGCACGGCCCCGAACACTCCTCGACCCTGGCCGCGCGCGGTCACCTCGCCTTGGTCCGGTGCCGGGCCGGGGACCGACAGCGGGCCGCCCGGGACCTGGCCCAGCTGGTCGAGGACTGCGACCGGATACAGGGCCCGCTCCACCCGCAGGCGCTCGGCTTCCGCAACCGCCTGGCGTACGCCCATTGGCTCGCGGGCGACACACACCGCGCCGCCACCGTCTTCGAGGAACTGCTGAAGAGCTGCCAGTCGGTCCTTCCCGAGGAACACAAGCGGACCTTCGGGGTCCGCGGCAGCCTGGCCTGGCTGATGGCGGACACCGGCCCGGTCCAGGACGCGGTGGGCCGGGCGCGCGAGCTGGTCGACGACGCCACCCGGCTCTTCGGAGCGGACCACTGGCGCACCGTGCGCACCCTCCCCGCGCTGGCGCACGCGCTGGCCCAGGCGGACCAGCCCGAGCGGGCCCTGGCGGTCGTCCTCGACCTGCTGCGCCGCCAGGCCCGGCTGCTCGACGCCCCGTCCCACCCCGAGACGGTCGAGGAGGTCGTCGCCGCCCACACCCGGGCGGCGGCCCGCGAGGACGCGCCGGTACCGGCGGACGGCCCGGCGGCAGCGGAGGACGAGGAGCTCCTGCATCTGGGCCTGGTCGTGGAGCGGTTCGCCAACCGCTTGGGCGAAGGCCTGCCCACCCTCGCGACCGTCCTCGCCCACGCCGTCTGCGACGCCGGTGACCCCGCCACCGCGGTGGCCCTGCTGGCGGCCGTGCACGCGGCGCGCGCCCGGCTGTTCGGACCGGACCACCCGGACACCCTGGAGAGCCTGGTCGCGCTGGCCCTCACCGCGCTGGAGGCCGGTCGCCCGCAGGCCGCCCCGGCCACCGAGGACCTGCTCACCCGCTGGGAACGGACCTTCGGCCCGGACCACCCCGACACCAGGAGGCTGCGCTGGCGGCTGCGCACCGCGCGGCCGGCCTGGCGGGCCAGGCTGACCCTGCTGACCGACGACGTGGCGGTGGGACGGCCGGTCACCGTGGAACTGCGGCTGGACCGCGAGGAGGGCTCGTACGTGCCCCCGCCGCGGCTGATGGTGGCCGTCGCCTGTCCCAGGGCACCGGTCGTCCGGCCGGCCACGGCGGAGTACGACGGCGACGGCACTCCCCCGCGGTTCACCTTCACCGCCGCCGCGCCGGGCGCCCACGACGTCCACTTCACCCTTCACGACCACACGTCGGGACTGGTGCTCCAGGAGCTGCGGACCGTGGTCCACGTACCCGGTTCCAGGAAGGACTGACCGGATGCCGCAGGATCTCGCCGTGGAAGTGCTGAAGGACCCCTCGCACGGATTCACCGGGGTGCCACCGCAGCGCGGGACCCCGCCGCACGGCCCGCGGCCGCAGGAACCGGCGGAGCTGCTGGTGGGGCTGTACCTCAGCAGCGGGAACACACTCACGATGTTCGCCTGCGCGCCCGACGCGCCGTCCGCTCCGGGCGTCCCCCGCTGGCACGTGACCGACCTGGAGGTGTCGGCGGACGAGCTGCGGGAGCGGGCCGACCGGCTCCGGTCCCGCTGGCACGAGCTGCTGGTGTACTTCGTCGGCGAGGGCGATCCGCGCACCGGCGCGCGGGTCGGCGCCCGCCCCTTCGCCGACACCGCCGACCTGAGCGGGCTCGCCGGCGTCGCCGAGTCGGTGACGGCCGCGCTGGCCGAGGAGGGCTTCGACCTGCTCGACGTCATGCTCCACGGCGCCGGCTACGACCTTGGCAAATTCCGGGAGTTCCTGCTGGGGGCCCTCGGCGGCAAGGACCCGCTGCGGGTCAGTTTCCTGTCCGACCTGCACCTGCCCTGGCCGATGCTGGCGGTGGATCCCGCCGCGTGCGCCACACCGTGGGAGGCGTTCCTGGGCCACCGGCACCAGGTCGAGCAGACCGCGACCGGATATTCCTGGGACCATGCCCCGGTCGACCACCGCAACCTGGCCACCACCAGCCTCAACAAGGACGACTCCCTGGACAGCGTGGGCCGCGCGGGCGAGGTCCACGAGCTTCTGGAGAAGCGGTCCCGGCTGATCGTGCGTACCCGGGGCAGCGACCTGCTCAAGGCACTGGCCGGCCCGGTGCTCAACGAGGACGTCATGTACTTCTGGTGCCACGGCCGCATGGTGAGCCACGGCCCGTCGACCCCGTGCCTGGCCATCCGGCTCTCGGACGACGAGCACATCGACGGCCCCGTGGTGTCCCGCAAACGCAGGCCCTTCCTCCATGAGCCCAGCGCCCGCTTCAAGCCCTTCGTCCTGCTCAACGCCTGCGGCACCGCGCGGGCCGCGGCCCCCGGCAGACTGAAGCACCTCGGACAGGAACTGATCGGGATGGGCGCCGAGGGCGTCCTCGCCCCGCAGATCGACATGCCCCAGGACTTCGCGACCGAGTACGCGTACGCCTTCCTCGACCTCTACCTGACCGGGCAGCACACCGCGGGGGAGATAACCCGGACGCTGGTGCGCCGGTTCGCTACGGAGTTCCACAATCCGCTGGCCCTGGCGTACTCACTGCACTGCGGTATCAACAGCCGGCTGAGCCTCGCCTCATGACCGCCCGCCTCGACCCCCCGGCGGAGATCGACCTCGACGAGCAGGGCCGGCTGACGTACCCGGGCGGCTCGGCCCCGGTCCCCGTCAGCCGGGTCGCCGAGCACCTGGCGGAGCGCCTGCGCGTCCCCCGCCGGGCCACCGACCTCCACGTCTACGTGCACGGCTGGCAGACCCCGCCCGCCACGGCGACCAGAACGGCGGTGCGGCTGCTCCGGTACGCGCTGGAGCTGCGCGAGGCGGCCCCCGCCCGCTATCCGGGCCTGGCCGACGGCTACCGCCCCTGGTGCGTGGTCGTGCGCTGGCCGTCCTCCAGCCTGCCCACGCTGCGGGGCTACCGCCGCATCCGGGACCGCGCGCACGCGATGAGCGCCGAGGGCGCCGGGCACGCGCCGTACGTCATCGGTCATCTCCTCGGATACCTCGACTCCGAGCGCGTCGACCCCGCCGCCTCGCCGGTGCTCGCCAACCGCCACGGCCAGTACCTGCACCTGATGGGGCACTCCTTCGGCGGCCGGTTCCTGTGCGAGGCGGTGCAGCGGGCCGCCGAGCGTCCTCCCGTACTCAGCTGGAGCACTCCGTACGACGCCCGCCGCCCGTTCACCGTCGACAGCACCCTGGTCTTCCAGATGGCGGCCCCGCGCGACGCCCTGGTCCGGCACTTCGAGACGCTGTTCCCGCACGGCGCCCGCGCCGGCGCCCCGCTGCGCGGCCCGCTGGTGCTGACCCACTCCCGCTGGGACCGGGCCACGGGCTTCTGGCATCTGCGCGCCGAGCGGACGCGGGGCATCGGCCACTCGGGGGCGGCGACGGCACCCGTCCCGCCGTTCGCCACGAAACTGCTGCCGACCGGCCAGGCGTACGACCCCTCCGAGCTGGACCACCGGGTCGTCAACGTGGACGCCGACTGGCTCTACCGCGGCGGCGTCCGCACCCGGCTGCTGCCCGCGGGCGCCCACTCGGACTTCCAACGCCCGGAGTCCGCCCACCTGATGCTGTCCCTGGCGGCGCTGTCCCGGCCGCGGCGCACGGACCCGCTCCCCGGACGGCCGGAGCGGCCCGGGGAGCCGGTCGCTCAGGCGTAGTAGCGGATCGTGCCGCGCAGCCCGGCCACGCTGGTCCCGCAGTGCTGCTCGAACTTCGCGGCGAACGCCGTGACGGTGCCCGCGTCGTCCCGGACCAGTTTGAGGAAGGTCAGGGTGCCGGTGGTGTCGGCGCACGCGCGGCCGTTGCCGGACACCCCGAACCCGGCCACGCCCGCGGCGTCGGTGTTGGCGATGGGATAGGTCCGCCCCGCCTCGAACTGCTCGCCGGTGGGCGGGGTCATGAGGGCGGAGTAGTCCTCGCGGTCGCCCTCGACGTTGTACTGGAGGCCCCGGCCGCCGGCCCAGGGACGCAGGCCGAAGATGCTGGTCGCCCCGGTGTGCGTGCCGCTCGCGCCACGGCCGACGAAGTCGTCGGGGTCGCTGGAGTAGGTGTAGGACAGCGGCAGGGCGTGGTACTTGACGACGCCCTTGAGCGCGGGCGCCGTGGCGCTGTCGCAGCGCTGGGTGTAGGTGGCGTCCAGGACGGTGACGGCGCCGGAGTCGTCGGTCTCGATCTGGTTGACCGAGAACCGGCCGAAGACGTCGTCGCAGCTGCGGCCGTCGCCGTAGACGTCGAGCCCCGGGGCGCGGCCGGTGCGGACCGGCGCCCGCTCGACGTCCCGGTAGACACCCGGGTGCAACTTCTCGCCCTTGGGCGCGGCGAGTGCCACCTCCCACCAGGTGAAGTCCTCCTCGCTCTCCACCCACACCCGCAGGCGCAGTTCCTCGGCGTCGCCGACGAGCGTGATCTCCGCCGTGTCCGGCGTGTGGGCGACCGTGCCGCCCTGCCCGATGTGGTCACCGGCCTCACTGGTGTGCCGGTACGCGGTCACGGCGACCGGCGCCCCGCCGGCCGCCGCCGCGGTGGCGACCGGCCCCGTCGTCAGGCCGATCGTCATGGTCAGGACCGCCAGCGCGCCGAGCGCCGCGCGTCTGAATCCGGTGCGAGAAAGCACGGGTGTGTCCCCTCCCTGGGGCGGGCGCCCTGGCCGGGCGCCCGAACTGTGCGTGCATGACGCACAGTTGGCTGTCCCGCATCACTTCACACAAACCTCTGGAATCACACATTCCGCCCGCTGTGGCCCCAGGCGCGGACGCAGCACTGCCAGTTCCCCCTCAGCCCCGTGGCGCGGGCTCGCGCAGCGCCTCCCCCAGCCTCCGCAGCCCCTCCGCGATCATGTCCGGCGACTGCGTCACGAAGCACAGCCGCATGGTCGAGCGCGCCTCCTGACCGGGCGTACCGGCGTAGAAGGGCGCCCCCGGCACGTACGCCACGTCGTGCCGGACCACCCCCGGCAGCAGGGCCGTCGTGTCGTACGCGGCCGGCAGCCGGGCCCACAGGAACATGCCGCCCTCCGGCCGGGTCCACCGCGACCCGGCGGGCAGCGCGGCCGGCAGCCCCGCCAGCATGGCGTCCCGGCGCTCCCCGTACGCCCGCGCCACCCGGCGGACATGGGCGTCCAGGTCCCGGTCGGCCAGATAGCGGGCGGCGGCAAGCTGGTTGACGGTCGGAGTGTGCAGGTCGGCGGCCTGCTTGGCCACCGCGCAGGCCCGGCGCAGCGCGGCCGGCGCCCGCAGCCAGCCCAGCCGCAGCCCCGGCGCCATCACCTTGGAGAACGAGCCGAGCAGCACGGTCCGGTCCCGGGCCGCCTCGTGCGCGGCGATCCACGGCAGCCGCTCGCCGGCGAACCGCAGCTCCCCGTACGGGTCGTCCTCGACGATCCACAGCCCGTGCCGGGCGGCCACCTCGGCCACGGCGGCCCGCCGCCCGGCGGACATGGTGCGCCCGGTCGGGTTCTGGAAGGTGGGCACGGTGTAGAGCAGCTTGGGCCGCTCCCGCACCACCAGCTCCGCCAGCGCCTCGGGGTCGGGCCCGTGTTCGTCCCCGGGCACCGCGAGCACCCGCGCCCCCGCGAGGCCGAACGCCTGGAGCGCGGCAAGGTAGCAGGGGTCCTCGACCAGGACCGTGTCCCCCGGCTCCAGCAGCGCGGTGGCCAGCAGCGACAGCGCCTGCTGGGACCCGGTGGTGACCAGGAGGTCGTCCGGCCCGGTCGGCAGCCCGCGCGCCGAGGTGCGCTCGGCGAGCGCGGCGCGCAGCACCGGCTCGCCCTCGGTCGTGGCGTACTGGAGCGCCCGCCCGGGCGTCTGCGTCAGCACCACCTGGTACGCGGCGGCGATCCCCTCGGCGTCGAACAGCTCCGGCGCCGGCAGCCCGCCCGCGAAGTTGACGACCTCGGGCCGGGCGGTCACGGCGAGTATGTCCCGTACCGGCGACCCGCCGATCGACCGGGTCCGCGCGGCGAGCGGCGGAACGGGAGCGGGGACGGCAGGGGACACGGATGCGGGCTGGGTGACGGTCATGGCCGACACCCTAGAGAGACGCGTGCCGTCTACACCCGCATTTCCGTGATGCGGACACGCGGACCATCTCAGCACTTCTCAAAGCTGTTCAAAGCTTCCGCGCGACCCCCGCGTACACGTTGATGTCCGCGTCCGTGACGTCGTTGATGTCCCGGTAGCGCACCTTCTCGATCTCCTCCAGGCCCGCCAGGTATGCGGGTTCCGGCTGCTCGGGGACGGGCGCGGCGTGGTCCGCCCGCCAGTGGTGCACCGGCACCACCCCGGGGTCGGCCAGGGCCAGCCCGTTCTCCGTGAAGAACCGCTCGACCTCCGCCTTGGACCGCAGCACGAAGGTGAACCCGCGCTCGGTGTACGTCCGCTGCACGGCCCGGATGTTCTCCGGGTTCAGGTCCTCGGTGAGGTGGCTGAGCACGATCCGGCTGCCGGACGGCAGCGCGTCGATCAGCTCGCGCACGATCGGGTACGCCTCCGCGTCCTCGACGAAGTGCAGGATGGCCACCAGGCACAGCGCGACCGGCTGGTCGAAGTCGAGGGTCTTGGCGGCCTGTTCGAGGATGTGCGCCGGGTTCTTCAGGTCGGCGTCGATGTAGTCCGTACGCCCGTCCGGCCCGCTGGTGAGCAGCGCGCGGGCGTGCGCGAGGACGACGGGGTCGTTGTCGACGTAGACCACCCGGGAGTCGGGGGCGATCCGCTGGGCGATCTGGTGCACGTTCTCGGCGGTGGGCAGGCCGGTGCCGATGTCCAGGTACTGCCGGATGCCGTCCTGCTGGGACAGCGCGGTGACCGCGCGGCGCAGGAAGTCCCGGTTGTGCCGCACGTCCAGGTAGCCGCGCGGGTTGGCCGCGAGCCCGGCCGCCGCGGCGTTCCGGTCGGCGGGGTAGTGGTCCTTGCCGCCGAGGAAGACGTCGTAGACGCGGGCCGGGTGGGCCCTGCTGCTGTCGATCCTTCTGCGCAGGTCGGCGGGGTCCTGGCTGAGGGCGTCACCGGGCATGGCTGTCTCCGGGAGAAGAGGACGGACGGGACGGCGCAATCACCTTACGCCGCCCACCTGTTGACCCTTCACCGCCCCTTCACGTCTCCCTCCCCGTCTCTCTTCGCCTCCCCCTTCATCTCACCCTTCCGAGTACTGCTCCCACCCGCTGCCGCCCAGCGGCCAGCCGTAGTAGTCGGTGCCCGAGGCACTGGTGCGGAACGGCGTCCCGTTGTTGTCGATCTTCACCGTGCCGTGCCGCGACCCGCTGGACCAGTCCAGCTCCAGCTGCCAGCGGACGTCGTGCCCGTTGGTGTGCGCGACGACGTAGAACGCCTCGGGATCGGACTCGCTCACCTTGTACGGGAAGTCCTGCTGCCCGTTGACGGCGGTGGCCAGCGGGTTGCCCAGGTCCAGCGAGACGTCGAAGGACTTGGTGCCGACCCCGCCCCCGCAGCCGACGCCCATCGTGTACTCGTTCCAGGTCAGCGGCGCGGCACTGCCGACCACCCGGACGTGCAGCGCCTCCAGGACGACCGTCTCCGAGCCCGTGCCCTGCACGATGAGGGCGACCCGCTGCCGGTCGGCGGCGACCCCGCCCAGCGTCTTGACCCAGCCGGCCGCGTCCTGCTGCGGGGGCGGCTCGTTCACGTTGCCGGGGCTGCGGTCGATCAGGAAGTTCTGGTCGCAGGGCACGTCCCAGTAGTACGGGGTGGTCTGCACGGTGAGCGGAACGGCGACGTCGGCCGCCGGACCGGAGGTGGCGGCGGCGGGCGCGTCCGCGCTCTTGCTCGCGGTGGCCCGCGCGCCGGCCCGCGCGGACTTGCTGGCGCTCACGCTCGGGGACGCCGACGGCTTGGCGGAGGCCGACGGGCCGGAGGACCCGGCGGAGGGCGTCCCGGTGGCGGAGACGGTCGCCCCGGCGGCGTCGGCGTCATCGCGCCCGCCGTCGCCGCCGTCCGGAAGCAGCGTGACCGCGAGCGCCGCGGCGGCGACCAGCCCGATGCCGGTCCCGGCGTACACCGCCCGCCGGGACCGGAAACGTCCCCCGGCCGGGGCGCCGGCCGGAACCGCCTCGCCGACCACGGTGACACCGTCGGAGTCCTCGGCCGCACTCCGCGTCCCCGAGTCCGCACCCCGCCCGTCACCTCCGCCTCCACCTCCACCTCCCCCCTCACCCTCACCAGGGATCACCGGGGCGGCCGGAACAACCGCCGTCTCCGCCTCACCGCCCTTCACCCCGCGCAGCGCATCCGCCCGAATCCACCGGCGGTGCAGCTCCAGCAACTCCTCGGGCGTCGCCCGGCACAGTCGCGCGAGCCGTTCGACGGAGGCGAACTCGGTCGGTACGACCTCCCCCTTGACGTACCGGTGCAGCGTCGACGCGCTCATGTGCAGCCGCTTGCCCAGCACCCCGTAACTGAGCCCCGACCGTTCCTTCAACTCGCGCAGCAGTCCCGCGAAATCGTCCGCCGTCACCGTTTCTCCCACTCCCCTTGTCCCCGCACCGCGTCCCAGACCAAAGACGTTTCTCCAGGTCAGGGTGGTTCCAGCCGTCCCAGCGTCCCGCGTGTGCCGCCGTGGCTGGCGGCCGGGACGACCGCTGGCGCAGGCTGTGATCAGTCAAGCAGCCGCTCCCGGCACCGGTCGAGCGGCGCACCTCCCACCAGCCTGTGAAGGGGCTCACCATGTCTGCTCGCACCACCCGGGTCCGCACCCTGTTCGCCGCCGCCACCGTCGCGCTGGCCGCGCTCTCCCTGACCGCTTGCGAGGACGGGTCCGCCACGGGCCTGCGCACCTCCTCAGTCTCCGACACCTCCTCGCCGGCGGCCGGCGCGGAGTCGGGCTCCGGCACCGACAAGAGCACCGGCACCGGCACCGGCGACAGCGGGTCGGACACCACCACCTCGGACGACGCGGCCACCGACGCGGACGACAGCACCGCGCAGAACAGCTCGGACGACGACACCTCGGCGCCCGGCGACTGCTCGGCCGAGGACGTGCAGATCACCGCGACCGAGGTGCCCCGCCCGATCAACCACCTGCTGCTGACCGCCACCAACACCGGCTCCGAGACCTGCGCCCTGCCGATGTACCCGGCGGCCCGGTTCGGCGAGGCCCAGTCCGTGCCGCCGGTCGTGGAGAACAGCAAGCCGCAGTCGCTGACCATGCTGGAGCCGGGCGGTGCCGGTTACGCGGGCGTCCTGCTGTCGGCCGGCGACGGCAGCGCCGACAACGGCAGCACGGCGACGTCCCTGACGATCCCCTTCGACGACGGCTCCGTCGCCACGGTCACCCTGCCCGCCGACGGCGTCTACATCGACGACTCCCTGAAGGTCACCTACTGGCTGACCGAGCAGGACGCGGCCCTGACGTACTAGGGGCCGGCCTCCAGGGCATCACGACGGTCCGCTCAGGAACTGCTCACGGCCGTCTAACGGCCAAGGGTGCGCGCGGCCTCCACCGCCCAGTAGGTCAGGATGTTCCGCGCCCCGGCCCGCTTGATCCCGGTCAGCGTCTCCAGGATGGCCCGGTCCCGGTCGATCCAGCCCTTCTCGGCGGCGGCCTCGATCATCGAGTACTCGCCGGAGATCTGGTACGCGGCGACCGGCACGTCCACGGCCTCCGCGACCTTCGCGAGGATGTCGAGGTAGGGCCCGGCCGGCTTGACCATCACCATGTCGGCGCCCTCCTCCAGGTCCAGCGCCAACTCCCGCATGGACTCCCGCACATTGGCCGCGTCCTGCTGGTAAGTCTTCCGGTCCCCCACCAGCGACGACCCGACAGCCTCCCGGAACGGCCCGTAGAAGGCGGACGCGTACTTGGCGGTGTACGCGAGGACGGCCACGTCCTCCCGCCCGATCTGGTCGAGAGCGTCCCGGATGACACCGATCTGCCCGTCCATCATCCCGCTGGGCCCGACGACGTGCGCCCCGGCGTCGGCCTGCACCTGAGCCATCTCGGCGTACCGCTCAAGGGTGGCGTCATTGTCGACCCGCCCCTGATCGTCCAGCACCCCGCAGTGCCCATGATCGGTGAACTCGTCGAGACAGAGATCGGACATGACCAGCAACTCGTCCCCGACCTCGGCCCGCACGTCCCGCAGCGCGACCTGGAGAATCCCGTCCGGATCGGTCCCGGCCGTCCCGAGCCCGTCCTTCTTCTCCTCCTCCGGCACCCCGAACAGCATGATCCCGGAGATCCCGGCCGCCACCGCCTCGGCGGCGGCCTTCTTCAGCGAGTCCCGGGTGTGCTGCACGACCCCCGGCATCGCCGCGATCGGCACCGGCTCACCGACCCCCTCCCGCACGAACGCCGGAAGAATGAAATCAGCGGGATGCAGCCGCGTCTCGGCCACCATCCGACGCATCACGGGGGTGGACCTCAGCCGCCGGGGCCGGCTTCCGGGAAAGCTTCCATACGTCGACATACCACCAACGCTACGCCCGCCCCACCCATGCCTTTGCCGACGAGCAGTCGGCCCGGCGGTCCGCTCACGCGCCCTCCGCGAGAGCCCGGAGGGATCGGAGCAATTCTCCGCGCTGCGCCTCGTCGAGAGGTGCGAAGAGGTCGTGCAGCACACCGACGGACACCTGCCGGCCCGCCGCGAGCGCGGTACGCCCCGCCTCGGTGAGGGCGTGCTCGATACGTCGGCCGCGGCCTGCGGACCGAACGATGAGCCCACGGTCCACGAGCCGGTTCGCGAGGGTGCCGAACGCCTGATCGCTCTGGAACGTCGCGCCGGCGAGTTCATGCCCGGAGGCTCCCGGCATCCGCTCGATGGCACGCAGGGCGTCCCACTGGACGAGGCTCACCCCGATCTCACTCAGCGCGGCATCCATCGTGCGGTGGTTCCGGTACTGCGCACGCTTGATCGCCTGTCCGAGGGCTTCTAGATCGGTCGCCATGGTGTTAGCTTATCAACACGCTTACATAAACATGTTGATTTACAGAGGAGCACCATGCCCTTCCCCCTTCCCGACCTCCCCGAGGACCTCCCCGTAGTTCAGGCCGGCACCCCCGGGTCACGCACGGCACTCGTACTGCACGGCGGCGGCGGACCTCGCACCGTCGCGCCCGTCGTGGAACACCTCTCGGCCACCCTGCACGCGTTCGGGCCGACCCATCCCGGCTGGGACGGCACTCCGCGCCCCGACTCCCTCACCTCGGTCGCGCGGCTCGCGGCCGCCTATCTCGCCCGCCTGCTCCAGCACGGCGAGCGTGACGTCGTGCTGGTCGGATCCTCGATCGGCGGGTGGATAGCCCTCGAAATGGCCGTGCAGGCCACCGCTGACGAGCGGTACGCGGGACTGATCGGGGCCGTGGTCGACATCGACGGCGTCGGTGCGGTCGTGGCGGGCGAGCCCGTGGCGGACTTCTTCGCCCTCGACGCCCGCGGGCTGGCCGAGGCCGCCTGGCACGATCCGGAGCGGGGATACGTCGACCCGGCCGGGTTCACCGAGAAGCAGCGCGCGATCCAGCAGGCGAACGCACGCACGATGGTCGCCGTCGCCGGTACGGGCATGAGCGACCCGACGCTGCTCGGTCGGCTCGGCGCGGTGAACGTCCCGACGCTCGTCGTGTGGGGCGAGAGCGACCGGATCGTCACGCCGGCCTACGGGCGGGCCGTCGCCCGCGCGGTGCCGGGCGCGCGATTCGCCGAGATCCCGGCAGCCGGTCACCTCCCGCACCTCGAAGCCCCGGCCGCCACCTGGGCGGCGATCGACCCGTTCCTGGCAAGGCCCTAGAGATCGATCTCCGCCCACACGGTCTTGCAGGGCGCGGGCCCGTTCACCACCCCCCACCGGTCCGCCAACTCCCCCACCAGCAGCAGCCCGTACCCGGACTCCCCATCCGTCGCCGCACTCGCCCCGGGCAGCGCGTCCCCCCGGGCGTCGACGACCTCGACCCGCAGCACCCCCGTCTCCCCCACGGACAGACCGAGCCGGAAACTCCGCCCTGGCACCCGCCCGTGCAGGACGGCGTTCGCCGCCAGTTCGGCCACGACCAGCCGGGCGGGGTCCAACGGCATCTCCCACGCCGCCAGTTGTTCGGCGGCCAGCAGCCGGGCGAGACGCGCACCGCGCCGGGTGGCGGAAAGCGGCACGGAGAAGTGCCGGGTACAGGTGTTTTGTCGGTTCACATCACAGAGCGTGGTGGCGCGTGCGTAGCCTGTGAAGAGAGTCGGCCCGTGCGGTCGGGGCCTGTCCGGATGACAACCGACGACGTCCGGGACGTACGACAGGAGGGGTGGCGGGCATGAACGAATGGGACGCGGCGGACCCGGAGGACGCCGAGGCCGGGGGCGTGATCAGAACGGTCGCCCGGCAGCTGAAACTGTGGCGCGAGTCCGCCGGCCTGACCCAGCCGGAGTTCGGCGCGGCCATCGGATACGGCGAGGAACTGGTCTCCTCCGTCGAACGGATGCGGCGCATTCCTCGCCCCGAGTACCTGGAGAAGGCGGACGAGGTCCTGAACGCGGGCGGCAAGATCGCGGCCCTGAAGAAGGACCTGGCGGAAGTCCGGTACCCGAAGAAGGTACGGGATCTGAAGAAGGTGGAGGAGGCGGCGGCCGAGCTGTGCGCGTACAACAACTCCGTCGTTCAGGGACTGTTGCAGACCGAGGAGTACGCGAGGGCAGTACTCGGCGCGCGCAGGCCGCCCTTCACCCGCGAGAAGCTGGAGCAACACCTGGCAGCCCGCATGGTCCGCCAGGAGATCCTCACCGACGCCACGGGCCACCCTGTCTTCAACTTCGTGCAGTGCGAATCGACCCTCCGGCGACTGATCGGAGGCAAGACGGTGATGCGCAGGCAGCTCGAACGCCTGTTGGAGGTCGCCGAATTCTGCAATGTCGACCTCCAAGTCCTCCCGCTAGGCTGCGAGGAGAACTCAGGGCTCGATGGTTCGTTCAGGTTGCTCCGCCTCAAAGACGGCACGACGGTGGGGCACTTGGAGGTGCAACAGTTCAGTCGGGTGATCACCGACCCGAAAGAGGTGCAGCTCCTCGACATGAACTACGGGGTCATCCGGGCACAGGCTCTCAGCCCTCGGGAGTCGACAGCCCTCATCGAAAAGGTACTTGGAGAGACATGAAGCTGGAATGGATGAAGAGCAGCTACAGCACATCTTCCGGCCCCGACTGCGTCGAGATAGCCACCCCCGACCACGACCAGCCCCGCATCCTGATCCGCGACTCGAAGGACCCGGCCCGAGGCCACCTGACCATCACCCCCACCACCTGGACGGCCTTCCTCCCCTACGCCTCCGAGGGCTGACCGGCAGACCCCGCCGTCGGCGCCCGGCCCGCGTCCGCACCCCGGACAGCGGGCCTCAGCATCACGGCACCGACGATCAGCGCGACCAGTACGAACCCCGCCGCGCCGAGGAAGGCCACCCGGTAGCCGCCGGCCAGCGCCTCCACGTCGGTCTTCCCGGCCGCCGTGAGGCTGCTCGTGCGCGCGGTGACCAAGGCACTCAGCACGGTGAGGCCGACGGCGCCGCCGATCTGCTGGGTGGTGTTGAACAGCCCGGACGCGACGCCTGAGTCGATGGGCGTGACGGCGGCCATGCCGAGCCCCATGATGGCCGGCGCGGCCAGGCCGAAGCCCAGACCCATGGTGAGACTCGCCGGCATGAAGTCGACCAGGTACGCACCGTCGACTCGGGCGAACGACAGCATCACGAAGGCGGCGACAATCAGCACAAGGCCGCCGAACAGCATCGGACGCTGACCGAACCTGATGACGAGCCGGGCTGAAAGCCCCAGCGAGACCGCCGCGATCACCACCGCGACAGGCGCGCAGGCCAGCCCCGCCTCCAGGGAGCTGTACTCGAGTACGCGCTGCAGATACAACGTGCCGAAGAACAGCAGACCGAACATGCCCGCGATCATCATGAACTGCACGACGTTCGCCGCTGCCAGACTCCGCGAGCGCAAGAGCCGCAGAGGCACCAGCGGATGCGCTGTCGTGGCCTGCCGGACAACGAACCCGCCGAGCAGCGAGACGGACAACAGCCCCAGCAGCAGCGTCCGGGCCGAAGACCAGCCGGCGTTCTCGGCATCCATGATCGTGTAGACCAGCAGCATCACACCGGCGGTGACGAACAGAGCCGCCAGGAAATCGGTCCCCCCGCGCTTCCCCTCACCACGATCCCTGGGAACCGTGCGCAGGCCCACCACGACGAGCAGGGCCCCGATGGGGAAGTTGATGAAGAAGATCCAGTTCCAGCTGAGCAGATCGGTGAGGACACCGCCGAGCAGCGGCCCGATCGCACCACCACCCGCGGAGGCAAAGCTGTACGCGCCGATGGCCTGAGCCTGCTCGCGCCGGCCGGAGAACATGGTCGCGACCATGCCGAGGACGCAGGCCGACGCGACCGCACCGCCGATTCCCTGGAGGAAACGGGCCCCGACCAGCGTCACCTCGCTGCTCGCGAACCCGCACAACAGGGAAGCCGCGCTGAACAGCGCGATACCCGCGAGGAAGACCGCCCGCCGCCCGACCAGGTCACCGAGCCGTCCGGCCAGCAACAGCAGGCCGCCGAAAGGGATGACGTATGCGTTGACCACCCACACTAGGTTCTCTGCGGAGAACCCGAGACCTCGCTGAACGGCGGGTAAGGCCACATTCACGATGTTCTGGTCAAGAACGATCATCATCTGGCCGACGCAGAGCACGGCGACAGTCAGCCAGGCCGACGTGCTCGTCCGCGAGGCGCGCTGATCCCTCTCCATCCGGAGCCCCTCCCTAAGTGCACCCTTTGTTACAGCGGCCATCTTCTGTAACCATGTCGCGCAGGGGAAGGAGGCACTTTTATGTCACAGCGTCACACGCAGGTGTCCGAGCAGGTCATCAACGAGGGGTGCCCCGTCACCGAGGTCCTCGACCACGTGGCGGGCAAGTGGAGCATCGGCATCCTGGTCGCCGCCGCACTCGGCCCCGTCCGGTTCACCGAACTGGAGCGCGGCATCGAGGGCATCAGCCGCCGGATGCTCACCCTGAACCTGCGCAAGCTGGAACGCGACGGCCTCCTGATCCGGACCGTGTACCCCACCGTGCCACCGAAGGTCGAGTACAGCCTCACACCCATGGCACAGGAACTGCACGCCCATCTCACCGGCCTGGTGGACTGGGCGCAGCGCCACCGCACCGCCATCGCCGCCGCCCGAGCCGTCTACGATGCCGCACCAGGGCGATGACAAAGCAGGGCGGATGACAAAAAAGCGGGGCACTCCCGAAGGAGCACCCCGCCTCACCTCACCGGACCTCAGCTGGTCGTAGTAGACCGCCGCCGCCGCGACCCCGGCCGCCGCTCGCTCGGCCGGGTCACCGGATCGCCCGCCTCCAGCGCCGCCGCCCGCCGCCGCAGCCCGAAGTCGGCCAGTGCCTCCGCCAGCTTCAGCACCGACGGCTCGGGGGCCATCACGTCGACCCGCAGCCCGTGCTCCTCGGCCGTCTTGGCGGTCGCCGGGCCGATACAGGCGATCACCGTCACGTTGTGCGGCTTGCCCGCGATGCCGACCAGATTCCGCACCGTCGACGACGAAGTGAACAGCACCGCGTCGAAGCCGCCGCCCTTGATCGCCTCCCGCGTCGAAGCCGGCGGCGGCGACGCCCGCACCGTCCGGTAGGCGGTGACGTCGTCCACCTCCCAGCCCAGCTCGATCAGCCCGGCGACCAGCGTCTCCGTGGCGATGTCGGCACGCGGCAGGAAGACCCGGTCGATCGGGTCGAAAACCGGATCGTAGGGCGGCCAGTCCTCCAGCAGCCCCGCCGCCGACTGCTCTCCGCTCGGCACCAGGTCCGGCTTCACGCCGAAGGCGACCAGCGCCTTCGCGGTCTGCTCGCCCACCGCCGCGACCTTGATCCCGGCGAAGGCCCGCGCGTCGAGCCCGTACTCCTCGAACTTCTCCCGGACCGCCTTGACCGCGTTCACCGAGGTGAAGGCGATCCACTCGTAGCGGCCCGTCACCAGGCCCTTGACCGCCCGCTCCATCTGCTGGGGCGTACGCGGCGGCTCGACCGCGATGGTCGGCACCTCGTGCGGAACCGCCCCGTAAGAGCGGAGCTGGTCGGAGAGCGACGCCGCCTGCTCCTTCGTACGCGGCACGAGCACCTTCCAGCCGAACAGCGGCTTGGACTCGAACCACGAGAGCTGATCGCGCTGGGCGGGGGCGGAACGCTCGCCGACCACGGCTATCACCGGCCGGCCACCGTCCGGCGACGGCAGCACCTTCGCCTGCTTCAGCGTCTGGGCGATCGTGCCGAGGGTCGCCGACCACGTGCGCTGCCGGGTCGTCGTACCGGCGACCGTCACCGTCATCGGCGTGTCCGGCTTGCGGCCCGCCGACACCAGCTCACCGGCCGCGGCGGCCACCGAGTCCAGCGTCGTGGAGACGACCACCGTGCCGTCCGAGACACCGACCTCGGTCCAGCACCGGTCCGAGGCGGTACGGGCGTCCACGAACCGGACGTCCGCGCCCTCGGCGTCGCGCAGCGGAACACCGGCGTACGCGGGCACCCCGACGGCCGACGCGATGCCGGGGACGACCTCGAAGGGCACTCCGGCCGCGGCGCACGCCAGCATCTCCTCGGCGGCGTACGTGTCGAGCCCGGGGTCCCCGGTCACCGCACGTACCACCCGCCTGCCGCCCCGCGCGGCCTCCATGACAAGATGTGCGGCATCCCGCACGGCGGGGACACCAGCGGTAGTTGACGCGCTGTCAACCACCGCCAGCTGAGGCGTGCCTGTGCCAGGAACCGGACCACCGGACGGGTCCGGGTCGGTGTGCACTTCGGCCACGCCGTGCCTGGCGTGCGTACGTACGACGTCGAGCACCTCGTGCTCGGCGACGAGGACGTCCGCGTGCGCCAGCGCCTCGACGGCGCGCAGAGTCAGCAGTCCCGGATCTCCGGGTCCGGCACCGAGGAAGGTGACGTGCCCGTGTTCCGGACCGGCGGCGGGAAGGGTGGTGGGGCTCAATGTGCTCGCTCCCCCATCAGACCGGCCGCGCCCTGGGCGAGCATCTCGGTGGCGAGTTCGCGACCGAGTGCCAGCGCCGCCTCGTGCGTTGCGGGCACGGGACCGGTGGTGGACAACTGCACCAGCGTCGAGCCGTCGGTCGTGCCGACGACGCCGCGCAGGCGCATTTCCTTGACAGTCTGCCCGTCGGCCAGCAGGTCGGCCAGCGCCCCCACAGGTGCGCTGCAACCGGCCTCCAGGGCGGCGAGCAGTGACCGCTCGGCGGTTACGGCGGCCCGCGTGAACGGGTCGTCGAGTTCGCCGAGCGCGGCGATCAGTTCCGCATCGGATGCGGTGCACTCGATCGCCAGTGCCCCCTGGCCGGGGGCGGGCAGAACCGTGTCGACCGACAGGAAGTCGGTCACCTCGTCGCTGCGGCCGATCCGGTTCAGTCCGGCGGCGGCCAGTACGACGGCGTCCAGGTCACCCTTGCGGACGTATCCGATCCGGGTGTCGACGTTGCCGCGGATCGGCACCGTCTCGATGTCCAGGCCGTGCGCGCGGGCGTACGCGTTCAGCTGCGCCATGCGCCGGGGGGCGCCGGTGCCGATGCGCGCCCCGCGCGGCAGGTCGGTGAACTTCCGCGCGTCCCGGGCGACCAGCACGTCGCGCGGGTCCTCGCGCTCCGGTACGGCGGCCAGCACCAGGCCGACGGGCTGCGCGGTCGGCAGGTCCTTCAGCGAATGAACCGCGAAGTCGACCTCGCCCCGCAGCACCGCCTCGCGCAGCGCGGCCACGAACACCCCCGTGCCGCCGATCTGCGCGAGCTGCTCCCGCGACACATCGCCGTACGTGGTGATCTCGACCAGCTCAACGGGCCGTCCGGTCACCTGGCTCACGGCGTCCGCCACCTGCCCGGACTGGGCCATGGCGAGCTTGCTGCGCCGCGTCCCCAGTCTCAGTGCCTTCTCGGTCATGCCGGTCCTCGGTTCTTTCCAGTACTGTTCCCGGCCCGGGAGACGGCGGCCACCGTCTCGGGGTCGAGGTCGAACAGGGTGCGCAGCGCGTCCGCGTACCCGGCGCCGCCGGGCTCGGCCGCGAGCTGCTTGACCCGCACGGTCGGCGCGTGCAGCAGCTTGTCCACCACGCGCTTGACGGTCTGCGTGATCTCGGCGCGGTGCTTGTCGTCCAGGCCGGGCAGCCGTCCCTCCAGCCGGGCCACCTCACTCGCCACCACCTCGGCGGCCATGCTGCGCAGCGCGACCACGGTGGGGGTGATGTGCGCCGCCCGCTGCGCCGCCCCGAAGGCGGCCACCTCGTCGGCGACGATCCGCCGCACCATGTCCACGTCGGCGGCCATCGGCGCGTTGGCGGAGGCGTCCGCGAGCGACTCGATGTCGACCAGCCGGACCCCGGCAAGGCGGTGCGCGGCGGCGTCGATGTCCCGCGGCATGGCGAGGTCGAGGAGGAAGAGGACCGGCTCCGGGCGCGGCACCTCGGCCACCGGCTCGGGCCGGCGCATCTCGGGCACCCGCCCGGCCCCGGCCGCGACGGCGGCCAGCGCGGCGATCAGCTCGGCGTCCGCCTCCCGCGACCGGTCGGCGTCCGACACCGCCGTGCCGCCCGCGGCCCACGCCCCGTGCTGCTCCAGCGTCGCCGCGTCCATCCCGGCCACCGCGGCCTCCCCCATCACGGAGAAGCCGGAGGTCAGGCCGGTCGGTACGGCGGACAGGTCCAGCGGGCAGCCGTCCTCGGTGCCGACACTGGTCGGCGGCAGCACCAGCGCCTCGGCGTCCGGCGCCGGGGCGATCGCGACGGGTTCGCCGGTACGTCCCTCGACCGCCGCGGCGACCGCCTCGCCGGTGAGCACCAGGCCGGTCGCGCCGGTACAGGAGACGGCGACGTCGGCACGTGTCAGCTCGGCCGGCACCGCGTCCATCGGTACCGCGCGGGCCAGCACGTCCGTGTCGTCGCCCTCACTCAGGATCCGCGCGAGCCGCTCGGCCCGCTCGAAGGTGCGGTTGGCGACCACCACCTCGGCGACCCCGGCCCGCGCCAGCGTCGCGGCGGCCAGCGAGGACATCGACCCGGCCCCGATGACCAGGGCCTTCTTGCCCCGGGCCCAGCCGGCCGGGTCCGCCCCGGCGGCCAGCTGCTCCAGGCCGAAGGTGACCAGGGACTGCCCGGCGCGGTCGATGCCGGTCTCCGAGTGGGCCCGCTTGCCGACCCTGAGCGCCTGCTGGAACAGGTCGTTCAGCAGCCGTCCGGCGGTGTGCAGCTCCTGCGCCCGGGCCAGCGAGTCCTTTATCTGCCCGAGGATCTGGCCCTCGCCGACGACCATCGAGTCCAGACCGCAGGCCACCGAGAACAGATGGTGGACGGCCCGGTCCTCGTAGTGCACGTAGAGGAAGGGCGTGAGCTCCTCCAGGCCGACCCCGCTGTGCTGGGCGAGCAGCGTGGAGAGCTCGGCCACCCCGGCGTGGAACTTGTCCACGTCGGCGTAGAGCTCGATCCGGTTGCAGGTGGCCAGCACCGCGGCCTCGGCGGCCGGTTCGGCGGCGACCGTGTCCTGGAGCAGCTTGTTCTGCGCGTCCGCGTTCAGCGAGGCCCGCTCCAGGACGCTGACCGGGGCGCTGCGGTGGCTGAGTCCGACGACCAGGAGGCTCATGCCGGCATCACGGCGGGGACGTCGTCCCCGTCAGGACCCTTGTCGGCGGCGGCGGGGCGCTTGCGGGCGGCGGCGGGCACGGCGTCCTGCGCCGCCGCCTCCTCACCGGCCTTGCGCTGCTCGTGGAAGGCGAGGATCTGGAGTTCGATGGAGAGGTCGACCTTGCGCACGTCGACGCCCTCGGGGACGTTCAGCACGGTCGGCGCGAAGTTCAGGATGGAGGTGACCCCGGCCGCCACCAGCCGGTCGCAGACCTGCTGGGCGGCACCGGCGGGGGTGGCGATCACGCCGATGGACACCCCGTTGTCGGTGATGATCGTCTCCAGCTCGTCGGTGTGCTGCACCGGGATGCCGGCCACCGGCTTGCCGGCCATCGCGGGGTCGGCGTCTATCAGCGCGGCGACCCGGAACCCGCGGGAGGCGAACCCGCCGTAGTTGGCGAGCGCGGCGCCGAGGTTGCCGATGCCGACGATGACGACCGGCCAGTCCTGGGTCAGGCCCAGCTCCCGGGAGATCTGGTAGACGAGGTACTCGACGTCGTAGCCGACGCCCCGGGTCCCGTAGGAACCGAGGTAGGAGAAGTCCTTGCGCAGCTTCGCGGAGTTGACTCCCGCCGCGGCCGCCAGCTCCTCGGAGGAGACCGTGGGCACCGAGCGCTCCGACAGTGCGGTCAGCGCGCGGAGGTACAGCGGAAGCCGGGCGACGGTGGCCTCGGGAATCCCTCGGCTGCGGGTCGCCGGTCGGTGTGTTCGGCCAGTTGCCACGGTGCTCCTGCGGGTAGAGCGGGGCTGTAGGCGGTCATACGTCCCTACATGACCGCCCCGTCGAATGCAGGCTATGTCTTTGTGAACGCGTGCACAAAGATGGTGTCCGATTTGCCCGGCCAACGTGACCGGGGTCACGCGCCCCCGGCGCACGAACGGGGAACCGGCGCGCCCGCGCACACGTTCCTCTCCTATTGGGGGCAAAGCCGCCCACGCTCCTCACGATCCACGCCCCCGAGACCAGGTCGCCATCGATTTTAAGCGACCATCCGGCAGCTCTTGGACTACTCGGACTACTGGGACTACTCGGTCAGTGCCCTGCGCAGACGTTCCTCGTTCACACGCCAGAAGGTGTGCTGGCGTCCGTCGACGAGGACGACGGGAATCTGCTCCCAGTACTCGTCGTGGAGCCGGCGGTCCTCGGTGATGTCCCTCGCCTCCCACGGGACGCCGAGGTCGGCGCACACCTTCTCGACGACGAGCTGTGCGTCATCACACAGGTGGCAGCCGGGTTTGCGGATGAGGGTGACGAGATGGTTCTCGGGACGGGACTGGTGCTCAGGACGCGGCGGCGTCTTTCGGCGGAAGACGGGGCTCATGCCCGCCATTCTCGCGCGCCCCGGGCCGTACGGAAGCCCCGCGGCCAGGCCCCCGCGACGCGCCGGGCACACCGCTTCTTTAACGGCACGGTCGCGCAGAGTTCACAGCCTCCCAACCTCTCGACTCCGGAACGTCCGAACAAACTGGCTATGCTCACGAGCATGGCCGCTCTTGGATGGCTCACTCCCCGGAGGCGCTCCGCCACCGCGCGCAGCGTGCTGGCAGGCGAGGCGTCGGCGGAGGCAGCCCGCAAATCCACCCAGCACCTCCCCGCGCCCGAATCCGCCGGTGAGCCGGACTTCCCGGTGCACGGCGACGACCGGGCCGCCGCCTTCTTCGACCTGGACAACACGGTGATGCAGGGCGCCGCCCTCTTCCACTTCGGCCGCGGCCTGTACAAGCGCAAGTTCTTCGAGACCCGCGACCTGGCCCGGTTCGCCTGGCAGCAGGCGTGGTTCCGGCTGGCCGGCATCGAGGACCCCGAGCACATGCAGGACGCCCGCGACTCGGCGCTCTCCATCGTCAAGGGCCACCGCGTCTCCGAGCTGAAGTCGATCGGCGAGGAGATCTACGACGAGTACATGGCCGAGCGGATCTGGCCGGGCACCCGCGCGCTGGCCCAGGCGCACCTGGACGCGGGCCAGAAGGTCTGGCTGGTGACCGCCGCCCCGGTGGAGATCGCCCAGGTGATCGCCCGCCGCCTCGGCCTGACCGGCGCGCTCGGCACGGTCGCCGAGTCGGTCGACGGCGTCTACACCGGCAAACTGGTCGGCGAACCCCTGCACGGCCCGGCCAAGGCCGAGGCGGTACACGCCCTGGCCGCCGCCGAGGCCCTGGACCTGACCCGCTGCGCCGCCTACAGCGACTCGCACAACGACATCCCGATGCTGTCCCTGGTCGGCCACCCCTACGCGATCAACCCGGACTCCAAACTCCGCCGCCACGCCCGGCAGCTGGACTGGCGGCTACGGGACTACCGCACCGGCCGCAAGGCCGCCAAGGTCGGCATCCCGGCCGCGGCCGGCGTCGGCGCGGTGGCCGGCGGCACGGCGGCGGCCATCGCCCTGCACCGGCGCCGCGGCCAATCCCTCTGACGTACCCCGGCGGCCCCGGATCACTCCCCCATTTCGCACCCGGGCACAACACGCTCCGTAACGACGCCGAACCCAGACCCTTTCGATCAATAACCGATCACTATCCGGCACTTGATCAGCCGTCATTCGGTTACGTAAGCGACGTAATCGATGATTTGAGCAACTGGGTGTAGCAGGGCCTGTACGAAGCGTTATTCTCCTCAGACGCAATCCGGTACCCCCCTGTCGCTACGACGGGTGAAAGGTCCCGCACTGCACGTGATGGAAGCTCTGCCTCTGGGAGTCCCGTGTACCCACACGTCGGGGTTGACGCCTCGGGCCTGGCTACGCTGCGCGCAACGGTCAAAACGCTCCACGACCTGCTGCGCGACCTCGTCCCCACCGCGTATGCCGTCCCCACCGCGTACGCCGTCCCCGCCCTCGTCTCAGCCGCCGCCCCCGCCGGCCCGGCCTACGCGCTCGCCGACGGCGGCGCGGCCGTCGGCAGACGCGGACGGGCGTCCGGGACGACCGTCCGCCGGCCCGCCGCGGACAGCGACAGCGCCCGGATGATGGACCTGGTCGAGCGCGCCCAGTCCGGCGAGGCCGACGCCTTCGGGCGTCTCTACGACCAGTACAGCGACACCGTGTACCGGTACATCTACTACCGCGTGGGAGGCAAGGCCACCGCCGAGGACCTGACCAGCGAGACCTTCCTGCGCGCCCTGCGCCGCATCGGCACCTTCACCTGGCAGGGCCGCGACTTCGGCGCCTGGCTGGTGACGATCGCCCGCAACCTGGTCGCCGACCACTTCAAGTCCAGCCGCTTCCGCCTGGAAGTGACCACCGGCGAGATGCTCGACGCCAACGAGGTCGAGCGCTCCCCCGAGGACTCCGTCCTGGAGTCCCTCTCCAACGCCGCCCTGCTGGACGCCGTACGCCGGCTCAACCCCCAGCAGCAGGAGTGCGTCACGCTGCGCTTCCTCCAGGGCCTCTCCGTCGCCGAGACCGCCCGCGTGATGGGCAAGAACGAAGGCGCCATCAAGACCCTCCAGTACCGCGCCGTACGCACCCTCGCCCGGCTGCTCCCGGACGACGCCCGCTGACCCTCTCAAGTCACCCTCGGTGACGGCCCGTTGACTCCCCGCCCCGCTTGCCCGCCGCGCGTAACCCAAGTGCCGCGCCGCTCGTTGTGCGGGATGCAGGCTCCCTGTGGTCACTCCCTGGCCGAGTCCGATCGCACGATCGGGTGGTCGTGGCCAGGGTGTGCAACCCTCAGGACCCCCTGGGGAGTCGACCGTCATGACGAGAGGAGGTGCCGCCAGTGATCGCGAACGTATCGGCGCACCGGCGGGCGAACGCCTTCGCCCAGGCTCTGGAGGAGCAGTCCGAGCGGAGCCCGGCGGCCGAGCAGCCCGAAGGACCGGCACCGGCCGCGGCCCCCGCGGACCGGACCGAGCAGGGCCGCCTGATGGCCCTGACCACCGGTCTCGACGCGCTGCCCAAGCCCGAGCTGGACCCGGAGGTCAAGGTCGTCCAGCGGGCCCAGCTGGTGGCCGCGTTCGAGGCCATGCTCCAGGAGGGCACCGCGGGCGGCGAGGCGGACCCGGCGGTACCCGAGCAGCGCCGCGCCCGCGGCGCCCACCGGGCGACACCGCTCAGAAAACTCCGGCCCCGCTCCCGGCTGGCCAAGGGCCTCACCGCCGGCGGCCTCAGCGTCGGCGTGGCCGCGGGAGCCTTCGGCGGAGTGGCCGCGGCCAGTTCCGACGCCCTGCCGGGCGACTCGCTCTACGGCCTCAAGCGCGGCATAGAGGACTTCAAGCTGGGCCTGGCCGAAGGCGACACCGAGCGCGGCCGCGGCTACCTCGACCGGGCCTCCACCCGGCTGAGCGAGGCCCGCCGGCTGCTGGAGCGGGACCGCGGCGGCGCCCTCGACCACGAGACCCTCGGCGAGATCCGCCGCACCCTGTCCGGCATGGGACAGGACGCGACCGAAGGCCACCGGCTGCTCAGCGCGGCCTACGCCCGCGACCCCGACTCGCTCGACCCGATGCGGGCGCTGTCCGCCTTCTCCCGCTCCCACCGGGACGCCTGGGGGATCCTGCGCGAGCGGCTGCCCGTCCAGCTCGGCGACGTCAGCGAGCAGGTGTCGTCGGTGTTCGACGCCATAGACGAGGACGTGGCCCCGCTGCGCTCCCTGCTCCCCCAGCCGCCGTCCCAGGGCGGCGACCCGGGCGAGCGCGGCGGCGGCTCCGGCTCGGCCGGCACCACCCCGCCCGACCGCACCGGCAGCTCGGCCCCGCCCAGCACCGGCCGGAGCGACGCCACGGAAGAGGACCGCACCGACAGCCGGCGCCCCAGCGAGTCCGCCGACTCCGACAGCGAGAAGGACGGCCTGCTCGGCGGCAGCACCGGCGGCCTGCTCGACCCGCCCAAGGAGACCGCCTCCAGCTCACCGTCGACCGGCGGCAAGACGCCCGTCCCCGAGCCGGACGTCACCCTGCCGCCCCTCCTGCCCGGCCTGCTGCCCGGCCTGGGCATCGACGGCGACGACACGGACTGACCAGCACACCGCAGCGACGCGTACGGCGGTGGGGGCACCCCCACCGCCGTACGCATGCCCGGACCGGAGAACGAAGAACGAAGAACGGGGAACGGAGAACGGAGAACGGGGAACGGGGAACGGCTCAGAAGAACACCGACCGCCGCTGCACCAGCAGTTTGTACAGCGTGTGCTGGATCTGCTCCCGCACCTGATCGGTCAGGTTGAACATCAGCATCGGGTCCTCGGCCGCCTCGGCCGGATAGTGGTCCGTCGGGATCGGCTCACCGAACTGGATCGTCCACTTCGTCGGCAACGGCACCGCGCCCAGCGGCCCCAGCCACGGGAAGGTCGGCGTCAGCGGGAAGTACGGGAACCCCAGCAGCCGGGCCAGCGTCCGGGCGTTGCCGAGCATCGGGTAGATCTCCTCCGCGCCGACCACCGAGCACGGAATGATCGGCGTCCCCGCCCGCAGCGCCGTCGAGACGAACCCGCCCCGCCCGAACCGCTGAAGCTTGTACCGGTCCCCGAACGGCTTGCCCAGCCCCTTGAACCCCTCCGGCATCACCCCGACCAGCTCGCCCTGCCCGAGCAGCCGCGCCGCGTCCTCCGCGTCGGCCAGGGTGTGACCGAGCTTGCGGGCCAGCTCGTTGACGACCGGCAGCACGAACACCAGGTCCGCCGCGAGCAGCCGCAGATGCCGCCCCGCCGGATGGTGGTCGTGCACCGCGACCTGCATCATCAGGCCGTCCAGCGGCAGCGTCCCGGAGTGGTTGGCGACGATCAGCGCGCCGCCCTCGGCCGGGATGTTCTCGATGCCCTTCACCTCGACCCGGAAGTACTTCTCGTACATCGGGCGCAGCACCGACATCAGCACCTGGTCGGTCAGCTCGGCGTCGTAGCCGAAGTCGTCGACCTCGTAGTCCCCGGTCAGCCGCCGCCGCAGGAAGGCCAGCCCGCCCGCGATCCGCCGCTCCAGACCGCCGTCGCCGCCGTCCTCGACCTCGGACGGCCGCTCCTCGCGGCCCCCGTCCCCGGCACCCGGCCGCACCGGCAGCGCCTGGACCTCGCGGACCGGCGCGGCCTCCGCCGTACCCTTGCGCCGGCTCCCCGGGCCGCCCCGGCGCCGCGCCGAGCGCTGCGCGGCGCCCCCGCGGGACCGGTCGTCGTCGAACGGAATGACCTTGGCATCCGCCATCGTTGATGCGCTCCTCAGCTGGCGCTCTGCGTCGAGGGGTGGCCGCTGCCCGTACCGGACAGCGCGGCGATCCGGTCCACGGCCTTCGCGACGACCGCCGGCGGGAGCAGTCCCGGCTCCCGGCTGCGCGCGAAGTCCGCGAACGTCTCCGCGGTGGTGTGCTTCGGCTGGAAACCCAGCGTCTCGCGCATCTGCGTGGTGTCCACGACCCGGCCGTGAGTGAGCAGCCGGATCTGCTCGGGGGAGAAGTCCGTCACCCCCAGCGTACGCACCAGGGAGCCGGCCCAGCTGACGACGGGCAGCAGCAGCGGCACGGTCGGCCGGCCCAGCCGCCGGGAACACTGGGAGAGCACCAGGACACCGTCACCGGCGATGTTGAACGTGCCGCTGTTGAGCGTGCCCCGCTCCGGTTCGTGCGAGGCGATCCGCAGCACCTCGATCACGTCGTCCTCGTGCGCGAACTGCAGCCGCGGGTCGTACCCGAACACCGTCGGCAGCACCGGCAGCGAGAAGTACGAGGCCAGCGGGGTGTCGGTGACCGGACCGAGGATGTTGGCGAACCGCAGCACGCACACCGCGACGTCCGGCCGCCGCCGCGCGAAGCCCCGCACATAGCCCTCGACCTCCACGATGTCCTTGGCGAACCCACCGCTGGGCAGCGCCTTGGCCGGCGTCGTCTCCGTGCAGACCGCCGGATCGCGCGGCGCGGACCCGTACACGTTCGTACTGGACTTCACCACCAGCCGCCGCACGGTCGGCGACTTCTGGCAGGCGCCGAGCAGCTGCATGGTCCCGATGACGTTGGTCTCCTTGACCGACGTCCGGCTGCCGCTGCCCAGCGGGGTGCCGGTGACATCCATGTGCACGACCGTGTCGGCGCCGGACTCCGCCAGCACCCGCGCGATGGTGGGCTGCCGGATGTCGGCCTGCACGAAGTCCGCGCCGCCCAGCTGGTGCTCGGGCGGGACCGCGTCCACGCCGACGACCCGGTCGACCGCCGGGTCCCGCTGGATCCGCCGCACGAAACGGCCCCCCAGCTGACGGGCCACTCCGGTCACGAGCACGACCTTGCCCACGATCAGCGCCTTCCTCTCGGTCACCTGCCGGGTTCCCCGCTCGTCGGCCAACCTAGCGGGTCGGTGTTGCGCCGGCATGACTGCCGGACCGAGACACCTGTGGCCTCCCACCGGATGGTGGGAGGCCACAGGTGACGCTCTCGCGGCGTCGCGTCGCGTACTGCTCGGTGCGACTACTTCTTGTTACGACGCTGCACGCGCGTGCGCTTGAGCAGCTTGCGGTGCTTCTTCTTCGCCATCCGCTTGCGCCGCTTCTTGATAACAGAGCCCACGACTAACCCTCGCTCACTTCTCATCACTCGGTTGTTTGGGCGCCATGGGCCCACACGACCTACGAGGGGCTAGCCTACCCGTCCGAGCGCTGAGGTCGTAATCGAGGGGCGGGGGAGGCCCGGAGGGACTCCGAGGACCTCCCCCAGGGCCGTCGTCAGGCCGTGTCCACCCCCACGAAGCTCTCGCGGAGGTACTCGTGAACCGCATTCTCCGGGACGCGGAACGACCGCCCCACCCGGATCGCGGGCAGATGACCGCTGTGCACCAACCGGTACACGGTCATCTTCGACACTCGCATCACCGAGGCGACCTCCGCCACGGTAAGGAACTGAACCTCGCTCAGAGGCCTCTGGTCTCCAGCCATGACACACCTGAACCTTCCGCACTCGACGGCCACCGGCTTCCCCTTCCGGTGACTCTTCGTCGCTGCGTGCTCACTCCCCAATGTAGGTGCGGGTGATGCGAGTGGGGAAGAGGTGCACGCATCGGCGTCCTACTGGGACAGACACGCTCGTTTGAGTACGTAGCGGGTAAGCGGCAGGTAGTAATCGGACCGCACGCCGTCATCAAGTGGAACGACGACGGACACGCACCCCTCTGCCTGACCCACGAAGAGCGCGGGGTCGTCCGTATCAGCGAGCCCGATGGCCTCGAACCCCAGCTGACCTGCTCCGCAGACCCATCCGTGGTCTCCGATCACCAGCTCCGGCAGCACCCCGCCGGCCTCCGCCGCACCGGCCAGCGCGGTCCGAACCGGGAGGGGAGAATGGGTGTGCGCGCCGGGCTCACAACCGGGGCTTTCACCCCCGCGTTCTCGCACCAACCCGACACCTCGTACGTAGTCGAGGTTGTACGTGCGTAGACCGAACCGGGTCGTTATGTCGACACAGCGACCCTGCGCCGGGGTGAGAACGGCACACCCCGCCGCCGACAGGGCGTCCGCGAGCGCGACGTAGAAGCCGAGCAGCCGATGCGGATGTCCGGTGCCGAGCACGACCGGGGCGCCGCGCCGGGCGACTTCCGCCAGCCGATCGGCGAAATCATCCAGAGCGGTCAGCGTCCGATCCGGATCGATCACATCATGCCCGCTGACGCAGCGCGGGTCGGCCGAAACCCCGCATCTGTCCGCCATCAGCTCGATAACGTCCCGCTGCTGCCACGCCCCCACCGGGTCGATCCCCAGCAGCACCCGCGGATCCCGGGCCGCGAACAGCCGATAACTCCGCAGACTCACCTCCCGCGAGGTCGCCACGACCCCGGCCAGCCGAGCCACCAGCAGATGCTCACGAAGCTCCCCGAAAGACACCACCCCCCGATGCTCCCGGCCCCCACCCCCACCCCCACCCACTTCCCCCCAACTACACCCACCCGGCCCACACACCCACAATCACCACGCCGCCGCGCCCCCCGTCACCGCGCAACCCCGTCACCGCGCAACCCCGTCACCCCGTAACCCCGTAACCCCGCCGCAGCGTTTCCGCACACCCACGGTCGCCGCGCCGCCGCACACCAGCGCCCCCGCGTCACCCCGTCACCGCGTCACCGCGTCACCGGGCCGCAGCGCACCGGCGTCACCCCACCTCCGCGCCGCCGCACACCAGCGCGCCCGCGTCACCCCGTCACCGCGTCACCGCGTCACCGCGCCGCAGCGCACCGGCGTCACCCCACCTCCGCGCCGCAGCGCACCCGCGCCGCCGCGCACCCGCGCACCGCGTAACCGCGTAACCGCGGGCAATCGTGCCGCCAGGGGCGGCACGGGTGGGCGCGGCGGCACCCCGCACCGCCGGGCCGCGCCAACGCCCCCACCCAACACCGCGCACCCCGCCAACACCGCGCACCCTCACCCCAACCCGACCAACCGCCCCCACCCCACCCCTCCCCACCCACCCCCCAAGAACCGTCAGTAGACAACCGTCACGCCAACAACCCCCGCAACGGAAACACCGCCCGCCGAGCCGCCAACACCGCCTGATCCACCCGATCCGCAGGGTCGTACCCCGCCTCCCACCCCACCCACGACACCGGCCACCGCCCATCAGTCATCCGCACCGGCCCACCCTGCCGAGTCCGCGCGAACACCTCCCCCCGCCAAGCCTCCGGAATCACCGCCTCCGGCAAGACCTCCCGCCCCGCCGCGATCCCCACCAGATGCGTCCACGACCGCGGCACCACATCCACCACCGCGTAACCACCCCCGCCCAGCGCCACCCACCGCCCCCCGGCGTGCTCGTGCGCCAGCTCATGACACGCCACCTGCACCGCCCGCTGCGCGTCCACCGACACCGCCAGATGCGCCAGCGGATCCTCGAAGTGCGTATCCGCCCCGTGCTGCGTCACCAGCACCTGCGGCCGAAACGCGGCCACCACCTCCGGCACCACCGCGTGGAACGCCCGCAACCACCCGGCATCCCCGGTCCCCGCCGGCAGGGCGACATTCACCGCCGACCCCTCCGCGGCCCCGTCCCCACCCGTCTCCTCCGGCCACCCGCTCCCCGGGAACAACGTCCGCGGATGCTCATGCAACGACACCGTCAGCACCCGCGGATCCGCCCAGAACGCCGCCTGCACCCCGTCCCCGTGATGCACGTCGACATCCACGTACGCCACCCGCTCGACGCCCAGCTCCAGCAACCGCGCGATCGCCAGCGCCGCGTCGTTGTACACACAGAACCCGGACGCCGCCCCCGGCATCGCGTGGTGCAGCCCGCCCGCGAAGTTCACCGCGTGCAGCGCGTCCCCCCGCCACACCGCCTCCGCCGCCCCCACCGACTGCCCGGCGATCAGCGCCGACGCCTCGTGCATCCCCGCGAACGCCGGATCGTCGACCGTCCCCAGCCCATACGCACCGTCCGCCACCCGCGGATCGGCGGACGCCGCCTTCACCGCCGCGACGTAGTCCGCCCGGTGCACCAGCCGCAGCGTCGACTCCCCCGCCGCCTTGGCCGCCACCACATCCACCTCCCGGTCCAGCCCGAAGGCCCCGACCAGGCTCCGCGTCAGCGCCAGCCGCACCGGATCCATCGGATGATCGGGCCCGAAGTCATAGCCCGTGACCGCCTCGTCCCACATCAGCTGCGCGCGCCCGCTCATGCCCGCCACCGTATCGGTCCGCTCCCGGCGCCTCGAAGGACCGGGCGTACACCACCGTCACCAGTACCAACACCATCGGCACCAGCATCGCGCCCCGGTAACTCCAGGCATCCCCGAGCGCCCCCACCAACGGCGAACCAATCAAAAAGCCCACATAGTTGAAGACATTCAGCCGCGCCACCGCCGCATCCGAGGCCCCGGGGAACAACCGCCCCGCCGCCGCGAACGTCTGCGGCACCAGCACGCACAGCCCCACCCCCAGCAGCGTGAACCCGCCCATCCCCACCCAGGCCCCCGGCGCCCCCGCCACCACCGCGAACCCCACCGCCGCGACCAGCGCCCCACCCCGCACCACGGCCACGGCCCCGAACCGCCGCACCCCGAGATCCCCGACCGCCCGCCCCACCAGCGTGGTCACCATGTACACGTTGTACGGAACGGTCGCCAGCTGCTCCGAACTCCCCAGCACGTCCTGGAGGTACTTCGCACTCCAGTTGGACACCGTCGAGTCCCCGATGTACGCGAACGTCATCACCAGACACAGCGGCAACAACACCCCGAACCCCACAACCCCGCCGCCCCCCGACTCCTTCCCCTGCCCCTTCCCCTGCCCCTGTCCCTCCCCAACCGGCCCCCCGGCCGCATCCACATACCACCGGCTCCCCACCAGCGCCGCCGGCAGCAACACCGCCACCACCGGCAGATACGACACCCAGAGCGCGAGCTCCCAGTGCGCCCCCGCCCACGCCAGCGAGGCCCCCAGAATCCCGCCCAGGCTGTACGTCGCGTGGAACCCGAGCATGATGCTCCGCCCGTACGCCCGCTGCAGACTGACCCCGAGCATGTTCATGGAGGCGTCCAGCGCCCCCACCGCCAGCCCGAACGCACCGAGCGCGACGGCCAGTTCGGCCATCCCCTCCCCCAGCCCGACCCCGAGCAGCGCCAGCAGCACCACCGGCTGGGACCACCGCAGCACCCGGCTCGGCCGCACCCGCCGCACCAGCCGCTCGGTGCCCACGCTCCCCACCCCGGCCAGCACCGGCACCGCCGCGAGGAAGGCCGGCAACAGCGCGTCGGACACCCCGTACCGGTCCTGAATGGCCGGAATGCGCGTCACCAGCAGCGCGAACGCCACCCCCTGGGCGAAGAAGCCGAACGCCAGAGAGGCCCTGCCCCGCCGCAGCACATCCGTCATGGCGGCGAGCGTAGAGCCCCGCCCTACGCCTGGGTAGATCCCGCCAAAGATGAATCGTCGTCACCTTCCGCGCGCCGCACCGCCCGCTCGACCATCTCAAGCATCGGCCTGGCCGCCACCGCCCCGCTGACCACGAAGGTCACCCCGATCACCCCGCACATCACCACGGTCCCGAGCCACACCATCACATCGACCGGCAGCGTGTACGCCCCCACGACCCGCACCGCCGACTCCCCGGCGAACGCGACCCCCCACATCCCGGTGAACCATCGCTCGGCCCGCCGGAAATCCACCGACTCACCCCGCAACCGCCCCCAGGCCCGTTCCCGCGCGGCGTCCCCCTTGACCACCCACGGTCGCACCATCCCCGACATCATCGGCCGCCCCACCACCACGGACCCCAGCAGCACGAACCCCACCACACTCGTGATCACGCTGTCCCTGGCCAGCATCAGCCGCGGCTCCCCGGCCTCGACCCCGACGACCAGCCCGACTCCGTTGGCCAGCAGGATCAGCAGCGCGAGCCCGTTCACCGCCCCGCGCCCCGCCAGCCCCCACCCGGCCCGCAGCACCGGCAGCACACCACTCCACCCGAGCGCCGCGAGCGTACTGACCCCGACCCCGTCCTTCAGCAGGTAGTACGACCCGATGGGCGCCCCCACGTCCAGGACCAGGGAGACGAGGGTCCGGCGGGTATCCGCATGCGTCCTCATGCCCCCAGCGTCCGGGCGAACCCCGGCCGGCCAGTAGAGACAACCGTCCAGAACCCCCCAGGACAAATGTCCGTCAGGCCAGCAGCCCGAGCAGTTCCCGCATGTCCGCGAACACCTTGCCGGCCCCGGCCAGTTTCTCCGCCGGCGTCATGGCGGTGAACCCCACGACATCCATCCCCGCCGCCACGGCGGCCGCCACCCCGAGCGGACTGTCCTCGACCACGACACACCGCTGCGGTGCCACACCCATCCGCTCGGCCGCGTACAGGAACAGATCCGGCGCCGGCTTCCCCCGCCCCACATCCTCCGAGCTGAAGATCCGCCCGTCGTCGAACCACCGGTCCAGCCCGGTCGTCCGATGCCCCACCCGAATCCGCTCATGACTCCCGGACGACGCCACGCAGTACGCCACGTCCTTTGCCGCGAGTTCCGCCAGCACCCCGACAACACCGGGCACCGGCTCCAGATCCCGCTCGAAGGCCGCGAACACCCGCCCATGAAAAACATCATCGAAATCCACGGGCAGCCCCCGCCCGGTCCGCTCCCGGATCAGATCATGGACCCGATGCATCGCGGCCCCCATGTAATCCCGCAACGAATCCTCGTATGACGTCGGATGCCCGAGCTCCGTCAGATAGCCGGCCAGCAGCCGGTTGGAGATCGGCTCACTGTCGACGAGCACACCGTCATTGTCGAAGATAACCAGGTCGTAGCGCATACACCGACCCTAAACGCAGAAAACCCCCGCATCTCACGATGCGGGGGTTTCCCTTATAAGAATTGTTCGGCGGCGTCCTACTCTCCCACAGGGTCCCCCCTGCAGTACCATCGGCGCTGTAAGGCTTAGCTTCCGGGTTCGAAATGTAACCGGGCGTTTCCCCTACGCTATGACCACCGAAACACTATGAAACACAACCAACCGCCTACAACAGCGGGGCTGTTCGTGGTTTCAGAACCAACACAGTGGACGCGAGCAACTGAGGACAAGCCCTCGGCCTATTAGTACCAGTCAACTCCACACCTTACGGTGCTTCCATATCTGGCCTATCAAC